>NZ_JACSQZ010000130.1 GCF_014836325.1 Clostridium gallinarum
TTATAAATTGCAATCTGAAATTGAACTACTTTTCGTTTAAGTTGAATAAATGAGATCAAGTTGGTTATCGAATAGCTCCTGAGGCGTTTTATAATTTAGTTTTCTACGAGGTAATGTGTTACACCAATCCTCAATATATGCAATTTCATCTACACCATATTTTGATATCAGTTTACCTTTTGGTATGAATCTTCTTATTAGTCCATTATGGCGTTCATTACAACCTCTTTCAAATGAAGAATAAGGATGCGTGAAATAAACCTTAGTATCACTAAAGGTTTCTATTTTACTAAGACTTGAAAATTCTAATCCATTATCTGAAGTTATAGTTTTGAAAACTTCACTAAATTTAGAACCAAACTCATTTTTAAGTTTAATTATTTCCGATAACACGGCATCAGCCGTCTTCGATTTAATTTTTCTATGTATTGAATTAAGAGTATTTCTTTCAACTATTGTAAGAAGAACATTGTCTTTATTAGATTTTGCTCCAATAACGGTATCAATTTCCCAATGGCCAAATTCTTCTTTAGTATCAATTGATTTATCTCTTTCTTCAATACTACGACCTAACTTGATTTTATTTAATCTACTAACTCTTTTTTTCTTATTTATTCTTAATTTAATAGGTAAATCAGAGTTTTTAACATTCATAAATCCTAAATCAACATAGGAATATAAAGTCTTGGTACAAACCATTTCGCTACGCTGAAAGCGATTATTTATAATAGAATCACCGAAACATGCATCGAGAGACCAGTTATCTTTTGATACTTTTTCATTAACAAAATCTAAAAACTTTTTGCATTTTAAGATTTTATATTTACTTTTAGAATTCTGTCTATTTTCAGTGTAAACTCTATCACCAACTTCAGCGAAATATCTATCTACTTTATTACCAAACTTTATTTGACTAACTGTTCCACGACGTATTTCGTTAAGAACAGTATTAATAGGCCTATTAATCACCTTAGCGATTTTATAAGCAGACCACTTATCTTTAAGTCTTATTTCAATAAAACACCTTTCTTGAAAAGTTAAGTGTTTATTTTTCTTTGAGTTTGTGGTATTTTTATTGTAGTCCATAGTGATTATCCTTTCGTTAGGTTTTTGTTTCGCAACTCAATCTTAACACGAAAAGTAATCCTATGGATTTTTTTATTTAGTTCAAGTTCATTTTACAACTAATCA
>NZ_JACSQZ010000131.1 GCF_014836325.1 Clostridium gallinarum
TAAACTTTTAAAGTTTGGGATTTATTTTTTTGCAAAAAAGGAGCTGTGCACTAATTCTTTAGTGCGACAGCCCCTTTTTATGTTTCATTAAATGTTTTCTATTTGCCAATTTATAGGAGTTTTATTAATTGATTTTAAAAAATCATTAGTTTTTGAGAATGGCTTACTACCAAAAAAACCTCTAAATGCAGAAAGGGGACTTGGATGTGGAGAAGTAATTATAAAATGTTTTCTATTAGTTATTAATTTCTTTTTGGATATTGAAGGATTTCCCCAAAGTATAAAGACTATTGGATCCTCTCTATCATTAAGTAAAGATATAATTTTATCTGTGAAATGTTCCCATCCCATATTTCTGTGAGAGTTTGCTTCATGAGCTCTAACAGTTAAAACTGTGTTTAAAAGTAGGACTCCTTGTTTTGCCCAACTTTCTAAATAACCGTTGTTTGGAATATAACATCCTAGGTCATCATGTAGCTCTTTATAAATATTAACTAAAGAAGGGGGAACTTTAATGCCCTTATTAACGGAAAATGATAATCCATGCGCCTGATTTGGACCATGATATGGGTCTTGGCCAAGTATAACTACTTTTACATCCTTATAAGAAGTAAATTTTAAAGCGTTAAAAATATCATTCATATGAGGATATATAGTTTTAGTTCTATATTCATGTATTAAAAATTTTCGTAGGTTTTGATAATATTCCTTTTCAAATTCTGATTGCAATAAATCTTGCCAATCATTATCTAGTATCTTTTTCAAAAAATCACCTCAAATTAATATTTTTTATTTATAAAACTATTTTTAACCAAAAACATATATTTAATAATAATATATTTAATGAATTTAGGCAAAAACGCTACCTAGAATATCTATATAAGCAATTTAGATAAAAATAAAGAAAATAAAAGAAAAATACAAATATTTATGAATAAAATAATGATTTATATGCATAATAAATTTTAAAAGATGATAATATGTAACTCGTTCCTTACGAAACAAGTTTTCTTAGAAACACAAAATAAATTTAAAAATAGATTTTAAAAATGTGTTGACAAGAAAATTTATAAATGATAAGATAAGGAAGTCGCTTGAGGGCGACGAAGAAAATGGTCTTTGAAAATTGAACAGAATATAAGTTAAGTAAAATAAACCAGCAAT
>NZ_JACSQZ010000132.1 GCF_014836325.1 Clostridium gallinarum
ATAGCCTTCGCGAGTCGTAGTTTTATATACTAATGCAACATTATTAGGACAAATGTATATGTCTTTATCATAGTCATAAATATATTTATTCTTAGTGTACATTCCTTTTTTATGAGGAGAACGTCTATATGCAACTGCAGGTATTATATTTCTATCTGTAATTCCTTTAAAAATAGGATTAGTTGAATATCCAGCATCTAATCCTAGGTACTTAGGTTTTATATTAAAAGTTTCTTCAATTCTATCTATTCTATTTAATATAGGCTCGCTATCGCTGACGTTACCTGGGGTAACATGTACATCCATAATAATATTATTTTTACTATCCACTGTTCTATGATCTAAATAAAAGAAACCTTCTGGCTTATTATCCCTCATCATATATCCACTATCAGGATCAGTAGTGCTTTTCTTAATCTGCTTTGTTTCTTCTTTTTCTTTTCTTGGCTTTAAAGGCTTTTTGTTATGATTCTCTCTATCTAAATTTACATCAATATCTAATTGTTCTATGTACTCTTTAGGAGTTATTTGTACTTCAACTTTTTCGAACTTACGTTTATTAGCATTAGCTTTTATATGTGTTGAATCGGAGTAAAGAATCTTGCCACCAACTAATCCTTTTTCCATAGCTTGAAGAACTATATTATCAAATATTTTTTGAGGAATATTAGTCCCTTTAAATCTTCTAATTCTATTTTGACTTATTGTAGATGAATCCGGAATTTTTTCAGTAATTGAATATCCTAAAAACCATCTATAGGCTAAATTTACTTCAATATCTTTAACTAGTTGCCTTTCGGAGCGTATGCCATAAAGATACCCTATAAATAACATTTTAAATAATACTACTGGATCAACTGCTGGTCGACCATTTGTATGACAATACAAATCATTAGTTAATTCTCTAATAAATGAAAAATCTATGTATTTATCTATTTTTCTTAATAAATGATCTTTAGGAACTAATTGTTCTAACATAACTACTTCCATTTGATATTGTGATTCTTTTCTTTCGTTTATCATAACTAAAACCTCTATGTAAAAAATAATATATTTAAATTATATTAGATAATTATATAAAATTAAAGACTGCTGACACTTTGTCAGCAGTCTG
>NZ_JACSQZ010000133.1 GCF_014836325.1 Clostridium gallinarum
CCTATATTAAATAATCCTGTTTTAAAAGCAAAGGCAACGGAAAGTCCAGTAAGCATTAAAGGTGTTGCTGTTGCAAGTGTATTCCCCATTCTTTCTAGGTTCATTAATCCACCTTTAAACAGATATTTATATCCTTCAACTGGATTAAAGCCCATAATTAACATTAATAAAGCTCCAGCTAAAAGTCCAAGTACTACAGCCATTATTGATTTTATACCTTGATGCTTTTCCATTAGCTTTCACCTCTCTTTATTCCTGCCATCATTAATCCAACTTCATTTTCATCTGTATCATTAGCATTTACAATTCCTATAAGTTCCCCATTATTAACAATAGCTATTCTATCCGAAACATTTAAAACTTCATCTAATTCAAGAGATACTAAAAGTACTGCTTTTCCATTATCTCTTTGTTCAACTAATCTTTTGTGTATGTATTCTATAGAACCAACATCTAATCCTCTAGTAGGTTGGACAGCAATTAATAAATCAGGATTAGATTGAATTTCACGTCCTATAATTCCTTTCTGTTGATTCCCTCCTGATAAAGATCTTGCAATTGATTTCCCACCTTCACCTGATCTTACATCAAAATTTTCCACTATTTTATTTGCATAATCTGTAATTTTCTTTCTATCCATAAGACCAAATTTAGAAAATGGTCTATTTTTATATACCTTTAAAACAAGATTATCTTCCATAGTATAATCTAAAATAAGTCCTCTTTTATGTCTATCTTCCGGAATATGAGCTATTCCTTCATCTATTCTTTTTCTAATGGAATCTTTAGTGATATCCTTTCCATTAAAAATAATTTTTCCTTGTTCTACATTTCTCATTCCTGTTATAGCTTCAACTAATTCAGCTTGTCCATTCCCCTCTACTCCTGCTATACCAACTATTTCACCTTTTCTAATATTCAAGCTAAAATTCTTTAAACCTAGAACTTTTTT
>NZ_JACSQZ010000134.1 GCF_014836325.1 Clostridium gallinarum
TGATAGTGCAAGCTTTTTGTGACATTTAAAATTAATTGCATATTGTTGCTGTAATATTAATATTGTTTCTCCTTATAGTTGGAAAGTATTCCTTCCAGTTATGAGGAGAATATTTTTGTACTAATCTTATCTTAAGTAAATTTTCAACACCTGCTTCGCTCCAACGACAACCGATATCGGTACGCCTATTTATCTCACGCATTTCACGTTCTATAAGACTTGTAGTAATTATATTATTTTTAATATTCCATTCCTTTTCGTTAATAAATATTTTATTATAAGCGTTATACAAATAATTATAAATATTAATCATTTTCATACTTTTAAACCAATACATTAAATCAATATATAAATGTTGGGCTTTTATGAAATTGCTCTCTTTTAATATTTTAGATAAATATGATGATAGCACCACTCGTTCATCTACTGGCATCTTTTCAAAATATAAAAGATGTTTAAGAGTATGAGGAATATGCCACAAACAGCGTTTATGGTTTGCGGTTGGATATACCTGTTCTAATAGGTTATTATACTGAACATCACCGTCAGAAATAACATTACTGCATTTAACTCTTTTAAGTTGTCTTTTTATTGATTTTGTATTATTTGATACTGATAGACCTATAAGTTGCTTAGTATTATATTTTCTACCATCTATTAATTCCGCCCCCGTAGGTGCTAATGCTAAATGAACATCAATACCTCTAGGAGCTCCGCTAGCGTTTACTTTAGTTCCATCTACAAGAATAGTTTCATAGTTACATTGTGTAGGTGAAATTTTTATTGATTCAGCTATACTATTAATCTTATTTCTAACTGTTGTAGCACTTATTTTCTCATTAAGTAACAATTCAATAGAATCAGAAGTATTAGAATAAGATAAATTGCTTGCAATCTTTAATATTTTTTCATCAAACTCATTAGTAATTCTCATTCTAGGTTTAAT
>NZ_JACSQZ010000135.1 GCF_014836325.1 Clostridium gallinarum
ATTTAAGACTTAAAAGAATTGCTGGTTTGTTTTATACTTAACTTATATTCTGTTCAATTTTCAAAGACCATTTTCTTTGTCACCCTCAAGCGACTTCATTATATTATCATTTGTCTTACTGTTTGTCAATAACTTTTTTCAAGTTTTTTTTACTTATTTCGTCATTTCTCTCAGCGACGAGATTTATAATATCATGACTATAATCTTAATTTTATTCAATTTTAACTTATTATAATAAATTATATTTAAATTTCTTTATTTTTCTTTAAATATCTACTTTTTTATACTATTGATACGCCAGGATAAGTTATCTTTTATTTTTATTAATCTATATATTAATATTATCTATTAGTACTTAGCCTTTATGCTTTATTTACTGATAGTCTATTAATATAATTTAATCATATACTACAATTTATTTATTATATAAATACTTTTTATATTTGAATATTATAACTAATTTTTAATTGTCCACAAAAAAAAAGAGATAAACATTATATTCCTTGCTCCGTCGCATGCGCTCTAGGAAACCTCATACAATGTTTATCTCCTTACAAACTCAAGGAAGGAAATTATAAAACTCTACCTCTTATATTACGAATTTTACTACTCTAATAAGGTTATCTACATATTTGACTTTATTATAATTTCCTAAATAATAAAAAAAGAATGATACTTGTTATATTAAATATCATTCTTCTTATTATTTCTTATTTTTAATGATGAACAATTAAAGCTAGATAGTTATTACTTATAATATATATCCCATCATTTACCGTTTTACATTATTGGTAGTTATATTTATATAATAGCAGTTTTTTAAGAACTGAATTCTTTAACTATTAGTAGTACTAATAGTTTTTTATACAAAAAAAGCTACGATTTATATCGTAGCTTTGGTGGAGGTAAAGGGATTCGAACCCTTGACCCCTTGCGTGCAAGGCA
>NZ_JACSQZ010000136.1 GCF_014836325.1 Clostridium gallinarum
CATGCTCTTTTAGGAGAAAATGGAGCAGGTAAATCTACATTAATGGGAATGCTATTTGGAATGTATAGTCCAGATGGTGGAATGATTAAAGTAAATGGAAAAGAAGTTAAAATTTCAAGTCCAAACGTAGCAAATGATTTAGGTATAGGTATGGTTCATCAACATTTTAAATTAGTTGAAAACTTTACTGTAACTGAAAATATAATTTTAGGTCTTGAACCTAAAAAATTCTTAACTGTAGATATAAAAAGTGCAGCTAAAAAAATAGAAGAATTATCTAAGGCTTATGGTTTAAATGTAGATCCATATGCAAAAATAGAAGATATTTCTGTTGGTATGCAACAACGTGTTGAAATACTTAAGATGCTATATAGAAATGCTGAGGTTCTTATTTTCGATGAACCAACAGCAGTATTAACACCACAAGAAATTGAAGATTTAATTAAAATTATGAAAAATCTTATAAAAGAAGGAAAATCAATAATTTTAATTACGCATAAATTAAAAGAAATTAAAGAAGCGGCAGATAGATGTACTGTTATAAGAAGAGGAAAGTATATAGGAACTGTTGATGTTAAAGAAACATCAGAAGCTGATATGGCAAAAATGATGGTTGGTAGACAGGTATCATTTAAAGTTGAAAAAACAGAATCTAAACCGTTAGAAGAAGTATTAAGAATAGAAAATATAAGTGTTAAAAATAATAAAAAAGTTCTAGGTTTAAAGAATTTTAGCTTGAATATTAGAAAAGGTGAAATAGTTGGTATAGCAGGAGTAGAGGG
>NZ_JACSQZ010000137.1 GCF_014836325.1 Clostridium gallinarum
AGTCATGTACCACCAGCTTAGCTGGTGGCTTGATTAAGCCCTATAAGGGCATGATACTGGCGGCACTACTCGTGCTCTGAAAAAACTGCCAATCGCAAAACATTTACAGCTACCACCCTCGTCGGGTGGTTTTGTTATTTGCTACCTTTTACCGGCGCTCCCGTAAACGGGTCGATATACTCTTTCATACTTATCTGCTCTGCTATTTGATCTTCTTGAATTTGATTTTGTATATACTTTGTAATTGCAGCTTTATTTCTTCCTACAGTATCAACATAATATCCTCTACACCAAAAATGTCTATTTCCATATTTATATTTCAAGTGAGCAAATCTATCAAAAATCATCAGACTACTTTTACCTTTTAATATTCCCATAAATTTTGATACACTCATTTTTGGTGGAATAGTAACTAACATATGTATATGATCCGGACAAGCATTCGCTTCGATTATTTCTACCCCATTTCTTATACATATTGTTCTTAATATTTTTCCTATTTCGGCTTTATATTTACCATATATTATTTGTCTTCTATATTTCGGTGCAAATACTATATGATATTGACACCTCCATTTTGTATGTGATAAGCTTTCTATGTCGTTACTCATACGACACACCTCCTATGATTTATTTGTTTTACGATTGTCAGTCGTTAACATTATATCATAGGAGTTTTTTTGTTCAGAGCTTAAGCCTTTTTAACCACTAGCAGTACTAGTGGTTTTCTATACAA
>NZ_JACSQZ010000138.1 GCF_014836325.1 Clostridium gallinarum
CTTGCAACAGCAACACCTTTAATGCTTACTGGACTTTCCGTTGCCTTTGCTTTTAAAACAGGATTATTTAATATAGGGACTCCAGGACAAATGTTATTTGGAGGCTTCTGTTCTATAGCAACAGGATTAAGTTTAGATTTAGAAAAGGGAATATTAGTGCCTATAGTAGTACTTGTAGGTATACTTGGTGGTGCAGTATGGGGATTAATTCCAGGAGTGTTAAAAGCTCTATTTAATGTTCATGAAGTAGTATCATCAATAATGATGAACTGGATAGCTTATTGGATAGTTTATTATATGGTTCCTCAATATTTTAGAGGCGAGTTTTTAGAGACAGAATCAAAAATGTTGCCTGAAGCAGCTACTTTAAGAGTACAATGGCTTTCAGATATTTTTGAAGGGTCATATATAAATTTAGGAATTTTCTTAGCTATAATAACAGTTTTAATAATATGGTTTATTTTAAATAAAACAGTTCTAGGATACGAATTAAAAGCAGGTGGATTTAATAGATTTGGTGCAGAATATGCAGGAATGCCTGTAAATAGAAATATAGTTATTTCTATGATGATAGCAGGGGCTTTATCTGGACTTGCGGGAGCAATACAATATACTGGAAATGCTAATATAATGCAAATAGGTGTTATGCCAAGCCAAGGTTTTGATGGTATAGCAGTTGCATTACTTGG
>NZ_JACSQZ010000139.1 GCF_014836325.1 Clostridium gallinarum
ATATTATACTAGATTTGAATTTTTTTACAAATAATTTTTTTATTATTTTTATCTAAATATACTTATAATTAACAAAATAACTAATATAATATTAGATAATAATACTAATTTATTATCAAAAGCAATACTTTTCAAATCCTTTTCCCCTTTATTTTCAATCATATCTACTATTATCAATAATTGATCCAATTTATTTATTATTTCTTTATTTATTTTTTTTCTATCATCCTTTTCATTTATATTTTGTAATACTTCTTCTTTACTCTTTATAAGTTCTTCCCTAATATCATCTATCACTATATCCTTATATAAAGCTTTAATCTTTTCCTTAACTGTATCATTTATTAATTCATCTTTTAAATAATTATTCATTTATCAAATCCTCCTGAATTGACAACATTTTTTTCGTTATTAATAATAAATACTCATAAATTAATATTAATTCTTCTTCATTTAAATTATTAGAATTTATTTTACTAATTATTAACTTCCTTTCTCTTAAAAATTCTCTTTTTATGTATTTAAATAAAGTTCTTACTTCTTGCTTGTCTTCAAATGATTCATTGTTAAATTTATCATAATCCTTCTTTAAATTACTTAATTTTATATTCTCAAACATAATTTTTATCTTATTTTTATTTATTGAATTCGTAATATTATCTAACTCTTCCATATAAGAATAACTA
>NZ_JACSQZ010000013.1 GCF_014836325.1 Clostridium gallinarum
AACTTAGAATTTAAAGATGCTGATGGTAATGTTGTTTTAACAGGAAAAGATATTGAAAAGGCAACATCAATTTTAGAAGTTTCACTTAAATATTCTAACTCCTTAAGTGATTGTATTTGCCATTCCCTTAGTTTTCTAACATCATAACTATTTATTATTCTATCACTTATTAAATATTTTTTTCTCCATTCATTTTCATTATTTTTATTTTTCTCTATAATTGAATTTTCCACTCTTTTCAATAACTCTATAATCTGTTTATTAAAATTACCCTTTTTTAATACTTCATTAATGATATTATTTAATTCATCATTATGTAATCTTTTATATTCAAATGGAGCAATACTATCATATGCCAATCTTAATGATTCTAATAATTCACTAATTATAACTTTATATTTTGGTAACATCTTTTCATTTAGACATTTTAATATATAATCATTTAATGTTCTCACTTCTCTTATAGAATTAGTTGATATTAGTTTTAAATTTATCTCCTCTAGTAACTTAATCCCATTTCCTCTTACTTCTTGTATTTTATCTAATTCTTCCTTAAGTTGTTTTAACAAAATTGAAATTTCATTATTATTTAACTCTATCAAATTTGTACTTTTAACAAGCCACTTATTAATTTTCGCTTCACACTCATCTATATTTTCAACTAATGATACATTTATTCTTATGTCAGAAATATCAGACTTAATACTATCTATAATCTTTCTACTTTCTAACAATTTTTTATATTTTTCTTCATATTCACTAAAAATTAATTTCATATTATTAGCTAAAGCTATTTCTCCTAATTTAGGTAGTTGTTTTATTGAACTTATAAATATTGATTTATACTCATTAAACTTAGATATATCTAAATTAACCATAAATTCTTCTAATATATCATTACATAATAATACTGACTTTTTTCGTAAATCCTCTGCTATTTTAATTTGCCTTTTTGAATATCTATATGATGAACCTTCAATAACATCATCTTTAATATTTAATATATTAGCTAATATATTTCTTATAATAAATGGATTTTTAGATAACTTTATATTAAAATCTTCATTAGCTGACTTTAACTGTCTTTCAATTTCTCCAAATTTTGAATATGCTAAATTTAATGTTTCTTTACAATTAAAATACCTACCTCTAAGATCCATCGGAACATCAATTTCTTGAATCTGCTCTAATTCTTCCCTTAATTCTACAGCCTTTTCAATATCAATAAACCTATTTTTTTCGATTTTACTTATCAAAAACTCAAGCTTGTCTTCATATGTTTCTTCAGTATATTCTAATTCATATTTAAAGAAATCATTAAACTGTTCTTTCTTATCATCATTAAAAGAAGATAAAATATCTGTTACTCTTTTACTTACACCAGCTTTATAAACCTTAATATTATTTTTATTCATAGAAATTACATATGCTATTAATAAAGATACTGAATATAAATTCATTCCATATGGAACTTTCATATATTTGTCTACTAATTTATTAATTGTTATTGGCCCATTATTTTTAATATTCTCTATAATTTCATTATATAAATTATCTATATTTTCATTTTGAGAAACATCTATTACATTTCCCTTATATAACACTCTCCAACTTTTATGATTATCAACACTTAATAAAGAATTAATTCTATTCTTAACATCAATAGATAAATTATTAAATTCAACTGGATCTTCTATTTTACCTAATATTAAACTTTCTATTACTGAATTATAATATTTCCTTACTTTTGGCATAACTTTCTTTTCAAAACCATCCATTGTAAAAGGAACTGTTTTAGTATAAATCTTTCTAAATTTTTCTGTTATTTCTTTTTGTAATATATTATTTGAAATATATATACCATCTTCATTTAAAAATTGTCTTTGTTTAACAAGTTCTAAAAAACTTTTTACAACTTTTTTATTACATTCATTTTGCTTTGCCTTATAAAATTTTTCAAAGTTTTTTCTTTGATCCATATCAAAAGAGTTTAAAGTTCTTAAATCTAATAAATTATCGCTAATAACATCATCAACATCATTAATTAATATTAATAATATTGGTAAAACATCATAATTATACTCCCTTAAAATTTTTATAATCTCTTCAACTTTATCGTAATTCTTCGATCCACAATATAAATAAATAATCCTTCCTTTTGGAATATCAGGATGTCTATTATTTTCTATTTCAAATTTAATATTTTTAGCTAAACCACTTGTAAAATCAGTAATATCTATTACATCTCTAGAAAATTTCCACTCATTAGTTGAAATATTTGTTTCAATACTAAAAGCAGTAGGCTCTATAATATCAAGCTTTAAATCTTTTTTTATATTATCATTAATACTTGATAATATGTCAGTTTTATTAACTTGAATTTTCTTTTTAATAAACTCCCTATTAAAATCAATTTTAGAATTTCCTTCTGTCATAAAGATATATCTATTTTTTATATCATCATAATAAATTATTCCTAGATTTTGTTCTAATTTATTTATAGATTGTTCTACTTTGTCCATATCATAAGATACCATCATTTGTAAAGCTGATTTTGCATCTTCTTTGTCATAAGCTTTTGATTTTGTAATATTACTAATTAATATTGCTCTAAGTATATCCTTATCAATTTCTATTAAGCTTTCTTCATTAATATTCATCAATTCTCTAAATTGAGTACATTCTTGTCCACTAGTTCTTCCACGTTCTTCAGCATTTAATAATTCTGTAAATATAGATGAATTTATAATGCTAACAGGATAAATAAATGGAATACTTTCATCAATTTCACTATCCATATATACACTAAAGATATCACTTAAAAAACTTAATGTAGAACGTTGTTGCATAAAATTTGATAAAGCACATAATAAACTAACTGTCAAAGGATGAATTGGATAACAGCCCTTTAATATTACCTTAGAAAACATTAATTTATTATTCCATACGCTTTTGCTGTTTAACTCAGGATACCATCTAGTAACATTATTAAATATCTTAGTTCCATATGATTGTAAACTGTTATCAAATAGATTACTAATTATTGCTTCAGATTGTTCATTTCTTTTCTTTACAAGATTTGCAATAATAGTCTCTAAGTTTGAAGATAGATAATATTTATCACTATTCTGATATCTTCCTACATATCTAATAATGTTATCGTTACTAACTCTTGCTATATATGCACTTAAATCTGACTGAATGAATCCTACAAAAATAATAGAAGGTGAAGCATTTTGAACAGATTCAAAAATCTGTTGTAAACCAGTATCACCTGCAAGAGCTGGTTGAGAGCTAGCAAACTCTAAATATCTTCCAAACTCATCAAATAATACAACAATACTTTTAAACACTTTTTCTTCAACAACATATTTTTGATGTAATTTATTTAATACTGTACTTGCTGAAATGGCTTCATCTACTCTAATGCTATTTCCTGTTTGCTCAGTATACACACTATTAATAATATTATATGCATCATAATCTAACTGAATATTTTCTAATATTCTCTTCTTCAATATTGTTCCTGAGTAATTTTTATATTTTGAATACATACTTGCTTGTTTTTCATACTTTTCTTCTAAATATTCAAATGAGTTTTCTAAAAATTTTCTTGCTGTCTTATAAGCTCCAGTCATATCATCAAATATTGATGAATCTAATCCATATAAATTTAATGTTTGCTTAGCAACCTTCAAAATCTCTCTATTCAAATTAAAATCATTTATTCCATTCAATATAATTACAAATTGTTTATCATTAATATGTTCTTTAATATTCTCATAAATTTGTTTATCAGCTTCTTTAATATTGTTAAGTATTTTTTTTTGCAATTCTATATCAACACCTGAAAATAAAGAGGCCATTGTCACAGATAAATGTGATTTGCCGGTTCCATAACCTGCAATAGTTAATGCAAATCTACTACTTTCACTATCTATATATATTTTATTATATATAGTTTCAACAAAACTAGCCGTATCATATAAATTATGATTTAATGTTTTTATATCACTCTTACTAACTCCATAATACTTAGGTCCATGAAAAATATAACTTTCTGAAGTAGCCTTTCTTTTATTTTCATCATAAAACCACTCTGCTTGTACAGCACCATTAAAAAAAGTATCCTTTTTAATATCTACTAAGTCTGATATTCTAGTCATATACCCTCCTATATTACATCATCATATAATGTTTCTATTAAATCACTAGAGTTCATATTTCTAATTATAGTTACTGGATTTAACTGCTTATTTATTTTAATAATCCCTCTAGCACTTATTTCATCCAATACTTCAAGCATAGTATCATAATCAAATCCAAATGCTTTTTCCCACCTTAATAAATTTAATATATCGTCTATTGTTATCTCTTTACTCTCTGGTAAAATCAATTCCCAATCATATAATAATCCATAAGCATATAAATTCGTTGCTTCAAACATTGGATTATTAACATTAAAAATAACTTCTTGTCTATTACCTTTTGAAATATCTAAGTTAGATATTATATTAAAATCATCACTAATATACATTGACTTTAACGGTCCTATTTCTATATCTTTAGCAAACTTCTTTTTCCCCTGATCTTCAATATCTGAAAACATTATTTTTATATTATATTCATAAGGATATTCTCTAAAAAAGTAACTCCATTGAGGAGCTCCTTCTATCAAACGAGTCATATTATAATGTAATATTAGCTTTGTTATATCTTGCATTATATATGGATCTTCATTAAATACAATATTTCCTAATTCGGTTAATGATAATTTATATTTACCTAATTCCATTTCAAATTGTATCAATCCCATATAAGATAAATATCTTATATGGGGTACAACTTTGCCAGTTGAATCTCCAGTTGGTATACCTGTAATATTACTAATATCATTTTTGCTTCCACAATAGTTTTCACTTGATAATTTTAATATTTCAGCAAGATAAATTATTTGTGGTGGAAATGTTTCATGGAATCTAAATTTCATATTAGTCATTTATTCTATCCTCCAAACTAGTTATCTTAATTATTTTAGGCTCATACTTATCAATTTTATTTTCTTTAGCCTTATACCCTGTAGTTACACAATATCCCTTAGTTAACTTAGATAATTTTTCAGCCCACATTTTGCTTCCATCACTAGAAATATCTATATATTTTGAAACTTCTACAATACTTTCTTCTGGAGGACTAAAATATAATTTTTGAGCTGCTTGCTGTAAATTTCCTATTTCACCAGAGTCTAGTCTTCCTTTCATAAATTGAGTTGCATACCATCCTGATATACCAAATTTTCTTCCTTCAGCTAATATCTTACCACTTGGAGTATTTTCTCCATGAGATAAGTTTTGTGCTTCATCTAATACTAAAGGAATAGGAACTTCTTCACTACCATTTCTTACTGCATAACTCCATATATCCCATAATATTAAGTCAGTTAATATTACTTGTATTTCTCTATCAAATCCACTTAACTGTATAACATACATTTCACCATTTTTAGAAATAATATTTTCCCATGAAAAACTTGAATCTTGTTGAAATGGATCATAATCAACTAATGGTCTAATTTTACTTATTACTGTATTAGCGGTATTATCTCCTATTTCCTCTAGCTTTTCTTCTAGTAATTTTAAAGTCATATTATCTCCATACTCTTTTATTCCATCTAATACTGCAGAATATATGGTATTTCTTTGCTGAGGCCCAAAATTATAAACATTTTTAAAAGATGACGCTATTCTATTTGCTACATCAACATCTGGTTCATTAAACTCTTGCCCATTAAAAGTAACTTTTCCTCTTTTAAAAGGATTTATAGGAAATTTTTGATATTTTACATATCTTTCTTCAAATTTATCACCTAAGCTTTCTAACAATAATGGTGAAAGCTTATTTCTAGTAAAACCATCGGTATAGTCAAATACAATAGTAGAAATATTATTTCTAGTTGCTTCTAAAATTAAAGTTTGAATACAGTATGTTTTTCCAGATCCTGAATTTCCATTAATTAATAGATGCCTATTATTTAATTGTTTATGTTTATATTCCCAATATATCTTTTCCTTTGTTCTAATATCTTCTCCCAACAAAAATCTTATATCAGATTTTTGTTCTTCTTTTATATTCTCGAAATCATCACTAACTACCTGTGTTAATTTATTATCTTTACTAATTTCATAACTATTTTTATTATTATCAGTATAATTATTTTTTACTACTGATGATAATATAGCACCTTCTGTATCTTTGTTTTCATCTATCGGCTCAGTATAAACTTCATCTTCACCACCATCTTTTATATCACTCACTATATCATCAAACTCATCAATATTAACTTCTAAAACTTCCAATGCAAATTGAGATTTTTCTTGATTTATTTCTACATCTTCACTAAACTCTAAGTCTATTTTTCTACTTTCCTTTGGTAATAATAACTTTTGAATAAATAATTGTCCTCCAGTATATACCTCTAATTTATTTAAGTTAAACTCTATATCTTCTCTTTCTTTAATTTCTTCAAGATTAAATTTATCATCATTTCTATCAATCCAATAAGCATAAACTTTTCCATTCCATTCAATTTCAAATTTAGCTTCATAAATATTAGATATTTTATCTATTAAAACATCATATCCTGGCTCATTATCACTTATTTTTATCTTAGAGAATATTAACGCTCTATATAACTGATTATACCAATATCTTCTATTTACAGATTTATTAAATTGAGAGAAATTCTGGGCTAATACTTTAATTCCTTCAATTATTTGTTTTTTAGCCTCTTCAATATACGCTTTACTTTCTTTTGCCATCTTACACTCTATAACAGTAGCTTTAATTTTTAGAGGAATTTCTTTATCAAACAATTCATTATTTTTTTCAACTTCCAATACTAAAAAATCTGGTCTTAATTTTGATTCTCTATTAACTTCAACACTTATATTATTATCAAACCAATGCATATAATTATCCAAATTAATTAATGTTCTAATTACATATCTATTATCGTCATTATTCATATGAATACTTTGCATAGTTAATACATATGCAAGATAATTATGAATCTCATAATCATGTGGATTTAAAGCCTTAAGCATTTTAGATCCATCTAAATCCTTACTAATATCTATACAATTATTGGCAGCTTTATCAGCTATTTCAGGTAACCATTTAGTAAATTTATACATCAATTTATTTTTAAGCTTCATTTGAACATCTAATAAAATATCTGCTCTTGCTGATACAGTAGTATTAAGTTCACCAAAAACCCCTTGCCCTGTTGAAAATCCTATTATTTTTGATTTATCAGTATTCAATAAATTTTTATCTATAGTTTCATCTAAGCATATAACCCAATTTGATTTTTCATGAATATAATCCACTAATTCCCTTTTCTTTTCAACTACTTGTAGCTTTTTTACCACTCTATACATAGATTCTATTTCATTTGGTCTCATATATTTATGAGTCAATTGTAAGTGCTCATTTGAAGTTATAAATTGTCTTTGGGATATATCAACCCCTCTAGTTTCTTGTGTAACTGAAATAGGCATAGGAGTATATACTGCTGGATATTTACACTCTTCATATATACTTTCATTATTTACTTTAACAAATTCGATCTCACTTTCATTAAGAACCTTATAAATATATGTTAAATCCTCAAAATCAATAATTTTTGTAAGTTGATTTTGAAGCTTAGACGATTCAAAATCAATATAGTTTATACATGTGCTAATATTAGTATTTCCATCATCCTCAAAGCAATTATCTAACCAAAACTTTACATAATCACTTCCTCCAACTCTATTTTTAGGTACAACAATTCTAATATTAATATTAACTGTACTAATCTTATCCTTTAACTGTTCTACTGCATCATGCACTCCAGCAACAATATGTTGCATATCATCAGGATTCACAAATAAAATATTTATTCCATCAACCCTTGCTGGAAAAGTCTTTAAATAATCAACTATATTTTGAGTAATAATATTCGATTTATGAGTTCTTTTTATTAATTCTTTTTTATCAATTTCTGAATCTTCAACGAAATTAGTATCATAAGATTTATCTGATATTAAATTATATGCTGAATTATCAATAGCATATATTGCATATCTTCCATGTATTTTTTCTGAAGTTATTAATCTATTACCATTAAAACAATACACATCAAGCCCTGAAGTTATTGAACACATTCTGTAATTATAAGACAATATTTTGTTTAATTTTTTCTCATTATTTACTTTATCAATATTAATAAATGATATCACTTCTTCTAAGCTCTTCTTTAGATACTCTACTTTATAGTACATCTTTTCTAACATAACAGGATGATATGCAGGAATTAATATTGAATTGCATTTATTAGATCTAAATTCATTAAAGTTTTTCTCACCTATTAAAAACATATTTAAAAGTAAAAATAATGATTCCCTTTGCGTGCTTGTTAAATTATCGTAATTATCCCTTGCTACTTTTAATAAACTAGCATATCTCATGAATACACGTTTATTACAATTATCATTTATAAGAGTATAATAATATCCATTATTGCTTATTATATTTAATAATTTTTTATATTCATAAATCAAATTTCCAAACTCATTATTAATTTCATCATTCTCTAATTCGCTTCCAATAGTTATTTGATACTCTCCATCATATACTTGTGTACTAATTTTATATAATTTCATAAAAAACTCTTCATCAGATTCGCAGTTAAAATAATCTGATAAATTTGAAGCCTCAATATATAGTGGAACTTTTACTGTAGAATAATCAATATCTAATAAATTGCTATTATTTAAAATAATAAAATCAACTATCCATGAATCAACTGGCGAAAAACAATATACATATTCTTTTTTCCTAGCTTTTTCTTCCCCTCTTACTCTAATATCAAACGTTATTTTACTTAGTTCATTAATATTAGAACTCTTAGTAATAGGTACATCAATAAGTCCATTGTTAATAGTTTCTTTATTAAAAGGATCTAAATTATTAATATAACTAATATCAATATTTTCAGCTATTATACCTTCACTAATTTGTAGATATTCTATAATTCCACCTAAACACATACATATTAACGAATATAAGTGATCCTTCTCTTCATCAGTACTACAATTCGATAATTTAATTGAACTAACTCTAATCTCTAGTGATTCGGGCATCTCTCTATATTCTTTCTTATACTCTAATATTAATTCTGAAATCATTGTTATATAAGCTTCTATAGGCTCACCAAATACTTTATTTGTTTTATCTTTGGCTATTGTTGGTTCATTTGGGAGTTTAAAATTTAATATATCATCAATTAATGAAAAATCTATTTTAAGAAATTTATTTCTTAATTCTAAATAATTTTTTCCCTCTATAAAATCCAAAAGATTTTCTTTAAATTCTTCATAATTATTAAATATCTGTGTATCTATTGGAAATTTATCTTGAATATCAATATTTTTTTCTTCTGCATATTTATCTATTTTTTGTATTAATTTTGAGTATGCACTCTTGGTTGTTCCTTTTTTAAATTGAATACGTGTAATAAATTTAAAAGACTTATCTATTATTTCTGCAGATTTTAATTTGCCTTTCAATAAATTATTAGCCTTAGGCACTTTTTTTTCAGTCGATATACTTGGAATCCCCCAATCTTTATCAAGTCTCATACATATTTCCTGTATTATATCATCAATAGTTAATAACTCTAACTTTTCTAAATAATCTACTAAATTACTTAACTTTATTAAATCAGTATTAACATTTTTAAATAATGTAGTAAACATAGTATTTAGTGATTTTAAATACTTTTTATCAATTCCATTTTCCGCTAAAATATCTCTGAACCATATTGAATAATCTTTTTTAATTATATCTAATATTATTTCAGGAGATATCTTATAAAAATCAGCTAATCCTCCCTTATCAGGTACTACTTCTGTTCCCATTAATAAAACTAAAGTCTTTTTATCACCATTTTCTACTTCAGTACTATTATTTCTCCATCTTGTCATTGCCCCATCTAAATCTATATAATTATTTTTTTCTAAAAACTCTAATGCATTGTAATATAAGTGGTTATTTTCATTTTTAAATTCTTCATATTTTTCCTTTGAAAGTTTTGCATGCAAGTCTACTAAAGTAGTATTTTTAAAATAACTGCAAATCTCTTTATATATTACTGGTGAGTCAAACCCCTCAACCCTAATTATGGCTAAATTATCATTTTTTAATACTTGCAATTCTATTTCATTTTCTATTTGATCAATATAACTCCTCATACTGGCCTCCCCTATTACCATATGGATTTTCTACTATAGAAGTTGAATCTGATAATTCTCTTAAAAATCCTGATTCCTTTAGCATTACTTGAATGTCATTTTTATTTTTATCCAAAAAAGATACATCAACTTTATTCATATCTGTATTTAATGAATAATATTGTTCTTTAGCAATAACTATATTAAAATGTTTATAAAGTTTATCTAAAAATCTATCTAATGTAATCTTGGTATTAGGTCTTACAACTGAAGCAACGAGAAATTTTAAAGTCTTTTCATTTATTGTAAATCTCGTTGATTTTTCATTTACTGGTCTAATTATCCCTATTTTTTTTCCTATCTTTTTATAAACCTTTAATGAATCATCAATCGCTGAATCAATTGTTTGTTTTATATCTTTTCCTTCTTTAATATTCCCTTCTAAATTGTTATATAAAGCATCGAAAAAATCTTGCTCAAACACTGAATAATTAATTGTAGCTAGTTTTTTAATTTCTTCATCAGATTTTCCTTTATAGCAGTTAATATCAAAAATTAAATATCCTTGATCTTTTTCTGATGAATATCTTGCTTGATTATAACTCATAATTATTATTTGGAATATTACGCCATATGATATTACTTCAATTTTCTCAAAAGGATGCATATCACTATTCAAGATATTACATAATTCAATTAATGTATATTCTTCTCTACTTGAAAATCCATCAGGAATTGTACCTAATTTTTTAGTTATTTTTCTTGGTTTTGCATTTGATCCATCTTCCCAAGTTTTTTGAATCAACTCACATAACTCAGAAAATTCTTCAAATTGATTAATTAATTTCTTAAATCCTTCTTCTAATTGATTCCGATATTGAGGATAATTATTTATTGCTTTTAATATATGAAGATAATAAACTTCTCCACCCCTACACATGAAATTATATCTATTAGCTTCAAATTCACAGTCTACTTTTGATAAATAATTTTCATCAAATTCATTAATAATCTTTTTATTTCTTTTAGATTTTGTTCCCATTATTTCTGCAGTTAATGTTTGTTTACAAATTGGTAATAAACTTTGAGCAAACCACGATCTATTCTCTATTACTGCTCCAAATTCATACAGTAGATTTTGTATTAACTCTACTACATATTTACTATTTATAAACTCACTATTAGATTCAATTTCTATAATATTCTTTATATATTTAATATGCTGTTTGTACGCAAAAGCATCATACTCATATCTTCCTTCTTGCTTTGATTTTTCAAAAAAAATAAATCTTTTTAATCCTACATTATTGTTAGGATAAAATTCAATTTGCTTATCTATATCAATATTTATTGGAAATAATTCATCCTCACTATATTCTTTTTCACCTATTTTCTTTTTTGAAAAAGCTACCATTAAAAACTCTAATATATATTCATATAGAGATTGACTTTGCTTAAGTCTATGCCCGAATATTTTACTTTGTAATGGATAATCTTCCTGAATTTCTTTACAATTTGGAAACATATATTCTCCCCCTATAATACAAACATTTTATTATCTTCAAATTCAATTTTAATTTCCTTTGCCCCACTAACAGTATTAACAATTAATGATAGCTGCTTTTCTTTTTCTTTAAATCTAAATACCTTTAACAATTTAGCATTCAATTCAGCTACTCCATGTGATAATGATGGATTTATTTCTGTACTTATTTCTCCATTACCTATTGAGTAGAAATACATTAATAACGGTAAAGATAAATTTACTTTTTCATTAACTATCCCGTCTTCTTTGCATATTTGAAGTACTAACTTATATCCACCATCTGTATCTTCTATTTCAACATTCCTTACTACTTGATTTACTACTAAATTTCTTTCTTTTGCTTTACCTAATAATAAAAATACTTTTTGAAAATCTCCATCATATCGTGCAAGAGTTAAATACAATGTATCTTCATCAATAGGAGGCACTCCTATATTTTTTATATACAATGCTTCATAAATCATTTTTGAAATTGCTCTTAATTTTCTTGGTGTATGTTTTTCTGTTATAGCACTTTTATACATGTTAAAAACTTTTCCATACACTTGATTATAAAGCTCACTTACTCCATTTTCCTGTTCCGATAATCCAAATACTAAAATAAACCTTCTTATAGCTTTTCTAATTTCATTTTGTTTATCAATATACTTTGAATCACAATAATCACCTATAAATACTTCCTTTGAAAATTTATTCCATAAACTTTCAACAATTATTCTAATATCTGGTTTTAAATAACTAAAATCACCTTTAACAAAAATATTATAATCTTCTCTTAGAGCTACTGAATCTATTTTCATTTCTTGAATTAGTTCTATACCTTTAATTTGTTTAGCCTCATAAATTTCTTGAATTCCTTTATAACCAAAAAAAAGATTTGCAAAATTATAGTTAAAGTTGTTATATAATCTGTTATCAAATTTACTAATTCTTTCACAATTTATGTTTCCTGTAAATGCAAAACTAATCTGAGCAATCATTTGTCTTATAGTTATTCTTTTATCATTTTCTTGTAACCATCTATAAAATGTTTCTACAAAATCTATAACTCTTTCCTTATTATCCGATACACACTTTTTATTAAAATATATTGGACATTTACATTCATTAATACAATCTCTACATTTTCCCCATAGTTCATCAGAACATATCTTTTCAATAACTTTCCTTGCAAAATTTAAATTTTCAATTCTCGCAATATTTATTAAATTAAATCTATTCTCATTAACCTTTAATTCTTCAATAGAATTTTCATCTAACTGCTTTAATAGCATATTTTCTATTTTATCAATCTTTTCATCATTACCTTCACCAAATAATATATTAAACGACTTTATTAATGGTCCTGTATTAGTAATTAATATTGAAGACATTCCATTTTGTGGAGCTTCCAAACACTCCTTTAATAATTTAATTTGTTTTTCTTCTGAAAGTTCACTCATGTCCTTAACATACTTTAAAGTACAAAACTCATTACTAACAGTATCTACTACTTTTAGTCTTTCTCCTTCTGGTAATAAATTTAATGATTTTAATACCTGAATCAATATACTAGTTTTTCCATCACCAGCATGTCCAGTTAGGATATAACAACTCTTCTCATTTGCATTAATCTTCTTAACAATAAATTCCCCTAATTTTCTATCAACTCTAATATAATTGTAATATTTATTTATCACTTGAGATTCTGCTAACGCATTAATATTTCCGCTTGTAGCATTATTCATGGAATTCAAATAATTTACAAATTCATTCCCCATAATATACACCCCTATACTATTTTATTTACATACCTTCTATAGCTTTTATTACACTGTTAATATCATCTTCAATGTTAAAATAACCAATACTTACTCTTACCGTTCCATTAATGGCATAACCATCTAAAAATTCTCCTACTAATGGAGCACAATGATGTCCTGTTCTTACAGCTATATTATGTTCATCACTTAAAATTCTTCCAATGTCTTGTGGTGAATATCCATTTAAATTAAAAGAAACAACACCAATATGATTTTCAAGATTTTCTGGTATATATATCTCTATTCCATCTATCTCTTGTAGTCCTTGAATTAATTTTTTAGTCAAAATTTTTTCATGTGAGTATATACTTTCACATCCTATATTTTTATGCCATTTTAAAGCTGCATTCAATCCTGCTATAGCGTACATATTATAACTACCTGCCTCAAAAAACATTTCATTATTAAAAGGCATTTCTAAATTAGTTGAGTCCGATCCTGTTCCCCCAGTTATTACTTCATTTAGTTTTATATCATTATTTAATGATATAAATCCACCCACTCCAAAAGAAGCATATAATGACTTATGTCCTGCAAAAATAATAAAATCACATTCACTAAATTCATTTTGTATATCTACTTCCACTAATCCTAGTGATTGTGCACAATCTACAATATTTATTGGTTTATATTGTTTTGCTAATTCATGACATTTTTTTATTGGCAATATATATCCTGTAACATTACTAACATGAGACATAATAATTAAATCTGGTTCATTTTTAGAATACATTATTCGAAGTTCTTCTTCATTTAACTCAAAAGATATATTATCAAATGGAATTATATTTATTTTAAATTCATTATTTTTTCGTAATGAATGTAGTGTTCTCATTATTGCATTATGTTCAAATGGTGAAACATACACATTTTTAATTTCACTCCACTCTAATCCTCTTAAAATTTGATTAATTGCTATAGTTGCTGATGGTGAAAATATAACTTTATCATTTTTTCTTGAATTAACTAATTCTAATATTAATTTTCTTGTTTCATCTATTAATTTAGTAGCATCCTGTGCTAACTTATAGGATCCTCTTCCTGCATTAACACATTTTTCTCTTAAAAACTCATCTATAAAATTATATACAGCTTCTGGCTTAGGAAATGTTGTTGCTGCATTATCTAAATATATTTGTCTATCCATTTCTTCTCCTTTCGCGCCAAAGAGGGGTTTCCCCCTCTTCTTTACTAAATATAATTTGATAAAATATCCATTAAAATATTTCTCTTTTCATTATCATTAACTGAATCACCATACTCTTCAATAATTTCTTCTATCGCATTACACAATGTACTTCCTAGTGGTGATACTTCAACTTTATTAAATGTTTTTTCTATTGTTTCAGAATCATCACTTTCAAAAACGATTTTTACTAAACCGTTGTTATTATCGCTATCAATTGATAATTCATAATTTTCTACCTGTTCTTTACTACTTCTTATTCCATTTAAATACACGTTAATAGAATTATCATTCCAATCTTCTACTGCTAAATTTGAGAAAATATATACTAAATTATTTATTATATCTATTTCATTGTTATTGGACTTTTGAATAAATCTTAATAAATCATTAGTTTCCGTATTATATAGATGTCCTTTTTGCTCATCTGATAAAGAACTATACCACGTATTCAGATTTCCTGACAATGATCCTTTATAATTACTATCTATTATTTTATTTGTTTCATTTATTAAATATTGTCTTACTTTTTCATCATGAGTATCTAAATATTCTTTTATATCTTTAAGTTCATTAATACATTCATGATAAGAATCTACATTTAAATATTTAAGCAAATCATTAAATATAAATCCTCTATAATTAATTTCATACTTAACTAATTCTTTTCTTAAATTTATAATTTCACTTCTTAAATATTCATCACTATTAATATTCCTTTGGTGATTTTGTGAATATAAACTCAGAGATTGCATCCATCTCCTCATTCCATTTACAATATCAACATAATTATTATTTGATTTTTTATTCAAATATTTACTAAACATATTTAGCAAAGAACTAATATATAAATCTTTTTCTTCAGTTACTTTTTCTACTTTTATTAAGTAATCATTTGGAGTTGTATTGATATTCTCAATTATTGTTGAATCTAAAACTACCTCCTTCTTACTTCTACCATTTTTTAAATATATTATTGCTTCTTCTTTATAATCCTTTAATATAAATGCTAAATAAATAGGTAAAACACCTTTTCTCATTCCTATTTTCTTTTCATTACTAGTTAAAGATCTGTATAATTCTCCAAATGAGATTTCTTTATTCTTGCATTTGAAAATAAAATCTTTAATTTCTGATAATATTAATTTTATATCTTCGTTGTAATATTTTTCCTCTTCAAGCAATCCTTTGTTTAATAAAGTTGCCCTAAACAAAGTACATTCAGGAGCATTTTTGCTAGAATCAAAATCTAAATAAGATTTATTTAAAATCATATCTATAATTATATTTCTCGCTTTTTTAATAGGAGCTGTTATCTCTTGCTTATTTATTAATTCATTGTTTATAATAGGAGACTTTAAAAAATTACATGTACAAATTTTAGAAAGCTTAGCAGATAATTTATATGGTTTTAATCCACTATATCTTTTATTATTAATATATATGAAGCTATTTTTTTGTGAAATATCATATACCTTATTTATATAATCACTTATTTTTTGAACAACATCTTCAAATAGTATATCTAACTGACTTTCGATTGCTGAATCCTCCTTTAAGAACTCCTCATCTGCCTTTAAATATGAAATAGCCTCATATTCTGATATATCTTCTTTTATTTTTATAACTTCTTTTGGAATAGTAACAATAATTCTATTATCATCAATTTCATCAAGCCATTTATTCACTTTTTCTTTATCAATACTATTTTCATATATTAAATCTATTATTATCCCATCAGTTTCATAATCAGATAGTAATTTTTCAGCATTCATATAAGCCATAATTTGATTTATAGTCATAAAAGTTCGTTTGAAAAATCTTGTCATTTTATATGTATCATTATATTTTTTAGGTAATAAATACTTTAAATTAACAAGTTCATTATATGTTTCTGATAGATTCGGTAATTTAAATTTAGTTGAAACTAGATTATCTATTTTACCTTTTATATCTACAGATGTTATTGGTATAAAATCTAAAGTTTCAGTACTTCTTCTTAAAATTAAAATATTTAAATGTCTTAAATTCTTTATAGTAGACTCTACTACTGACTTATCCATATTTAAAACATTACTAATAACTTTTTCTGTAGGTGGCAATGAATTAAAATCATTAACAATATAAAGTATACCTAAAGCTTTTATTACTCTTTTCTCTTCCTCTGAATAAACAATCTTTAATGCAGTATCAGTTTTTAACCAAATATTATATATAGCTTCATTAAATGTTTCTTTTCTGAAAAGAGGTTCAAAATACTCATATAACTTATCTATAGTAACTAAATCAAATTCATTCTTATTTGCTAACAACTCTATTAGAGAATTTTTTTCTTCTTTACTTAAATATGTAAATAAAGTTCTTTCATTTTGAGCAACCTTTTCACTTATTATAGGAAGAATATATGTTGAATATGGACTTAATGGAAAACATCCTTCTATAATATGCTCTGTATACTCATTTTCATCATATTTAAATAAATTCTTTGCACTATAAACTGATTTGTTTTTATATAAATCTTTTTCTATTAAAACTTCTTTAACTTTATTTATATCTTTAACAATAGCATTAGAAATAAGATCATAATTTTGTTGAGAACTAGAATTAAATAATATTTCTTTAAACCTTCCCTCAATAGCTCTCCATGCATCTATTTTTTCTTGAGGAATTTTACTTATATACTCATTTATAGTCTTATGAGTAACACATACTAAATGTATTTGTGGATCTTTTAATCTATTACTTACCTCCGCAAAATCTTGTAATATCTTCAAGTTCATAGCACTATTTATATCTACACTTGCTTCAATAAATTTACTAAACTCATCAAAAACTATAATCATTCCATTAAATCCATATTGTTCTTTTAATATATGATTTATCTCTTCATAAAGTTTAACAACATCTGTATTTATAAGAGGATTAAACTCTATTCCTGAAGTTACCACTTTAAATATTTCTTTAAATACTTCGTATGAAAAGGTATCAAAAGATTTTAATTTTCTTTTAAATGTATTTAAATCAAATTTAGTTTTTTCTTTAATTAAACTTTCTACTAATGATATAGTTTGATCATACTTTTCCCAGCTTTCTAATACACTTAAAACAGAGTCAAAATATGTATTTGGAAGTATATTTTGAATTCCTTGAATTTTAAGTGCTTTATTTACCGCTATTAAGAATGCCTGATTTAAATCTCCTGAATTAAAATTAACAATTATAGGTAAATATTTTTTATTACTTAATACATCCTCTGCAAATTCTGCACATGTATTATCAATATACTTTATTTTATTAACTAAATCATTTAATTCTTTTATATCATTACTTCCGCACATTAACCCTAATAATATTAATAATAGATGACTCTTTCCTTTACCATATGGGCCTATTAAAACCGTTGATTTATCTCTATCATCAACAATGGTATTTAATAGATACTCTTTTAAAATCTCTATAGATTTCCTTGTTGGAATATATCCCTTTATTTTATTAAGATTCATAAAATCATATTGAATATTTATTGAGTATTGAAACCCTTCATTTCCTTTAATAAAATCAGCATATTTCATCTAGTTACACTCTCCTAAAATTCCGAATAATATTTATTTAAAATATCCACTGCTAGATCTGTAGGATAGATAGTATTAAGTCCTGCCGTTCTATTTACTCTTAAATATCCTTCATCTTCTAATATATCTACATAATTATTTATAGAATTCTTATCTAAATTAAAAACTTTTCCTATATTATTTTCATCTTCTATTAAATTTTTAATTGTAGTAGATGTTTTTTCTCCTATATTATCCATAATTACAAATAATACAATTAATCTATCCAACTTATCTTTATCCGGTTTCGTTTTATATATTACCTCTTCTTTTCCACGAATACTTACCTTTTTTATTAGTCCTAAATCTGAAAAAGGACAAATCATGTTATCTTCTGGATTTTCAAAATCATTTTTTTCCGCAAAGTAAGTTTTTATAATACAATTACAATCATCACTTAATGATCTTGAAGATATTAGATATTCTGGATCTATATTTAATAGTAATTGCTTTAACATCTCTTCCATATTATACTTAGTTAATTCAGTTGCTTTTACCGAATTAAAAAATAAATTCCAACTTGTCGCTAATTCTTTATTAGTTACTAACTTATAATGCAGTAAATACAATGTTCCTAAATCTTCAAAGTATGGATCATTTTCATATAAAACTCTACCAAAAGAATTAGTTAATTCTTGATATCGCTTTCCCTTATCCCCTCTCTTTTCCTCTGTTAAACCAATTGCCTGCAACCAATATCGAATTGATTTAATCATAGCCGATCCAACACCTAACTTATCTATAGCAACTTGAATATTAGAGAGAATATAAGCTTCTTCTTCTATGGCTACTACTGCTTTTCTTAACCATCCTTCTCTTATATAAAAACTTTCATGCCCTCTTATCTTTATTTTAGTATTACTCATTAAATGTCACCTCTTTTTGTGATAAGAACCTTTCTCATGTAGCATCCACCATCAAAATGATTTATGCATTCTCCACATCTTACACATTTTTCATCTATTATTCTATAAGTATCATTAACCTTATTTAATATTAGTTCATTTTCATGCGCAGGTTTTTTAACAATAATAGCATCATGTTTACATGCACTTTCACAACCTAAACAACCTAAGCACATTTGATATTTAGTTAATTGACAATCTATTCTCATTCTAATCTCTTTTAAACTTCTAGCTTTTCCTAACGGCACTTTTAAAGCTGTTATTTTTAATTGTTTGCTTCCAATTTTTCCTTGTAATCTAAGAATAGGATTTCCTATTTTATCAGTAACATAAACTTGTCCCAATCTTTCATTACCCATTTCTTTATTTATCCATCCAAAAGGCTTAAAGAACTCATATAACTCCTCGGTTATAGGTTTATTTAGTTCATAATTAAAGCTTTCATTCTCATTTGAACATGGTTTAAATGAAACGAATATATTACTACTATAATCAACTCCATTACCACCTTGTCTAGCTTTCCAACTACCTTCATCAACATATACCTCTGGATCAGGCTTTCCTATTTTTTTAGCAAATGTAATTAGTTGATTTCTCCATGCATTGGCTTGCTCAGGCATATAAATTTTCGCTAAATATTGTGCCCATAAACTATTATTAGGACAACACCAACATCCTACTCTTGAATAACCTAATCTATATGCATCATTAAAATCTACATTTGCAGTTAAAAGATATAACCATATATCAAAATCATACCAATCTATAATTGGCGATGATACCTTCTGCTTCATAATCTTAGGACTATCTGCAGATCTATCATATTTACTTCTACTTACCGATTCACTCCTTCTAATTCCATAGAAAGTTAATATTTTATTTTTGCTTTTAAATGTAGAATTAATTTTTTTAGTTATAGCTCCTGTTTTAAATACCGTACAACACCATCTCATAACTCTACTAGGTGGTCCTACAACTTCACACATATCATAGAAATTCTTTTCTTTGTTCCTAGCTGATAAGAACGGTGTTTTTCTATGATTTGCTTTAAATCTCTTAGCATAGTCTTCTGTCATTGGAAATTCTAATGTTGTATCTCCAAATATATGTATTATAGCTGGATTCCCCAATGCTCTAATTACTAAATCACTTACAACTGTACTATCTTTACCGCCAGAAAAAGACACAAACGTCTCATCATCTCCATAATTCTTTTTTTCCTCAATTATAAATTGAGTAGCTTCTGATACTATAAAATTAAATCTTCCTGAATTAGCTTTGATGAATTTTCCAATATATTTATCAAAATACTCATATGTATTTTGTTCATTTAATTCTTCTAACTTTTCAATAACTTCTTTATCATCCATCTTCATTAAGTCAGATATAGATACTTTTAATGAATCTCCATTAACAATATATCTATTTCCTGATCCATTCCATACTGATTCTTTTAAGAATTTGAATGGCTCACCAATTAAAATTTCTAAAAGTAATCTTTCTTCAGGAAATACAGGTCTTATATCAGTAGTACTTTCTTTACCTTTATTTCCACATAATGAACAAATTTCTTCATATAAAGGTACATTACATTCTTTACACCAATATAGTTTTGACTTAATCTGTGTTCTTTCACCACAAATTGAACATGTACTTAAATCACCTTCAATATTACATGTTTCACAAAAATATTTAATCATTATTACTCCTTAATTAGCTTTTATTCATTATTATATTTTTCCAATTCTATTATATAATATTAACAAAAATTATTTTGTCGGAATTTGTATTTACTTTATATATGAATTTCACTTGTTTTTTTATAATATTTTTTAAAATATTACACTTTTAGATATTTTTCTATTTTCAACTCCCAAAATTAGGTTATATATAAAAAAATTTTTAAATTTTATTTTAATTAACTAATTATACATATTTATAATCTATTATTTTTATTATATGATTAATTACAAATATGTAGTATTCATTAATAAATTAAATACTTTGATTCAATCAAAAAGCGTCTTATTTTCTAAGACGCTTTTTAATTTAATCTAATAATTCTTCTAATATTCTTCTTGAATTTATAAACATCAAAAATTTCAGTTTTATCTCCATAACAAACCTTAACACTATCTCCCTTAGCAACAATATCAATTCCATTACCACATTCAACATGTAATACCTCTTCACTACCATCCTCAAATCTAATCTTAGCTTTCTCACTAAATCTACTAAGTTCACACCAAACTCTATACTCTTCCTTGCTCTTAATAAACAACTCAGAAATTATCTTAGCCTTATTAAGTAAATAGTCACTAGTATAAAGACACCTTCTAATTGGATATCCATTAACTTCAATCTTTTTAGGCAACTTAATCCACTCTTCAATGTTAATTAAATAATAAATCTCATCTGATTTTTTAGGTAAAGCTGTAATTTCACTTCTCTTAACTTCTATTATTTTAGATACCTTACCATAATAAGAAATACCTGCTTCATCTTTAAACTTACCTATAGGCTTAGATAATGCAACATACTGAATATTATTTTTAATAAAATTGACACTTTTCTTAGGAACATGATAAAACTTTCCAGTAAGTGTTACCTTAAGATGCTTTTCGTCTTTAATAGGTCCAACTAAAACATTTCTATTTGTAAAATATTCGTCTCTTAAATACTCTTCATTACCTACTTGTTCTAATGATCTTTCAAAAGTAGAATAAGTAGACTCATTAATTATCTCATTTAAAAACTCTTCCATAAGTTTAGTGCTAGAAGGTAAAAAAGGTATTCCCCCTATATTTACTTCTTCTATACTCTTATAAAAATGATGTTCTTTAAATCTCTTCTCTTCTTTATATGGAAATAATACAAAAGCTCCAAAAACACAATTTTTATATTTATTATCATGTTTATTTTTATAAACAATAGCATCCCTGTATCTATGCATTGTATTAATATCCTCTTCCTTAGGTCCTATACCATTATACCTATTAATATATGCTTCACTATAATCAGCCTTATATTTAGCATCAAAAATAAATTCATATGCTTTAGCACTTCCTTCTTTATCTATAGAAAGAATATTATCTGGCTTTTGATTAATAGTTCCTGATAAAGTATTAGTATTATATAAAACTCTGAACTTTTCTTTAGTTTTAGGATTTTCATATACTAAAGTTGAAGCTTTTCCCTTGCGAAGAGCAACAACTATTCCGTCATTATTTATCTTAATAAAGTCAGAACTTATCAACTTGTACTTTCTTTTAAGTAAAGAATTTATTTTAATAAAACACCAATACTCATATAACAAAGGCAAATCTTTCATTGAAATAGATAATATATTACTATTAATATTTAATCCTTTTTGTAGCATCAAATAATATTTATACACTTCTCTATATCCACTAGCCATACTAAAAACTAATGAAACAGAATTGATATGACTTTCATTAACTTCTTTTAGAAAAGTGGTATTTATTCTTCTAATTATTTGTTTTTTCATAGATGATAATTTACTAATAACTTCATCTTCACTTTTCCAAACTGACTTATTGTAATTTAAAATAAAGTTATCTATTTTTCTTATAATACTTAATAAAATGAACTTAAGAAATTTATTTTCATTAGTATCATAAGTTAATGTTTTAGTAACTTGAATAGCTTCATTTGGTATATATCTACCATCTATATTTCTTATTACATGAGGTCTTTTTTCAAGCCACTTTACAGTTTCCATACTACTATTTCTTAAATTGTGATACTTACAAACTCTACTTTCTTTAATAAGCCCATGATGTGGATTTCTTATTATTATGTCTATTGACTTAAGTAATTTCTCATAAAGATAATTTAAGATACTATAAAATTCACTATGTGTACTATTTTTATTATTAACTATCTCAGCTCCCAAATAAGTTCTACTTAAAAAACCATAAGCTAAATTATAAATTTCCTCATTAACATCATTAACTAAAGCCTTATAATCTTCCTTATAATCTATTTTACTTGGAAAGACTTCAACTGTTAATTTAATATGCTCTCTTCCATTTACAAATACATATAAATCTGAATATCCAATATCACCTCTAAAATTAATAATTCCACTTAATATTTTTCCTGATCTTCCTGTAGGAGTTACCTTATCTCTTATAGTAGGATTATCATGGTAAAATTTTATTTTAGAAGTATTTTTAGCTTCAATTATTATTTCATAATTTTTGTACTCCTTAAAATACATCTTTTCATTTAATTCGCAACTAATAATTTCTACCAAAGAAGATACTTTAAAATCAGCTTCTTCTGAAACACCTACCGAAGAAACATTACCTTTAATAGAAAAATATATTTCTTCTGTTTCAATAAAAATTAATTCAACATTATTGCCAGAAGCTTGTAAATCCATCTTTTACAAACCTCCTAATCATATACATAAGTTTTTCACTACTTAATTTATAATTACTTTCTTTACTCTTCTTAGTCATTTCTCTTATTGAAACATCATCTAAATAATTTTCACAATTAAAAGTACTATTATTTAAAAGATTAAATATTTTAACTAGTATCTCTAAAACATCACTATTGCTTCCATTTATCTTAGATAATATTTTTTGAACAATACAATAATCTAAAGCTTTATCAAAATCCATAATATTATTTTTTATAGCATAAATCATATAAAATACAATTTCATCTCTAACTCTAAATCCAAAATGTTGATTATAGATTTCTAAAATATTATTTATACTAATTAATTTATCAATAACCTTTATAGCTATTTCTTTTTCATCTTTACATTCTGCTATCTTTAAATAATTTGCTTTTAAGAAATCATTATGATAAATCCTTCCCTCAATTTCTTCATTAAACACTTGTTCAAAATTATAATTTAAATCAACTTTATTAAACTCAATAGTATTTGCTCTATCTAAAACCTTTTTACTAAATGGAAATGTAGTCTCATCCATATTTACTGTTCCAATTATATATAGGTTTTGTGGTATATAAACATCACCATATTTATCAAATGACGCTGTATCTCTTCCAAACTGTTCTTTACTTATTAATTTTTCTGTAACAATATTCCCATTACCATCTAATCTCTTAGTTTCCATTAATGAAAGAATATCACTAAAATAATATTCAACTCTAGCAAGATTCATCTCATCTAAACAAATGAAATATGGATTTTCAGGATTTTTCATAGCTTCATATGCTGCTAATGTAATAATACCTGGAGTAAATTTACCTTCAATATTTCTATATCCTAAAAGATCTGTAGCATCTGACCAATCTGGTTTTACTGGTATTAACTTAAACCTTCCATTATCATAATTTGCTCCAATAGCTTCTGAAAATAATTGAACAATTTTACTTTTTCCTGTCCCTGAAATACCAGATAATATTACAAAAGGTTTAGTTTTAATGCTTAAATATAAATTTTCTACTAATTCTTTACTATAATTAAAACCTTTTCTTGAAATATAATTATGTATATATTTTATTTCTTCTTTAATATTTGTTACATTCCAAAATTCATTATTTACTTCTATGTCTTCATTTTCTATCTCTTCATCATCACAATATATGTCTTTATTATCCTTTTCAAATGGTTCTTGTGAATTTATTGGTAATAAATTCATTATAAACGTGTCTAATTCATCCCCTTTATAAAAATCAATATATTCTTTATATTCATCAGGAATAGTATTAGGTTTTTTATCATTTTTCTTTTCATAATCAAGAATATATTCATAACTCGATTGAAATTCTTTTTGTAATATTTCTTTTAATAGCTTGTCTGTATAATTAATTCTAATAGGTGCTGTTTTTCTTTTTTTTACATCAGGCATATCTATTGATCCCGGATATTTATCTCCATTCAATACTATATCTATTTTTACTCTATTTCCTCTTTCTAATTTACTTGATAAGTTTTCTAAGAATTTATTGTAATATCGTATTGGAATAATTGTTCCGTAATTTAACATGCTATAATCGACTGTTTTTCTTCCTAAAAAATTTTTATTATTAACTTCTATATTATCAATCCATGAATCTGAACTTATTTTTTTCAACATTTTACCTTCTTTCATCTAATGTTTTAATTTTATTTATATATTTTCTTTAGTATTAAGAATATTAAGATTATCTATATTAGCATTATTGGAATAGAATAATACCACCTTTTAGGCTTTCCATTATTCCATAGATTTTCTGCTTCTAATCTGCATTTATTAATTATATCCTGTGGTATAAATTTTATTGTTATTGCTATTAATATTTGAAGTAATATTACATCATCTAGATATCCTAAGAATGGTATAAAATCTGGTATTAATTTATTATTTTTAAATATCTTTTAAATAGATTCTTATCCATATTTCATCTATTTTCTCAAAATAGTAATTTATAGTTCTTACTTCTGCATATAATATTTTACCTGCATCCATAAGTCTTGCAAATACCTTGTTATTTCTTTTAGCTATATAGCCAATCTTTTCATTTTTCTCTGTATATATTGATATTGCATAATCGTCATATTTGTTATCTGACTCTCTTTTTAATATTAATTTTTCTCCTTCTAATAAGGAAAATCCTTCTTTTATATAATAATTTATCCCTGCAACAAGCACTGTTTGTAGATAAATATTTGTTTCAAAAGGAAGGCTAAGTCCTCCTTTATCTATAATGTTTGCTAGACCTCCATTGTATTTAGTTAAAGAGCTACTCATTTAACTCTCCCCCTATACTTTCAGTTATAATCCTATTAAGTTCTTTAATTTTATCTATATAAACTTTTATTTCTTTATTTAATTCATCCTTTTTATTATCTATAAAGCTTTTATCATTAATTACTTCCCTTAAATTTAATGGGAATTCTCTTAAAGCTTCTTTATTTATATTTTGGATTTTTTCTATATTAGCTTTTATTTTTTCAATATTTTCTTCTATATTACTAATACTTACATCCTCTTTAATTTCTATATTGTTTATTATTCCATCTAGTACAATTAAGCTTACTAAATCATTATTTTCATAAGCCTCTTTAACTTTATTCCAAAGCTCTATTTCTTCTTTAGTTATATTTCTATTTATATCTGGATGCAGTTTCTTTGCTAAGCTTCTAAATATTTCTTTTATTTTCTTAACCTCTTCCTCACTTAAGGTTGATGACTCTAAATATATTTTGGATACTTTCATTTTTTCTCTAATGGCTTCTAACTCTTCATAAAAGCTTTTTAATTCACTTTTTAATATAGTATCTATTTTATTAATATCTATTTTTTCATTTTTATTTTTATTTTGGATTATTAAGTTAAGCTTCTTCTTTAGTTTTCTATACTCAATTTCATTTTCAAACTTTAAGAATATTAAAGAACCTAGTTTACTCATATATAAACTTTCTAATGTTTCTTTTTCCTTATTTAAATCTTCCATTTCTTCATAAAGCTTTAAGTATTCCTTATTTAACCTACTTAATTCTTCCTTTAACTTTTGGATTCTTGATAAAGATACAACTAATTCCTTCATTCTTACTAATCCCTCTTGTTTTTTATTATTTAGGAAATTATATATGTACATGCTGTAGATAATTTTATTATAGCATCAATACATATCATTAAAATATTTTCGACATTTCTTTTAAATTATCGACACAATATCTTTTGGAAGTTATTTTTTATAATTTTCCCAGTATAAAATAGTGAAATTCCATAAATGAGCACTTATTTTATTAGCTATAGATGACGAATATGAACTTGCAAAATCAATTATAAATGTCTATATTAAATATCTAAAGATGGTATTATAGTGTTAAAAGAATTTATACTATAAACAAATAAGACAGTAATTAGTTTTGTTTTTACACAAAATTAACTACTGTCTCTTCTTTAAAGAAATTACTATTTTCTAACTTACTAAAGTATTTTTATTATTTTCATATTTTTCCTTTAATTTATTGAAATTATCTTTATACATTCCAGCTACAAATTCGCTTTCTACTAGAATTATATGTTCTTCGTTATACTTGGCATTATCACTCCAATTGTATGAGCCATCAATAACTTTATAATTATCTATAATGCAATATTTATTATGCATGAGATTTGAATAGTTGGAATTATTTCTCTTTACTTCAACCACATTAAAATAATCGGCTAATTCCCCTAACTTTTCCATACTTTTTATATAATATGGCTTATTCTCTTTTGATTTATCCTTAGTAACTATAACATTTATCTTTATTCTATTTGTTTTTAACTCTTCAAGTTTGCTTATTAAATCTGATGAAGTTACCCACGCTACACATATATCTACTTCTTTTTGAGCTAAAGATAGTTGTTTTATTATTTTCTCTTCTATTTCTTCGTGAAATAATTTAAAATTAAATCCTTTATTTAATAAATCTAACTCGGATTTTAATTTTTCAATTTCTTCCTTTAATTTATCTTTTTCTCTTTTCAGCTTAAAAATAATACTATCTTTATCATTCTTATTTTTAATATTAATATTTTCTATCTCATTTTTTAGTTTTAAATTTTCTTCATTTAGCTTTCTTATTTCATTCTCTAGTTCTGCTACAATTCTTTCATGCTTTGTATAATTTGAAAATAATAATCTTAACCTTGAAAATAAACTCATCTGTCTTCCTTAATATAGTATTTAACACTTTATTATATTAAAACATTTCAAATTAGTTCCTATAAATGCAAAAAAGTTTGAATCACTATAACTATATTGACTCAAACTTTTCCACTATTATTCTTCTATATTCCCTTTATAAAGATGTTTTTCTAAAATGTTGATTTTAAAGTTCTTTTCGTGAGACTTTATTATCTTTTCTTCTCTTTCATCAACTAAAGAAAATACATCTCCAGTTTCTCCTGCTCTTCCAACTCTTCCTGATCTATGTAAGTAATCATTAGGATCTTCTGGTATATCTAAATTAATAACATGAGTTATTCCTTTTATATCTAATCCTCTAGCTGCTACATCTGAAGCAATTAGAACATTAATATTACCTTTTCTAAAGTCTTCTAAAGCTTTTTTTCTTTCTTCCATTTTATTATTACCACCAATGGCTGCTACCTTTATCTTACTAGCTGTTAAGTTTTCAATAGCTGTATTTGTAGTATAAACATCATTATTAAATACTAATACTTTCTCTGCCTTTGATGCATGTATAAGCTTTCTTAATGTATCAATTTTCTTTCTTGAATCAGTTTTTATGTAGTTATGTATTATATTTTCATTAACCTTGTTATTTTTAACAGATACAACCTTTATATCGTCTTTTAAAGTCTTAGCTATATCTAAAGTTTTATTATTTAAAGTAGCTGAAAACATCATAACTTGCGTTTGTTTTTGAGTTGATTTTATTATGTTTTTTATAACAGGAAGGTTATTTTTATCTAAAAGCTTATCTACTTCATCAATTATAATAGTTTTTATAGTATGAGCTGATACTTTCTTTTTACCTATAAGTTCTAATATTCTTCCAGCTGATCCAACTATAATATGAGGTTTTGTTTTTAATGCATCTATTTGTCTTTTAATATTTGCACTTCCTATTAATGATGTAGAAGTAATATCTAAAGATGCTGCTTTCTTTACTTCATTAATTGTATTATTTATTTGAATGGCTAACTCATGAGTTGGTGCTAATATTATACATTGCATTTCTTTTTTAGTTGTATCAATCTTTTCTATTGCTGGTAAAAGGTAAGCTAAAGTTTTACCAGTACCTGTTTCAGATTGTCCAATTAAATTTTCTCCATTTATAGCTAAAGGAATAATTTCCTTTTGTATATCAGTAGGCTCTGTTATCCCCATAGAACTTAAGCCCTTAATAATTTCTTCCTTTATTTTAAGATCTTCAAATTTCATTTGTATATCTACCTCTTTCGCTTAACTAATCTTATTCAACTTTATCAGTAGTAACAAACTTTGTCAAAATATTTATCTTTTAAAAATGTTCTCCATTTTCATAATATCTACTTTCATTTAAAACGAAGAATATAACATCTAGGTTAGTATATCCTACTGAATTAACATATTTAGTGATTATTTTAGCTGCTTTATCTTGTATTTCTTGACCTCTATCAAACCATGAAACTTCAACTATAGGCTCACCTTTAACAATTTCACCATCTCTTACATATTCAGCTTTATCAACTGCTAGACTAAAATAATCTCTTGGACATTGAATTAGTTCTTGTAATTCATCTATTAATTCTTTGCTTATTGTACAAACATCCTTAGTTTCTATAGCTTTAAATCTTAACATTGGCATTTTAAAACTCTCCCCTTATATTTAATTTCAACATTATTATATCATAATAAGAATTTTTATAAAATTATGATAATTATTATTTGTATATATTTATATAAAAAAACATATTTTAAAATGAAAAAATCTTCCTAAAATTCTAGGAAGATTTTATCTTTAATAATTTATGTATCCACTTACTTTTTCCTCTATTTCTTCTGAAGTAGTATTTAATAAAAATGCTAATTCAGAAAAAAGTATACTTTGAATTCCTAATAGCATTTTTTTATCTTTTTCATGAAACTTTTTACCATTACTCTCTAAAGACGCTTTTTCCTTCATTAATGTGTTTATTATCTTAGCTATTTCAGTACGATTTCCTCTTTTTATAATATCATTATAAGTTTCAGATCTTTCTCTATCTATATCTATCCAGTCTATTCCCTCATCTTTAAAAGATTCTAATATTACTTCTGCCTCTTCTTGAGTTAATAACTCTAAAATTGATACTTTATCATTATCTACTGGTATACTTATACTTAATTTTTTATCATTCATAGGATGTAAAATATAGTAATCTTTTTTTATATTTGAAAACTTCTTCTCACAGATATCATCTATTTTACAAATACCATGAGATGAATAAAGAACTAAATCACCCTTTTTAAACACTTTATTTTCTTCATTAATAATCATATTAATTCCTCCTTATTTAAACATTGTTATTTATAAAATAATTGGATAAGTATATTAATTAGTCTTAGAAATCGTTTACCTATGTATATGTAAAAATATCTATTATTTTATATAAAAATTTTCTTCATATTATTCTAGAATAAAAAAATTAGGGGATGTAAGCAAAACTTTCACTAATTAATGCTTATCCCCTAGCTAAAACATACACAATTAAATTATATAAACCTCTTCTTAATTATATTATAACCACTTACAATAAATTAATTCATTTTATTCTATTCTTTAATTTATTTACGCTACTTCTATATTTTTTATTAGGCAGTTTTTCTATCCTTAATAATAATAAATATACGTTGTAATATTATAAACAAACATAACAGGGCAGCTATAACTATCTTTGTCCACCAAGAGCTTAGTGTACCTTCAAAGGTTATTATTGTTTGTATTACTCCTTGTGTTAATACTCCAAGCAGTGTTCCAAATACATATCCAACTCCACCTGTTAGCATTATTCCACCTATTACAGCTGAAGCAATTGCATCCATTTCTAATCCAACTGTATGTTGACCATAACCTGATAACATATAAAAACTAAATACAACTCCAGCAAGAGCTGAACAAAATCCACTTAATGTATATACAAGAATTTTAGTTCTATCAACAGGTAGTCCCATTAATCTTGCTGATTGTTCATTTCCTCCTATGGCATATATAGTCCTTCCAAACTTTGTATATTGGAGAATATATATTGCAAGTATCAAAACCACTAAAGCAATAATTACACTCCAAGAAACAAAACCATTACCAATTTTAATTCTAGCTTGACTTATTTTAGCATAAGTTTCATTACTTATAGTTATTGTATCTATGCTTACAAGATAACATAACCCTCTAGCTAAAAACATCCCTGCTAATGTTGCAATAAATGGTTGTATTTTAAATTTTGTTACTAATACTCCCATAAGAGTTCCAAAAATACATCCTATAATAAGCATAAATAATATAACAATCCATGGATTCCAACCTTTATTTTCAAGAAGATCTGCTGACAACATACATATAAGTGCAATTACAGCTCCAACAGATATATCTATTCCTCCTGTAATAAGTACAAATGTAACTCCAATTGCTGTTATAAGTAAAAATGCATTGTCAATTAATAAATTTAAGAAGGTTTGTAATCTAAAGAAACCAGTATATTTAAAAGTTCCAAATGCACATAATCCTAAGAAAAGAATTATTGTTACAAAAATAGGTAAGTATTTAGTTTGTAATATTTTGTTTTTCAACACTAGTAAGCTTTGCATTGTTAGCCCCCCTCTTCTTATCAAACAAATTCCTAAATATAGCTCTAAATTCTTCAGATTGTAATAAACAAATAGTTATTACAACTAGTGCTTTTACAACTAATGTTACTTCTGGTGGAACTCCAAAAGAATATATAGTAGTTGTTAAACTTTGAATAATTAATGCTCCAACTATACTACAAGGAATAGAGAATTTACCTCCTGACATAGAGTTTCCTCCAATAGCAACAGCTAAAATTGCATCAAGTTCTATATAAAGTCCTAAGTTATTTGCATCTGCACATTTAATATTGGAGCTTAATAATATTGCTGCAATCCCTGCACATAAACCAGATATTGTATAAACCAAAACCTTAATCCAATCGACTTTAATTCCAACATATTTACTTGCTGTAGAGTTAGATCCTGATGCTTCCACAAAAAGACCAAATGCGGTTTTCTTAACAAGAAGAGTAATAATTAAAAGGCATGCTGCCACTATATAAATTGAAAATGGTAATCCAAATAAATACCCCCCACCAAAGAAAAAATAAGGCTTATAATAAATTGTGATAATTTGTGCCTTTGTTATAAGCTGAGCTATACCCCTTCCAGCAACCATTAATATCATAGTTGCAATAATTGGTTGTATTCCTATTTTTCCTATTAATATCCCATTCCAAAATCCAAGTAGAGAAGCCAATAAAAGTCCTATTAAAATTGCTAGTGGCATTGGAATTAAACTAACATATTCTTGAACTCCATCTACAAAGGTCATTTGTCCACCAATCAAACTTGCAACTAAAGCTGCTGTAATTGCAATTACAGATCCAACTGAAATATCTGTTCCAGCTGTTGCTATTACAAGAGTTAGTCCTATTGATAGAATCATCAAAGGAGCTCCTCTATTAATAATATCAATTAAACTTCCAAAAAGATGACCATCCTTCATTTCTATTTTGAAAAATCCTGGTGTAAAAAAGAAATTAAATAATAAAACTAAGAATAGTGCCACAAGAGGCCAAAATACTTGGTGTTTTTTTATATTTTTAAGTGCATTCATATTAATTACCTCCTGCTATAGTATTCATAATGGTGTTACTGTCTAAATCTTCACCTATAAGCTCTTTAATTTTAACTCTATCTCTTAAAACTATTAATCTACTACAAGTTCTAAGCATTTCATCTAGTTCTGATGAAATAAATATTACTGATATTCCTTGTTTTGCTAAATCTAAAACTAATTTTTGGATTTCTGCCTTTGTTCCAATATCTATTCCTCTTGTAGGCTCATCTAAAATTAAAAGCTTTGGTTTTGTTAATAACCATCTTGCTAAAATAACTTTTTGCTGATTTCCTCCGCTTAATTCCTTTATAAGTTTTTCTGATGATGGAGTTTTAATCTCTAAAAGCTTAATATAATCTTCTGCAATTTTTTCTTGTTCCTTAATTGGAATATATTTAAACCATCCTCTTTTTACTTGAAGTGCTAATATAATATTTTCTCTTATAGATAAATTAGGTATTATTCCAGCTTTTTTTCTATCCTCAGGACAGTATGCAATTTCATTTTTCATGGCTTGCAGTGGATTTTCTATTTTGCTCTTTTTATTATTTATAACTATGTTACCTGTATCAGCTTTTTCTATACCAAACAATAAATTAACAAGTTCTGTTCTTCCAGATCCTAATAGTCCTGCTAATCCAAGAACTTCACCTTTATAAATAACTGTATCAAAAGGATTCATTACATTTTTCTTACCTAAATTTATTGCTTCTAACAAAACCTCTCTTTCTTTATCACTATTTATATTTTCAATGGGTTTGATATTCGAATTTATCTCACCATAATCTTTTCCAATCATTTTTGCAACTAATTGAACCTTTGATAGTTCATGAGTTTTATATTCTCCAACTAATTTTCCATTTCTTAAAACTGTAATTTTATCTGTAACTTCATACACTTGATCTAAAAAGTGAGTTACAAATATTATTCCTATGCCTTGAGACTTTAAATTTCTCATTATTTCAAAAAGCTTTTCTACTTCTTTTTCGTCTAAACTAGCTGTAGGTTCATCCAATATTAATATTTTAGCCTTAATATCAACAGCTCTTGCTATTGCAACCATTTGTTGAATTGCAAGAGAATAACTATCTAAACTCTTTGTTACATCAATATCTATGTTTAATCTTTTCATAGCTATTGTAGCTTTCTTATTTATTTCCTTCCAATTAATCATACCAAACTTCATAGGTTCTCTTCCAATAAATATATTTTCTGCAACCGATATGTTACTACATAAGTTTACTTCTTGATATACTGTGCTAATTCCAAGTTCTTGAGCTTCATGAGTTGATTTAGGATTTATATTATTTCCTAATAAAACAATATCCCCGCTATCTAACTTTTCAACTCCTGTTAATACTTTAATTAATGTTGATTTTCCTGCTCCATTTTCTCCCATTAAAGCATGTATCTCTCCTAATCTTAACGTAAAATTTACTTTATCTAATGCTTTTACACCTGGAAATTCTATACTTATATTTTTCATTTTAAGTAATACATCTTTTTCTTTCATTGCTACATCTCCTTTTTCTAGATTTAACATAAGCTGTTGCAAATTCTAAACTTAGCTATGCAACAGCTCACATTAAATTAAAGAAAATTATTTAAAATTAATATTTTCTATTTGGAAGATCTTGTGCTGCTGTATCTTGTCTAAATACACCTTCTTCTGATGGTATATATTTAGTAACATCTTTACCAGCAACTATATCTTCACATACATCGAAGAATTGTGGTCCAAGTAGTGGATTACATTCAACTGTTACATTTAATTTACCAGCTATCATAGCTTCAAAAGCTCCTTTAACAGCATCAACTGAAACTATTTTTATATCTTCTGCTGGTTTCTTACCATACTCTTCAATAGCTTGAATAGCACCTATTGCCATATCATCATTATGTGAGAATAAAGCATCAATATTTTCTCCATCAGACTTTAAGAAAGCTTCCATAACTTCTTTTCCTTTAGCTCTTGTAAAATCACCTGTTTGAGATTTAATAATTTTTATATCTGGATATTTTTCATTTAATCTTTCTAGGAATCCTTCTTGTCTTCCAACAGCTGCTGAAGATCCAACAGTTCCTTGAAGTTCAACTATATTTCCTTTAGAATCTATTAATTTAGCGAGCTCATCAGCTGCTTTTCTTCCTTCTTCTACGAAATCAGAACCTAAGTAAGATGTATAAAGATCTTCTGAAACATCAGCTTTTCTATCAACTAATACTAATGGAATTCCAGCATCTTTAACTTCTTTAAATACAGTTTCCCATCCTGATTCAACAACTGGAGATACACCTATAACATCTACTCCTTGTGCTATAAATGAACGTATTGCTTTAATTTGGTTTTCTTGCTTTTGTTGAGCATCAGAAAATTTCAATTCAATTCCTCTTTGCTCAGCTTCTTCCTTAATAGAGTTAGTACATGCAGTTCTCCATTCACTTTCTGCTCCCAATTGAGCATAACCTACAACTAATTTTTTATCTCCGCCTGAATCTCCACCGGAATTTTCCCCTACAGCACTACCTCCTTGTTTTCCACTAGTACATCCAATAGAAAGAGCCATTGCTCCTGCTAAAACTAAAGATAATATTTTTTTAATTTTCATTTTTAATCCCCCTCACAAACCTTTCTTGATTACGATTACAATTATATTTTAATATCATATACAAAAAATGTATTTACAATAAAAGGATATATTTTGTAAAATTCTGCACTAGATTATATACTATAATTATTTCTACATATAAAAACTTAAAAATATCATTATTTTTTATAAAAAAAGATTGATTACTTAGGTAACCAATCTTTTCTAATTTAAATTTTTATTTATCTTCTTCTTGTTTTCTTTTTTTATTCTTTATTAAGAAGAACCCTCCTCCAATTAATACTAGTGCACTTAACAAAATTATTGAAGCATTTCTTCCGCCTGTAATTGGCAACTTGTTATTTTCATTATTATTACTATTATTGTTAGAATTATTATTTCCTGTGGTATTATTGTTCCCATTATTGTTATTGTTTGCATTATTTCCATTATTACTATTTCCGCTATTATTTACGTTATCATCGTTTCCACTGCTTCCATTACTATTTCCGTTATTATTATTGTTATTTCCGTTGCTGTTTCCATTATCATTGTTTCCATTATTACCATTATTATTGTTTCCGTTATTATCGTCATCATTATTGTTTCCGTTATTATCGTCATCTCCGGAATTATTAGAATTATCTTCCTTTAAGTTACTAATAGCTTCATTTAAAGCCTCTTCAACATTATGAACTTCTTCTTCTGTAGCTTCTTCATTATTTAATACTTCTTCAGCTAATAATAACACTTCTTTAAGAACTTCAACACTTTCTTTTGTATATTTTGAAGAATCTATAGCTTTCGCACTATTTATTAAATTAGTTAATGCTTCTTTATTTGGTCTTGGCTTTAAGTTTAAATATGCTTCTAATAATGCTGTATAAGCCTTATTAACATCTTCTTCTAATGCATTATCATCATTTATAACAATCTTTGCATTTTCTAATTCACTTTGAAGCTTAGTCCATCCTTCTAAGAAATACTTATCATCTTCTAAACTTTCTACTTTATCTACTAATTCAATTAAATCACCCTTATCTCCCTTAATGGATGAAAGTAATTTTAGCATTATTGCCTTTAGATTCTCTGTAGCTATATCAACTTGTTCTTGATTCGATGATTCATCAGCTAATACACTTTCTGCTTTTTCTAAATTTAGTCTAAATTCTTCAACAACACTTGGTATTACATTTTCTAAATCTTCAGCATTTATCTTTCTCGCTTCTGAAACTGCTATTTCTAAATTATACTTAGCAACATAACTACCATCTCCATAAGCCTTCATTATATTATCATATTCCTCTTGAGTAACTGAAATTACTGTTCCATGTCTTGGTCCATATGGTGAAGCTCCCTTTGGTAATGAGTACTCAGATCTATCTAACTTTACAAATTCTCCTCCATCTAAACTATCTGTTATCGCTGGGAAGTATTTTATTCCGCCATATTCATCTAATAATAAACACCATTCATCTCTATCATTAAACTTAAATATAGTTGGACCTTCAACATAATTAAAGCTACTAACATTTGAATCTACCTTAGTCCATGTTCCGAATATAGCATCACTCTTTTCTAAGAACACTTTCTTTGTTACTTCATTTTTAGTAAATCTATAATACATTCCATTATCTTCAATAATAGTTGTATCTATTATATCAGTTGCTGAATTATTATCTAGTTCTATTGAATAGTAAAGTTCTGGTTCAGTAAATGTATAGAAATCTCTAGTCTTTGCATAATAGATTCTATGATGATAATTTCCATTTGCATCAGGTCTATCATTATCCTTTGATGCCCAGAATACTACATACTCTCCAGTTGTTTTATCATAAACTGCCTCAGGTGCCCAAGTGCATCCAGCTGTATCAATTGCCACCTCTACCATTCTTTGATTAGACCAATTAACTAAATCTGTGGATTCCCATACCATAATGCTTTGGCTTCCACTACTTTGTGCTGCTCCCCAGCCATTTCCATTATAAATTTTTAAATCTGTAGCTATTAAATAAAATTTATCCCCTTCAGGTGATCTAATTATAAATGGATCTCTTACGCCCTTTTCTCCTAAATCAGAGGTTAAAATTGGCTGATTATTATTTACCTCTTGCCAGTTTAATCCATCCTTACTTGCTCCCAAATAAATTTGTTCACCATTTGCAAAATTTTCTCCTATAAAATAGGTAAATATATATCCTTTATAATCAAGATTATTTACTTTTGCCTTTACTTTAGCAGTAAATTCCTTCGTTACTATTTCATTATCTAAGGTAAATGTTGCAACCAGCTTTACTTCCTCATCATTATCTTGTCTCGTAACAACTCCTGCCTTAATATCTCCATTATCCTTTGAAGTAATTATACTTTCATCAGATGATGTCCATGTTATATTAGATCCATAGTAGCCCTTATTCAATAAAGTTAAATTTCCTCTAACATCATCAATATTATTAATTGTTAATAAATCTTTATCATAGTTTAACTTCTCTAATACAGTCATTTCTCTTAATACTTTGAAATCAAAGTTTTTTTCAATAGATTTATTAGCATATTTAAATTTAGCTTTTAATACTACTTCCCTATCTTCTATAGATGATAGTACCTTACCATCCTTTGATATAACACTTTCATCTGAACTTTCCCATTCTATACTTACAGCTCCTATTGAATTTGGAAGCTTTAAATCACTTATTACATTATATTTATCCTTATTTCCATTTAATATAGTTTCATATTCTACAGAATTTACTGAAAGATTTAATATCAAATCATCACTCTCATTATTTAATTCCATAACTTCTTCTGAGTTTAAAGCTTTGCTAAATATTTTAAAATCAGCTAATTCACCACTAAAATAAGGATCAGCAGAATAAAAAGATTTTCCTATATATCCATTTACACTTCCGCTTTTTAATATATCTGATAATTCATAACTAATATTTTTATTTTCCCCTACTAATTTCCCATTTAAATATAGAGATAATGTATTATTATCTGAATCGAAAGTAATAGTAACCATTGACCATTCATTAGCTTGTAATCTTGAAGTATATGATGCTTGCTTTTCAGTCTGCCAACCATTTAAATTACTTCCATATGCGAAACCTGCTTGAAGTTTAGATGAATTATTAGATGGTGTAACAAATAAATACTTACCACTATCACTTCCTAATGTATATAACCAAGATGCATTAACTCCACCCTTCCAATTTACGATAGCTGAAATTGTAATATCCTTTAATCCATTTACTGTACCTTCTGGTATCTCAACATATAAAGGTTCACTATCATTATTAAATGCTAAGCTACCATCTTTTATATCTTCATACTTTAAATTTTTGATATTACCATTTTTATTTCCTACTTTATCTATCAAACTTCCATTTTCAATAGTCATGTCATAATGAAGTATATTACTACTTTCTTCTGATACTCCTTCAACAGTAATAGTTGCCTCTATAGTTCTATTTTCTAAAGAAACAGCTTGTTCACTTGTCATCTTTAATATTGGAGTTCCATCAGCTGACCAATGGACATTTCTAACCCTTGCATGTCTACATGGATCATATAAAGGAGACTCATTTGCATATTCACATTTATCTTCATAACACTCCTCAGACCTTGCATGATAAACAAAAACATCATTTCCATTTTCATCTATGGTAAATGAATTATGCCCTGGTCCATATTCTCCTGGAACATCATTGGATGTCAAAACAGGATATGGATTTTTGCTCCAAGAGTCTGGATTCATTAAATCAGATTTTTCATCTGCAGATAAAACTCCCATACAGTACTCAACACCAGTTGCAGAAGCTGAGTAATAGACAAAAACTTTACCATTTCTCTTAATTACAGCTGCTCCTTCATTTACATTTTCATATATTCTCTCCCAAGCATATTCAGGAGTAGTTAATAACATAGGCTTAGAAGTTAACTTCCAAGGTTCATCTGGATTAATAGTTGCCATATATAAATCTGATGCTACCCCCTTTTGAGCCCAGATTACATAATGCTCACCATTATTTTCAAAGTAAGTCATATCTAATGAAAAGTCTTTAAAGGAAAAACTATCTTCTTCAGTTGTTTGGAATACTCCTTTTTCTATCCATGAATTTGGATCCATTGGATTATCTGCTGTACACTGAAGAACATGCGGTTTAATTCCCCAAACATTATTAGAACTTGTACTTCCTGTAAAATATACATACCAAACTCCATTTATTTCATGAATTTCTGGAGCCCATATATATCTAAATATTTTACTTGAATTCTTACTATCCCAAATTGTTATTTCTTCTGCTTCCCTAAGGCCTTCTATTGTTTCTGACCTTCTTAAAGTAATCTTACTATATCCATTTTTATCACCTGAACCATACATTGGATAAGATGCTGTGAAATAATAATATCCATCACTACCTTTTGTAATCCATGGATCTGCCTTTTCCTCAATAAATGGATTTTCATATTCTTTTCTAATAACAGAGCCACTTACTGTATAAACTCCTGGTTTACTAAAATTAATTTTATCTATATCTTCCTGACTCCAGTCAACAGAAAGTGATGCAGTAGAACCATCACTGTAATTTCCAGTTACTACTTTTGGTAAATTAAGTTCTTCTTTATTTGAAATATTGATATTAACCACTTCTATTCCTGTGTTAGATATCATACCTAGTTTATTAACTACCTTAAAATACTCATCCTTTGTAACTTGAATTATACTCCCATTTATAGCTTTGTCAGGTAAAGCTACATTATCACTTTTACCTAAGACTTCATATTCATTTTCAATAGGTTGACTTACATTTATAAAGTCTTTAGTTGTATTTTTATACTTATTATTACCATCCGTCCAATTTATAATATAATCCCCAGTAGAATTATCATAATAACATTGAGGCGATAATACTTTTGTATTACTTTTATTTAAAGCTATCTTCATCTCATTATAAAAATTAATTAAATCCTGAGATTCATAGATATAAACGTATGAATGGCTATCATTATTTGTTGCAATTATTCCATATGTGCCATTATTTTTTCTAAATATAAATGGAGATTTAAGTCCATTTTTATTATCATTTTTAGTAGAAGATGTATTTTTAGCAAATAAAATTCCACTATTAGAATTTAATGCTGTAAAATTACTTCCATCAATACTATAGCCTAAATGTAAGCTATTATCTAAAACACCATTATCTGATTTTATATAGCTCATTAGGTATCCATAATATTCTTCTATAACTGTTATCAAAAATTCCTTTGTAGCTTTTGAACCATTTAATTCAATTTCAGCTTTTAAAGTTATTTCTTTATTTCCTTCTCCTACTTTAGGTCTTATTACCTTTCCTTCACTAGTTATATAATCTTCATTTGAACTAGTCCAATTTACTTTAGAATCTTTACCAGCAGTATTGGGTAAGATAAAATCTTTATCTACATAGCTTGTGTTTAAATTAAAATTTCTTAACAACTCATTTAAATCATTTTGAATATTGCTTGATAAAACTGTTAATTTAAAAGTTTTATCAATGCTCTTTCCACCCAAGGTTAATGTTGCCTTTAAAGATACTTCTTTATCACTATCCTCTGGTCTATTAACAATACCTGTACTTGAAATATAATCTTCATTAGAAGAAGTCCAAGTTATTTTAGAGTAATTTATACTTCCCTTTTGTAGTAATGATATGTCTTCAATAATATTTGTATTTTCTATATTTAAAGCATTACTATCTTCTAATAATGCATTATTTATAGCCTCTTCACTTGCTACATTAAAATAATCTTCTTTTATTTCTTCATCTGAAAGTGCCTTATTATGCACCTTTACTTCCTTCACTTTGCCTTTATAGAAAATATCTGAATAGGATGATTTTCCTATATAAGCTACTAAATCCTTACCAAAATCACTTACATTTCTAGTTAAAACATCTCCTCCAATATATTTTCCATTGTAATATGCCTTTAATTCCCCATTATTACTATCAGTTTTTGGAGTTATTACAGTTGTAAATAAAGCCCAATTACTATCAGTTTTTTGTCCTGCTGAAATTCCTTTTTCTGTTGACCATGGCTCATTTGCATTCACAGAATTAGTAAATACAGATTTAAAAGAACCATTAGGTGCTGATGGATTCAAAAGCCAGTATTGACTTGGTAAACTTTCAGTAGTACCAAAAAACATAGCACTATAGTTTCCTGCACCAGTTTCATTTTTTAACCATACTGAAATAGTTAAAGTATCATTGCTATCAAAAAGTCCCTTTGGCATTTCAACATAAGCTGCATTGCTATTAGCTTTTCCCCCTGGCAATGTTAATACCCCATCACTAATTGTTGCACCACTTCCTTTTAATACCCCATTATTTCCATTCCCAGAAGAATCATTAATTACAGTTTCAGAAATAGACGATGTTTCATTAAACTCATAATATAAAAGTAAATCATTTAAACTTGATTCACTCGCTAGATTTAACGAGTGGACAACGTTTTCAAAGAACATTGAAAGCACAAATACTACCATTAACAAAGTTGATATATAGCGCCTTAACTTATTCATTCGCATTTACATTTCCCCCTTTCAAAAATATTAGATTAATATCAGATATATACTAACATATTTTCCCATACAAGTATTTATAAAAAACATAACTGATTTTCACTTTTCTGCACAAAATTAAAAATGAGATAAATATTATATTCCTTGTTCCGTCGCAAGCTCCAAGTCACCGTCATATAATATTTATCTCATTCTAATAAGGCCTATTTAACCATTCTATATCAAAATTTTTCTCTTCAAAAATCTTTTCATCTGTAATTATCATCCTAGTTGTATCCTTTCCGCTTAATATATCCTTTGAAATTTTCATTATCTCTGGTCCAATAAGTGGATTGCATTCTATTATACAGTTTATTTCTCCTTCTTTTATTGCCACTATCCCTTGTTTTATAGCATCTATTGATACTATCTTTATATCTTTACCTGGAGTAAGTCCATATTCTTTAATTGCCTTTATTGCTCCAAGAGCCATATCATCGTTATGGGAGTAAATTAAAACTTGTGAATCACTATACTTTTTATAACTTTCTTTAAGAAAATTCTCCATTACAGCTTTTCCACCTTCAAATGTGTAATTCCCACTATCTGATTTAACTATTTTTATATTACTATTAGAAGAATTTATAATCTCCTCAAATCCCTTTTTTCTTTCTGTAGTTGGTGTTGATCCTAAAATACCTTGTATTTCAAATACATTTACATCATTATCTAAATTTTCAATACACCATCTAGCTGCTCGTCTACCTTCTTCTCTAAAATCAGAACCTACGAATGTATTATATAAAGTTTTATCTTCTATATTAATAGTTCTATCTGCTAAAATAACAGGTATATTAGCCTCTTTTGCTCTTCTTAAAACCTCTTCAAAACCATCTTCTTTAACAGGTGAAAAGGAAATTATATCTACATTAAGATCTATAAATCTGTTTAATATATCTACTTGTTTTTCATAATTTAAATCTGCTTCAGCGTATATTAGATTAATTCCAAAATCATTTGCAGCATTCTTTATTGATTTTACATTTGCTTCTCTCCAGCCACCTTCTGATCCAACATTACAAAATCCTAAAGTTATTTCCTCATTTTCTTCATTTGACTCTTTTTGTAATGTGTACTCATTGAGATTATCTTTAGTAATTAAATTGCTTCTTAATATAACCTTTTTAGGAATTCCTTTTTCTTTGTTTAAAATATCTACTGCATATTGTATAGCTTCTTTCCCTCCAGTTGGACAAGTAAATGTTGAAACAAATATTCCTTTTTCAACTAAGCTTAATCCTCCCATTTCTCCTGTTAATCCATCTATTCCAATAAATTTTACATCTTTTTTGTAGTTTGAATTCTTATATGCATTATATGCTCCTAAAGCCATTGCATCATTATGTGCAAAAACCAAATCAATATTATCATACTTATTAAAAATTTCTTTCATACTATCTTCTGCTTCATCACGATTCCAATTTATACTTATATCATCTAGTAGATTTATATTATGCTCTTGATTAATTCTACTTCTAAATCCCTCACTTCTTTCAATAGTTGCATTTGAATTTAAATCTCCTTTTATTTCTATTATATTTCCACCATTTCTGCCCAAAAAGTCTATAGCACTGTCTCCTACTTGTTTTCCTAGAGTACTATTGTCAGGTCCTATATATAAGGTATAATCATATCCTTCTACTCCTCTATCTAAAACTATGACTGGTATTTCCTTATAAACTTCTGAAACTTTTTTTGTAACTCCATTAGAATTGGTTGGAGAAATAATTAATAAATCTATATCAAAATCCATTAGTTTATCAATATCCTTTATTTGTTTGCCTGAGCTCCCTACAGCATCTAAATATATAACTTGTATGTTATCATAATTACTGGCTTCTTTTTTTATTTCTTCATTAATTTTTATTTGCCAAGGTTCCATTAATTGAGATTGAGAAACACCTATTACAAATGTTTTTTCTTCTATCTTATTATCCATACTTTCTTTACTATAAAAAACTGAAGCAAAAGAAAATAGAAAGAAAACTAATAGTAATATAATTGCTATAAAGTAAATAGAATCTTCATATTTACTCTTCATTGTTCATACCAACCCTATAATCATTTGGTGCCATTCCTACATTCTTTTTGAATACATTACTAAAATAATGCTGGGTATTATATCCTACTAAACTTGCAATTTCATATATTTTTATAGATGGATCCTTCATAAGCTCTATAGCATTTTGAATTCTAACATGAGTTAAATAATCTATAAAGTTCATTCCTAATTCTTTTTTTAACAACCTTGTTAAGTAAGTTTGACTAATTCCAAGTTTATTTGATAATTTTTCAATAGATAGTTTTTCATCTCCATAATTCTTTTTTATATACTTTTCTACTTCTAAAACTATAGGTGTTTTCTTACTCTTTTCTAAGACATTATTTTTTAATTTACTGAAAACCTCCTTAATTTCCATAGGATTTTTATTTAATAATGAATTTTCTACTATAATATCAATTTTGAATAAGCTACTTATTTTTTCTTCTAAATCTGATAAAGCTTTTTTCCATATTATTATAGATTCTACATTACATAATATAACTACTCTTGTAGATGAATATCTAAATACATATAAATCAGTAAAACTACTCATGAATTCATTGGATAAATTTATAATTCCATATGAAATTAATTCTCTTTCATTTTTATTAACAATACCAACAAAATTCTTTTCTGATATTTTTATTAATATTAAGCCCATATTATCAGAATAATGTATTTTTAAATTCTCCATTCTTATTTTTAATTCATTTTTATCTAATTTTCCATTTAACCAAGCTTTAAAGAACTCTTCTTTTAAATAAGAAAGATTATTTTCAAGTACCATATCTTTAAAACTTTCTCTTTCATTTAATTTTATTCTAGAAATAACCTCTTCTTTAGCTTTAAGAATTAAATTTCTAAGATTATTTCTATCAATAGGTTTTAATATATAATCAAAAACTTTTAATCTTAAAGCTGCTTGAGCATAATTAAATTCATCATGTCCTGATATTATTATAACAACTGGATTATATAAAATATTATTTAACTCTTCTATTAGTTGAATTCCATTAATGAATGGCATACAAATATCTAATAATAATATATCTGGTTTTTTCTCTTTAGCTATAAATAAAGCTTCTTCTCCATCTTCAGCCTCTCCAATAAGTTTAAAACCTTCTTCTTCCCAATTTATTATATTTCTTATACCTCTTCTTATTCTTGGCTCATCATCAGCAATTAAAACTTTAATCAAAGATAACTTCCCCCTACCCCTTATAATTATTTTCAAATGGCAATCTTATTTCTACTTTTGTTCCCACTCCTATTATACTATAATATTTTAATCCATATTCTTGTCCATAAGTAAGCTTAATTCTGGTATTAACATTGGATATTCCATATCCTGATCCACTTTCTGAATCTATACAAAAACTATTACTTGTTTCTAACATAGAATTTATATTCTGAAGCTTTTCTTCTGAAATTCCAGCACCATTATCCTCCACAGTAATTACTATATCATCAAAAATTCTATTAAATTTAATAAGTATTTTTCCTTTTCCTCTCTTTTCCTTTATTCCATGATAAATAGCATTTTCTACTATTGGCTGTGTTATAAGCTTTAAAATTAAATCCTTTAAAATATCTTTATCAAATTCTAACTCATAATTTAATTTATCTTCATATCTATACTTTTGTATAATTAAGTAACTATTAATATGTTCAATTTCATCTTTAAGATTAATTAACTCCCTTCCCTTATTTAAGCCAATCCTAAACATTCTTGTTAATGCACCAACTAAATTTATAATATCCTTCGCATTATAATCTTCCGCCATCCATGCTATAGTATCTAAAGTATTATATAAAAAATGTGGCTTTATTTGAGCTTGTAAAGTTTCTATTTCTGCTTTTCTTTTACTTCTTTGTTCATTATATACCATATTAATAAGTTTCTTTATTTCACTTACCATATGATTAAAACTATGACCAAGTTCTCCAAATTCGTTTTTATATTTATATTCCTCAAATTTTAAATCAAGATCTCCTGATTCTACCCCCTTCATTAAAGTTTTTAATTCTTTAATAGGAGTTACAATACTATTTGTAAATAGAAGAGAAAAAAATACAGCTAAAAACAACGTAGCTACAGCAATAACCAAAGTAAACCTTTCCATCAAAGATATATCCTTAGATATATCTTCAAGAGAAAATACTCCTATGCTTTTCCATCCAGTTATATTACTTGTAGTGTACCTTATTTTAAATATTTCATTATTTATAGATTTTATAAAACTATCCTTATCATTATCAAAATTATTACTATTTATTCTATATACTATTGGATTAACAGGAGAATATACTATGTTATTATTATCATCTAAAATATAAAAGAATCCTTTTTCACCAATATAATTGTCTCTTATAATTTCATCAAATTTCTTCAAATTAATATCCGCCATTACAACACCAATTGCTTTATTATTATTTCTATCTACAACAGCCTTACTAATAGTTATTACATCTTCTGCACTATAGTTTTTGTATGATTTCAGATTTCTTCCAATAGGCTTGCTAAAGAAATGTATTTTTTCACTTTCATTAATTGATTCCATATACCATATTTCTTTTGTTAAAACATCTCTTGTTTTTTTATCTAATTCATTACTTATATATTTATCATAATTATTAGCAATCAATATACTAAATATCTCAGAATTTATATTGGTGTATATTTCCAAATTCCTTCTTATTCTATCTTCTAAAATTTCTGACTCATTACTCTCAATTTTTACTTCAGATTCATTTAAAAAACTTTTTATATCTTCTGAATTGGACATATACATGAGAATATTTTCTACTGATTTTATATAATTATCTATATTTACTTCTATTTGATTTATCATTTGGTCTGTATGCTGATTAACTTTATTTTCAACAATTTTTGTGTAAATTAAATTTGCAGATACACCTAAAGTTGTTATAGGTAAAAAAGTAACAACTAAAAAGAATATTAAAAGTCTATTTCTTATATTTCTTTTATACATAAATTCCCAATACCCCCTAATAAGATTATATTATTAAAATATATAAAATAAAAGGATATTTGAAAATTAACTAAAAAACGGTAGAATTCTATATTCTACCGTTTTATTTATATAAATTTTGTTCTATTATTTCATTTGCAAGAATTCCTATGTTTACTTCTCTTGTATCCATATATACGTCTATAATTCTATCTACAAGAGTAACCTCAACATATTCTATTTGCTTACCATCTTCATCTTTATAAGTTATTATATCATAAGTTATAATTTCATCTTTTAGTGCTTTTTTAGAAATCATTTAGTTTACCTCCACATTATTTCTTCACTACATTTTAGCAAATACTTTATATTATGTCTATTTATTCTTTCCTTTTATAAACTAAATAAATTCCTGCACATACTAATAATAATGCTATTAGAATTTTTATATCAAAAATATTCTCTTTAAGTATTATAGCTGATAATATTGTTCCAAAAACAGGAATTAAAAAATTAAATACTGATATAACTCCTACTTTATTATATTTTAAAAGTTGTGCCCATAATGCAAAAGCTATTGCTGATAACAATGCCATATATACTAATAATGCTGTAGATTTAAAAGTGAAATTTGTTAACTTTCCACCTAAAGTATAACCTATAATTATTAAAATTAATCCTCCTATAGCTAACTGATATCCAGTTACAGTATATGCATCTTTATTTTGACTTATTTTCTTACTATATAAAGACCCAATAGAAAGTATAAGAGCTGCAATCATTATAAATCCTTCTCCTTTAAAAGAAAATCCACCTTGTAAAACTGATGTGTCTCCAAGATTAACTATTATAACTCCTAAAAAACCTACTATACATCCTATAACCTTATTAAAATTTAATTTATCATTCTTATATATAGCATGTGCTAGTATTATACTAAAAAATGTACTTGTTCCATTTATAATAGAACCTCTTACACCTGTTGTATAAGTCATCCCTAAATAAAAGAATATATATTGAATAGTAGTTTGTCCAAATCCCAATAATGAAATTTCACCTATCTCTTTAAAAGTCAATTTAAAAATATTTTGTTTAGTTGCTATTTGTAGTATTAATACAAATATTCCAGCTAGGAAAAATCTATATCCAGCAAATAATAATTTTCCACCTATATCATTAGGAGCTATATTAAAAATTTCATATCCAACTTTAACTGCTGGAAAAGCACTTCCCCATAAAAAAGTACAGATAATTGCAATTATAATTATATTTATTCTATTAGTATATACTTTAGAATTATCCAAACGTAGTCATCTCCTATATCTCTTCATTTTTAATCCTTATTACTAAATCTTTAATTTTTTCCTCTATAATTTTTGCGGTTTTAATAAACTCTTCTTCACTTTTACCTGTAGGATCTTCAAGGCCCCAATCTTCAATATGATTAGCAAATACAACAGGACATACTACATTGCATCCCATCTTTATAGCAATATCAACTTCTGGTATATCACTAAGTAATTTAGATTTTTGAGTTTCATTCATATCTATATTATATAAATCTTTAATTACTCTTACTGCATCTTGATTTATCATAGGCTTAGTTTCAGTTCCAGCTGAATAACTTTCAAAAACTTCACTTCCATATAATTTACCTAAGGCTTCTGCCATTTGAGATCTGCATGAGTTATGTACACATATAAAGGCTACTTTCTTTTTCATATTTTAATTCTCCTTGTATTAAATTTATTTTTATATAATATTTAACATTATATAGTTATTTTATCAAACTTAATTGTATACCATATTTACTCTATTGATAAGTATTTTAATTAATAAAAAAGTATTAAAAGATCATATCAAGGTTACGCCTTACAGATCTAAGTCACCTTGATATGATAATTTAACACTTCCAAACTTAAGGAAGGAAAGTATAAATAGTTATTAATAAGGCATAATCTTTTATAATTTCCTATAATTAAATTTGTGTATAGAACTTTATTAAAAAGTCCTTTAGGACTTTTATCCTCAATTCTACATTCTTAATTTTAAATTTTTAATTTAAATTATGCTCCTTCACTTAAGAAATTATATTGAGCCATATACAAATCATAATAACTCCCTTTATTTTTTAGTAATTCAGCATGACTACCTACTTCTTCAATTTCTCCACCGTTTATAACCATAATTTTATCACAATCTCTTATTGTAGATAATCTGTGTGCTACTACAAAGGATGTCCTTCCATGAAGTAATTTTTCTATTCCTTCTTGTACTAACTTTTCTGTTTCTGTATCTATATTAGAAGTAGCTTCATCTAATATAAGTATTCTAGGATTTGCAAGTAAAGCTCTAGCAAAAGATACTAATTGCCTTTGTCCTAAGGATAGTCTAGTTCCTCTTTCATTTACTTCAGTATTATAGCCATCTTCTAATTTCATAATGAAATTATGAGCATTAACTGCTTTTGCAGCATTAATAACTTCTTCATCTGTAGCATCTAATCTACCATATCTTATATTTTCCATTATAGTTTCTGAAAATAAAAATGTATCTTGAAGCATTATTCCCATTTGACTTCTTAAAGATTCTAATTCAACATTTTTAATATTTTTCCCATCTACTAAAACTTCTCCTGAAGTTGGATCATAAAATCTACTTAATAATGATACAATTGTTGATTTTCCTGCTCCTGTAGCTCCAACTAATGCTATTTTTTCTCCCTTATTAACTTTAAAGTTTACATTTTTAAGAACTTTAGTATTTTCATCATAAGAAAAGTCTACATCTTTAAATTCTACAAAGCCCTTAATCTTTCCTATTTTCTTTGCATTTTCTGTATTTTTTATAATTGGTTTCATATCTAAAATATCAAAAATTCTATCTGCAGCTGAAAAATTAGTTATTAATGTATTATAAAAGCTTGAAAGGTTCATGATAGGTCTCCAAAACATTCCTACATACATTGAAAATGCTATTAATGTTCCTATCTTTATTTCACCATTCATTACCAATTTATATCCAACTGCAAATACTACTAATGTCCCCGCACCCCAGGATAATTCTACAAGTGGCCAGAAGAAATCATTTAACATAACAGCCTTTGTAAAGGAATCACTCAATTCTTTTACCATTGATTTGAAACTTTTTTCTGTTCCTTCTTCTTTAGCAAATCCTTGTACTATTTTTATACCTGAAAAATCTTCATGAGTAAATCCATTTAAATTTGATCTTTTATTTCTATAAACTTCCCATCTTCTTCTTGAATATATTTCTATACAAAACATAGCAATTCCAAGTAAAGGTAATAATGTTACAGAAGCTAATGCTAATTTAAAATTCATAATAAACATAATAATAGCAACACATACAAGGTTTAATAATTGTGGTATAAGTGATTGAATACTTTGAGAAAATAAATTTTTTAAAGCATTAACATCAGATACTACTCTTGAAAGTATTTTTCCAACTGGTCTTCCATCAAAAAAATCAAAGGATAAATATTGTATATGACTATATAATTCATGTCTTATATTTACTAAAATATTATTCGTTATAGATGTTATAAGAGTCCATCTAATTTTAGATAAAATCCATGCCAGTAAATTTAATCCAATTAAAGCTCCACCTATTATAAATAAACCACTTACATTTTTATTTACTACATAATCATCTATTGCTATTTCTAAAAGCAAAGGATTAACTATTCCAGATATCATAACAAGTATCATTAATACTATAACTATAAAAGATTTTAACTTATAAGGCTTAAGATATTTGAATAATTTAACTGTTATTTCACTTTTACTTCTTCTTATTACTTCTTCATCTTTTTTTATAGAATTATTCTCCAAATTAAACTACCTCCTCTACTATTTCATTAAAATCTTTAAATTGATTACAATAAATATCAAAATACTTACCTTTAAGCCTCAATAATTCTTCATGAGTTCCTTTTTCCTTTATTTCTCCATTTTCTAAATATAATATTATATCTGCATTTTTTACTGCTGATATTCTATGAGCAATAATAAATGTTGTACTTTTCTCTTCTCTTTTTAATAAGTTTTTTAATAACTGATGTTCTGTTTCCATATCTAAAGCCGATGTAGAATCATCTAAAATTAAAATTTTTGATTTTCTTACTAATGCTCTAGTAATTGATATTCTTTGTTTTTGCCCCCCTGAAAGCCCCATACCTCTTTCTCCTATTTCAGTATATAAACCATCATCTAGTCCATCTATAAATTCTAATGCACAAGATAAAGAAGCTGCATTTCTTACTTCTTCATATTCTGCATTATCATTGCTAAATTTTATATTGTTAATTATAGAATCTGAAAATAAAAATGTGTCTTGAGGTACAATAGCCATATTTTTTCTTAGGAAATCTAAATTGTAATCTCTTATATCAACATTATCTATCCTTATATTTCCATCAGTTACTTCATAATATCTTCCTATTAAATTAATTAATGTTGATTTTCCTGATCCTGTAGTTCCCATTATTGCAACTGTACTACCAGCTTTAATATCTAAATTTATATTTTTTAAAACATATTCATCATTATATTTAAAACTTACATTGTCAAAAACTATATCTCCTTTAATAGAATCACTTTTATAGCTTTCTTTTTTACTTTTTATTTCAGGTTCTCTATCCATTATTTCAAATATTTTTTTAGCTGATGCTGTATTTCTTGAAAGTAAATCTATTAATTCTCCAAGCATTCTCATAGGCCATATTAAGTTCCATATATATCCACTAAAGGCTACTAGAACTCCAACAGTAATATCACCTTCCATAACAAGAAATCCACCTAAAACTATCATTATAACTAGTGATATATTAGTTAGGAATTCTATTGGTGGAAAGTAATCTCCAATTATTTTACCTTGTTTCATATTTAAATTATAATAATTTCTATTCATTTTTAAAAATTTATTTATTTCATATTTTTCTCTTGAAAATGCCTTTACTAGTCTTACTCCTGCTATATTTTCTTGAGCAGTTGTATTGATCTTAGCAGTTTGATCACTAATTTCTTCATAACACTTACCAAACTTACTTTCTAATTTCATTGCTATAAATCCTATTGGAATCATTATAATAAAGCAAGCAATTGCTAGTTCAAAATTTAATTTAAATAGAATAATTGTAGAAACTACAAAGTAAATTACATTTTCTATAAATAATCTAAGACCAAATCCTATTGTTTGCCATATATTTTCTGCATCTTCTCCTATTCTAGACATAAGCTCGCCAGTATTCATATCATCAAAATATTTGAATTCTAACTTTTGAATATGATTGAAAAGATCATTTTTAATATCTTGATGTACTTTTACACTCAAAACATCATAAAGAAATTCCTTTCCATATCCAAGGATTGCTTTTATTATTGTAATAATTGAAATTCCAATTAAAACCTTAATTATTACATTATTATTACCAGCCATAACCCCATCATCAACAAAGACTTGTTGCAGGTAAGGCATAAATAAATCTACCCCAATTACTATAAGCATTGATAATGTCCCAAATATCACTAATAATTTGTATTTTGAAACATATTTAAGTATTCTCGTCATAAATTTTCCCCCTTAATATATAATATTTTTAGTTTTTTTGCTTATTTGTTCCTCATCCTTCTCTTCCTTTCCTAAAAGAAAAAAGGCCAAAGTTATCCTTAGCCTTTTTGACAAAACAAAAAGCCAAGGTTAATAACCCTTGGCTCTAATTATCTTTATATAAATTTCAATATATATCCTGTAAAACTAATGATATATAATTTAATAAAGCATATTTGTATAAATTCTAAAAACTAAATTTATACGCCGAGATAGGATTACTAATATTTTTAATATTGTTTTTACTTTTATTATTTTTCACTAACATTCCTAGATTAAATATACTGTTTAACATGTTCCTACCCCTTTTCTCACTTTATTCTTTTACCATTATATTCCTACAAGTAATCTTTGTCAATAACTTTTTTCTAATTTAATACTTTTTTTCAAGTTTATTTAAGTAAATATTATTTATATGTTTTTTATTACTTTATTTACACTTAACAACATATTATCACAATAGTTGATATTATATTAAATTACTGTATCTTAAAAGACATCTAATAATTCGAAAAATTACTAGATGTCTTTTTTATTTTACTAGCATTGTTGTTTTATCAATCCATTTATAACTAGTATTAAGCTCTTTTATATCTTCATAAAGTTTAAACAAAGCTATATCCTTTTCCTTACACTCTAACATTATATCTATATCTCTATTAAAGCATTTTAATATTTCTACAAAGTTTATAAAGTCTATAGGATTTATGTAATCAGAATGTTTTTTATCAATCTTATCAACTAAATTAGTATCCTTAGGTGATGAAAAATGCATTTTAGGTGGAAGATTTTCTTTATCCCAAGTACTTAATATCTCCTCTAATAAGTCCCTAATATCTTCACCATTATTGTTACAATTATGATGATGTATATCTAAAACCATAGGCACATTAATTTTCTTACATAATTCTAGGGTTTCTTTTGCTGTATAAGTTTTATCATCATTTTCAATTATAAGCTTCTCTTTTATATTCTTAGGAAAATTATTAAAATTTATAATAAATCTATCTAAAGCCTCTTTCTTTCCTCCAGTTGCACCACCTACATGAATTACCATCTTTCCATTTTTATAGTTCATATCTTCAAACCATTCTGCTTGCCTACTTAAATTAATAAGAGTATTTTCAACTACTTTAGGATTCTTACTATTAATAACATTAAATTCATCTGGGTGAGTATCTACTCTCATATTAGATTCCTTAATTAATTTACCTATGTATTCAAAATCTTTTCTTAACATTTCCCTATGTCCCCAATAGCCTACTTCTGGATGAGTAACTAAAGGTATTAATGCTGAAGTTATTCTATAAAAATGTATATTATTTTCTATATTAAATTTTAATATGTCTTCAAGAGCTACTAAATTTGATAATGCTACTGTTTTTAATTTTTCTATCTTTTTTTCTTCAGATACTATTTTCTTATAATTTGCAAAGGTAACCGTACTAGAACTTGTTACTTTCTTTCCTAATGTTTTTGATATAGCAACATATCCAAGTCTTATTTTCATATATATTCTCCTATCAAAGAGTTATTTAAGAATATTATGTGCTAATTATTTTATATATAAACATAAGAATAAAAATGCGAACATTTTTATAATGGATAATTGATAATGCATAATGCATAATTCAGGAAAAAAATCCTTTGGATTTTTGAACAAAAGGTGCTTTGCACAAATGTAAATTAAGTTTTGCTGTGCAAACCCTCCTTAATTATCCATTATCAATTATGCATTATCAATTTATAATTTTGCTTCGCAAAATTATACAAAAAAGACCCCTCTATGCTGGAGAGAGGTCGTTAATAATTTGAAATTTAAATTATTAACAAAAGGGATCTTTTTTGATTAATTTCATTAAAATGAAATTTAGTTATTTATATAAAATTACCTTTACCTATAAACACTATAATCTATGTCATTGCTTCCTTTAGCAACTATTAATGCTGTTAAAGTATCTGAATCAACATTTAAAATTGTTCTAAGCATACCAACAAACCATTCAACTCCTGCAAATATAGCTACAGCTTCTAATGGTAATCCAAGTTGAGGTACTATTATTGCTAAAGATATTAGTCCTGCTCCTGGAACTACTGCATTTGCTAAAGATATTAATGTAGCTAGTAAAGCTATATATGCATATTCTGATGGAGAATATGTTATGTTGTATATTTGTGATATAGTAATAATAGTAAATGCCATATGCATTGCTGAACCATTGCTATTTAAAGACATTCCTAAAGGTAAAACTAATTTATTAACATTTTCACTTATACCTAATTTTTCTTTTGCATCTTTCATTTCTGTAGGTAAAGTTACTGCTGATGATGTAGTTGCTAAAGCCATTACTGATATTCCAAACATACCTTTAATTAAGCTTATTAAATTAATCTTGCAATAACTTGAACTTACAATAAAGAATAATAATAAATATATTAAAGTTGCTAATGCATAAATTAAAATATATTTAGAAAGTGGGATAACTACTTCTATACCGTTTTGTCCTATGGTAGAAGTTATTAATGAAAAAATTCCTATTGGAGCAATCTTCATTATCAATGAAATCATTTTTAAGATTACATTGTTAAACTCTGAAATTATATTAATTAATTTACTTTCTTTGTTTTCACTTCTATAAAAACTTAAAGCTAATCCAAACAATAGGGCAAATACTATAACTTGTACTATAACACCATCTGACATTGATTTTACTATGTTATTTGAGAAAAAACCTAGTAGTAATTCAGACATTGTCCCTATATTTGCATCTTTAAGAGAATCTATATTATTTACTGAACTTATCTTTAATCCAATACCTGGCTTAAAAATAAATGCAAACAATATTCCTAAAACAGCTGCTAAGACTGATGTTAAAAAAAATATTGTAATTACCTTTATACCTTGCTTTCCTAGTTCCTTTGGATTTAAATTCCCTACAGCTTCTATAATTTGTCCCATTACTAAGAATATAATTGACATTTGTATAAGTCTTAAGAAAATATCTCCTAATATTTTTATACCTTCGACCTTTTCTTTTCCTATAGTCCCAACTATTACTCCTAGTATCATAGCAATCATTATTTTATAAGTCATATTTAATTTTTTAAATTTCATAATTGCTCCTCCTTAGGAAATTTTTATACAAGATTAATCTCTTGTAATAATTGTACCTTCACCTTTGTTTATTTCCCCCAATTTATCTAGAGATGTTATTACTGCTAATCCATTATTTGAATTTTCAACAAACTCAATTGCAGCTTCAATTTTAGGAAGCATACTTCCCTTAGGGAATTGCCCCTCTTTTATATATTCTCTTAATTTACTTACTGTGACACTCGTAAGCTTTTCTTGGTTAAGCTTATTAAAATTAACATATACATTATCAACACCAGTTAATATAATTAATCTATCTGCATCTACTAATTCAGCTAATTTTTCAGAAGCTAAATCCTTATCTATAACGGCTTCTACTCCAATATATCCATTTTCTTTTTCAATTACTGGAACACCACCCCCACCACATGAAATAATTATATTATCATTTTCTAATAGTTTTATTATAGATTCATATTCCACTATTCCAACTGGTTTTGGTGATGGGACAACCTTTCTGTATCCGCGGCCTGAATCTTCTATATAAACAGAATTATCTTTTTCAGCTGCAATTTCTGCTTCCTCTTTAGTTAAAAAAGGTCCTATTGGTTTTGTAGGATTCTTAAATGCTGAATCATTCTCATCTACAGATACTTGAGTTATTAATGAAATAGCTTTTTTATTAATTCCTCTTTCATATAATTTATTACTCATTTCATTTTGTAGCCAGTATCCTATACTTCCTTGTGTCATTGCAACGCAAGTATCTAAAGGCATAGCTGGATTTTTTTCATCATTTATAGCCTCTTGTTGTAAAAGTAAATTTCCTACTTGAGGACCATTTCCATGAGATATAATTAACTCATTTCCTTCTTCTATCAAATTTATAAGTTTATCACAAGTTGATTTTATTGCTTCTCTTTGTCCCTTTTCTGATGGATCATCAGTTAAAATTGCATTTCCTCCAAGAGCAACTACTATTCTTTTTCCACTCATATTTTACTCCTCCAATAACTATTCTGTTATTTCTTCTTTATTTTCAGTTGTAAATGTAAATACTATCATACCAATTAATAAAAGTATTGCAGCTAAATAGAAGCCAACTTTCATTGATCCTAATGTATCTGCTATCCATCCTGTTAAGTAAGGTGCAATTATTGAACCTGACATTCCAACAAAGTTATATACACTTAATGTAGTTGATAAAGATGCTTTAGGAGCATTTTTAGTTGTAAATGCAACTAAAATTGGATCTAAAGCTAATTTTCCAGTTAAACCATATACTATTAAAACTACTATTAATAATGTTCTATTAGTTACAAAAGCTATTCCAAATACCGCTAATAATGATATTGGAACAAGGAAAAATACAAATTTTTTAGTAGACTTAAACTTATCTGATAAGTTAGCAAATATTAATGCTCCTGGTATTGAAGCCCAAGGAACTAAAGAGGCAATAAATCCAACACTGGTACCTTCAAAACCACGTTCTGCTTGAAGGAAACTTGGAAGCCAAGTAAGAATAACGAAATTAGCATATATTGAGAAGAAACATAATATAAAAGTACAAACTAGATTTCTATTAGAAAATATAGTTTTTAATGATACTTTTTGTTTAGGCACTTCTTTAACTTTAATTTCACCAGTATTTGCTTGATCCTCTGGTCTAACTACTTTTTCTTTCAATAACACATAGAATAGAATACCAACTATAATTGTTGGAATAGCCATTATTTGAAAAGGTTTACTCCAATGTTCTCCATTTTCAAGGACTAATTTACTTGATAATAAATATCCACCTGATGTACCAAATGCCATACCACTATTTATTATTGCAGTTCCTAAAGTTATCTTTTTAGTTGGTATTGCCTCTGTTGCCATAGCATACGCTGGACCATAGTATGCACCTTCTCCAGCGCCAGTTAAGGCTCTATAAATCATAAATACTCCGAAAGCTGATGCTATTCCACTTAAGTAAGTTGTTATACCAAAAAGAACAAAACCTATAGAAATAACAACTTTTCTTCCATATTTATCACCTACAATTCCAAATGGTATTTGAGTTAATGCATATGTTAAGAAAAACAAACTATTAACTAAACCTAATTGAGTATTAGTTAAGTTAAACTCTTTTGCAATTTGTCCCATAACAGGATTTAATATAGTTCTATCAGCATACATTAAAATCCATCCTAAGAAGAATAATGCTACTAACTTCCACCAATATTTTTCTGATACTGGCATAGCTTTATATTTTTCACTTATCTTAATTTTATCTGTCTTTTCCATACTAACCTCCTAATTATCACTTAAAAATTTTAGTCCTAAAAAGAAACCAAATAGTGTGTCATTACCTGAAGTATGACCAAACTTCTTAATTTTTTCTATTATTCCGTAAACATAATTACTTTCTTTAATGTTCATAGAATATATTAATTCAATAAAGTTATAACTTAAGTAACCTTCAATTAAAGCTCTTATATAAGAAACACTTATTTCTGTTGTTACTTTTTTATTAATTAATAGTGATATATCTTTAATCCAATTACCGAAAATATTTTCTTCATTAAATGATAAAATGGCAGTAGTAAAACCAATTAAGATATCATCTCCACTAGGCGTTAATCCTTTTCCCCTACCCGAAAAAAACTTTATTATTTCTTCATTTAACTTTGAATTTTCTTTATCAGATTTCACAAGTAAATCTATATAATAATTGATTTTGTCATCTATTTTAAGGCCTATATTATTTTTAAAATCATACTCTTTTAAAATACTATATAAAATTGTATTTCTTATTTCTCTTTTTTTAATCTGTATTACTGGTATTCTTAAATCTATTAATTCGATATTTTCTAAATTTAAAGTTATATTCTTATAAGTGCTATAAAAAATTAGTTTACATTCTTTAAAAATGACAACATCCTTTATTTCTACCATTTCCATTATTTCTTGTAATTTATCTTTATCTATATTTATCCCATATGCTGATAATGCTGATTCTGTATGACTTATATAAATTAATATATCTTCAAATTGGATATTAAGCCCACTTTTGAACTTACTATGAACCTTGCCTAATCTTTTATTTTTTAAGTAGAGAGGAACTAAATTACTTTGAACCTCTCTACTATTTTTTAAATTCATTTTTCTTAGAATTCTATTCCTAACTTCTTAGCATAAGCTATTATAGCTTTTTCAAAGCAAGCAAGTGGAGCTCTTACTGTACCTGCACCAATTTGACCAACACCAGCATTTTTATGAGCAATACCAGTATTTATAAGAGGTGTTATTCCAGTTTCAACTACCTTTCTTGCATCTATTCCAAGACAAGCTCCCTTAAAGTCCCAAGTTGGAATACTCCAATTTGAATTATTTGAAATTGATATTTCTTGCATTTCATTTGATACTCTAAGTGCATCATCAAATCCACCAGCACCAACGAATCTTGTAACTCCTGGTGCTGCTATCATTGCCATTCCTCCAACACCAACAGTTTCAGTTATTGCACTATCTCCTATATCTGGATTTGCATCATCTTCTGAGAATCCAGTAAAGTATAATCCATTTGGAGTATTTACTGGAGCAGTGAACCACTCATCTCCCATTCCACTTATTCTAACTCCAAATTCACGACCATTTCTTGTCATAGTTGTAACAACTGTACCACTAGTAACTTTTCTTGCACAATCTACAATTGCTTTACCTGTTGCCATCATTATATTTAAGAAGAATTGATCAGTATCTGCTAAGAATTTAATTACATCATATTTTTCATCATCATTTATATCTAATTTAACTATTAATGGAGTAATTTCTTTTACAAAGTTAAGTGTTGCAGCAATATTTCTTTGGTGGAATTCATCTCCCATTGTTATTGCTTTTGCTATAATTACACTTAAGTTTAATCCGCCTTCTTTTAAATTTAATGCCTTAGAAAGAACTGGACCTAATATATCTCTCATCCACTTTAATCTTTCTACAACTTCCTCAGAATAAGCTCCAAATCTTAATACTTTACCTATTCCTTCATTCATTGTACAATATGCAACTGTTCCATCTAATTTATTTTCAACTACTAATACAGGCATATTACCAGAAGTTATTCCACCCATAGGGCCTACTGCATTAACATGATGGCATGGTGAAAATTTAACTTCACCACTTTCAAGTAATTTTCTTGCTTCATCTTCGTTATTTGCCCAACCTTCAAATAATACAGCTCCTATACATGATCCTTGCATTGGACCTGTCATATTTTCAAATTCAATTGGAGGACCAGCATGGAGTAATACCTTATTATTTAAAATATCTATAACTGATTTAGCAGGTACAACATCCATTAAGAATGGTTGTGATGATTTCATTTTTTCTATCACTTCATCATTAGCCTTTTTAATTTCTTCTATTTTTTCTAAAGCATTTAATATTTTTATAAGCTTCTTATTTCCACCAGCTACTGGTTTCCAATCATATTGAACTGATTTTCCACCATATTCTGATATAGAATCTGTAAAGCTTTGAACCCCTATATTAATTACTCTTGGCTTAGAATTCAATAATTCATGTACATTTTCACTAACAGTTGGAAGTTCTATTTTTGAAACTTCTTTATTATATAGCTTTTTATCAGCTTCAGTAAATTCAATTCCCTTTAATTTAAGTGCAAGTCTTACTGCTTTAGCATTACTATCTTCTACTAAAACTCCTGCTTCTTCTAAAATTCTTATAGATTCATCATAGCTTTGAGGATCACTTTCAGTACCACAAACAGTTCCAACAAAGTATAACTCTCTACCATTTTCTTTTGCATAACTAATAGATTCTTTTATTACATCACTTAAAGCACCTGCCATGTTTGGATGGGAACCGTAACCTAAAACGCAATCTAAAAGAATTACACCTGTATTTTCGTCTTTAGCATATTCTCTTATTTTTTCTATTCTTACATCTGGATCTATCATTGGGTGAGGTTTTCCTTGAGTGTACATATCATCACCTAAGTCTATTACCTCATATCCATTTGTTTTTAAAATATATCCTTCTTTTTTTATTAATCCACCTAGTTCTAGTGCTTCTGAAATTAGCATTCCTGCTTCTGAAGCAAGTGTTCCACCAGAGTAAAGTCCTTTTACAGTTTTTTCTTTAGATAAAGGAGTTTTCACTTCGTAATTTATATCATCTAAATAATTTTCTTTAACAGGTAAATTATTAGCAAGGTCCATAGCAATTTTAGCTGTTTCTTCAAGAGTATGTGCTAAATAAACATTACCTTCATGATGATCCGGCTTTTCTCCTAAGAAAATTGCAACTACTGGTTTAGATACACTTTGCAATAATTCTACAATTTCATCTCTAACTCTCTTTGCTGGTGGCTTTGAAATAACTACAATTACATCTGTAGGATCATGGTTTTCAAGTCCAATAATAGCATCTCTCATAGTTATAGCGTTTACAGATTCATTTAAATCTCTTCCGCCAGTTCCTATAGCATGGACAACACCACCACCTAATCTATTTATTATAGTTGTTACTTCTTGAATCCCAGTTCCTGAAGCTCCAACTATTCCAATATTTCCTGGTCTAACTACATTTGTGAAGGCTAAAGGAATACTTGATATAATTCCAGTACCACAATCTGGCCCCATTAATAATAAACCTTTTTCATGTGCTTTTTTCTTAAGTCTAACTTCATCATCAAGAGAAATGTTATCAGTAAATGAAAAGACATTTAATCCTTTATCTAAAGCCTTTTCTATTTCATCAGCAGCGTATTCTCCTGGAATTGAAAATAATGCTAAATTTGCATCAGGCATTTCTTCTAAAGCAGCTTCTAATGAATTAACACTTTCAATTGAAGTTTTAGTTTTTTTAACAGCTAGATCATTTAAAAATTTATCTGATTCTTCCAAAACCTTATTAACAACCTTTTCATCATCTGTATCAACTACTATTATCATATCACTTGGAGCTGCAGCTTCAGCTTCTTTTGTTAAAAGCCCACTATTTTTGAAAATATCTTTATTGGCAGCAGTTCCCATCATAATAGAACATTTTTTTACACCATTTAATGTGTTAATAGAATTAGTTAATAACATAAGATTTATAGAATCCTGATAACTATTCTTTTTAATTACTGTGTATAACATTTTATATCCTCCTTTTAAATCTAAATAATAAAATAAAACATTATTTATATAAAAAAATAATATTTTACAGAAATAATAAACATTTAAAATATATATTTATTATGTTAGTATAAATATATCACTAATTATTTTCGTTTTCATTGGCATAAAGTTCTATATTAGAATAGTTTTTTTATCTCTTAAGGATAAAGGAGGGATATATTGAATATAAAAGAAATGATGAAAATACCATCTTTAAAAGATGTAATATTACTTTCTGGACAAGATGGTATAAATAATTTAATCAATAGCGTAAATGTTTTGGAAGCCTTAGACATTGAAAATTGGGGCCGAGATGGTGAAGTAATACTTACAAGTTTCTTTGCTTTAAATGATTTAAATAATAATGAATTAAATTCATTTTTTAAAAAGATGAAAGAAATAGGAATTAGTGCAATAATTATTAAAATTGATAGGCTTGTTACAAATATTCCAAATGAAATAATTAAACTTTGTAATGAACTAGAAATTCCTTTAATTAAAATTAATAAAACAGTAAAATATGAATCTATAATTTTAGATATTTTAGGACCAATAATAAATAGAAATGCTTATTTATTAGATAAATATTATACAGTTCATAGTGAGCTTACTAATTTAGCTATGACAGTCCCTTCAATAGAAGGAATTCTTTATGAATTTAAGAAAATGATAAATAAAGATATTACTATTATTAATGTTGATAGAAATACTGAAGTAAGTACAAATCCACTATTATCAAATGTTACAATCCTTGGAGATAAACAAATTATAAATCCAACTTATACATATTTTAAGTATCAACGTAAAACAGTTATTTATAATAATACATCTCCTAAAATTACAGCAAGCCAAATTAGAGTTCCTATACCATACCTAGGCTTTAATGATTATGAATTAATAGTTCATGAGCTAGAAAAAGAAATAAATTCTGAAGACTTTATGGTATTAGAAAATGCAGTTAAATTTTTGCAAATGGAACTTTTAAATAAATACTCAATTTCTCAAAATATTTTTCAACAAAAAAATAATATAATTGGTGATTTAATAAATGATAGAATTTATGATAAAAAAGATATTGATGAAATTTTAGAATCTTTTGGCTTAGATAAATATAATAATTATCAAATCGTTTTAATAAAGTTATATCAAAAAGATAGACAAGCCTCTTTAGAAAAAATATCTATGTCACCAATACTGATTAAAATAAGAAATAGATTTAAATTAGCCTTTAAATCTATGGCATTTTTAGAAAGATCTGATAGAGTTGTTTTTATTTTTAACTTTAGTGAAAAAAATAATAATTCAACTTTAAAATCCATTGAAAATATTATGGATTCTCTTGAAAATAATGATATTTTTAAAGATTTCTATTATAAAATTAGTATTAGTAATATAGTTAAAAGATATGATTTACCTAAGGCTAATAAAGAAGCTTTAGATACCCAAAAAGTATTAAATTTATTCCACAACTCAAATAAAATATTCCATTATGAAGAGCTTGGTATTTATAAAATATTTTTAGAAACAAATAATCTAACTAATGTAGAAAGATTTATATCTCCTAAAATAAATGACTTTAGAGAAAAACATCCTCAGCTTTTTGAAACCTTAGAAGTATTTTTAAATTCAAACCAGAGTTATTTAGCCACATCAGAAAAATTGTTTTTACACCCTAAGACTGTTAGATATAGAATTGATAAAATTAAAAATTTATTAAACTTAGATTTTAATGACCAAGAAGAAATTTTACAAATTCAAGTTGCTTCAAGATTATTTAAACTTAAAAATCAGGAGGATACAAATGATAAATGAAACTAATATAATTTTTAATACAAAAGACAACATTAAACTTAATATGACTTTATATAAATGTAAAAAAGGGAGAAAAAATATAACAATATTATATTTTCATGGTGGTGGATTGCTATATGGAGTAAGGGATGACTTACCGAAACTATATATAGATAAATTTTTAGACTCAGGTTATGATTTGTTACTACTAGATTATCCTTTAGCCCCTGAATCAAATATAGATGTGATTCTAGATTCAGCTTTAGACGAAGTATGCTATTTTTTAGATAACTACTCTACTCTATTTAATTTATCTAATAATGAATTTATACTGTTTGGTCGTTCAGCTGGAGCTTATTTATCACTTATGATTTGTAATATGTTAATTAAAAATAACAAAAAAATACCTCTTGCTTTGATAAGCTTATATGGTTACACAAGGCTTGATGAAGTTGAATTTACTACTCCAAACAAATATTATTTAAAACTACCAAAAGTTTCAGATGAAAATTTTAATAATATTATTTCAACCCATCCAATTACATATGGTCCAATGAACAAAAGATTTTCATTATATATAAAGGTTAGACAGGATGGAAATTGGATTAAAGTTTTATTAAATAAAGATTCTTTAAGGGATTTAGACAATTATTCTATTAATGAAAATGATTTAAAGGGCTTTCCTCCAACATTTTTAGCTGCAGCCACATCTGATCCAGATGTTCCATATAGAATCTCTAAAAAAATAAGTAAAACCATTCCTAACTCAAGGCTTATTACTATTTACGATGAAGTTCATGATTTTGATAGAGATATAAATAATAAATCTGGAAAAGACACCTATAATAAATTAATTAATTGGCTTAATACTGAAATAATAAAATAACTTTTTTTAATAGTGGGTTTATTCAAACAACCCACTATTTTATTTAATATAAGTCTTAAAATTAATCCTTTATTTTATATATTCCATATTCTCCTGTTATACCATCTTTAAAATAGTCATTTATAGGTGTTTTAATAGTTCTTCTTTAGTCTCATTATCACAAAAAGCTGCACTTACACTATTTATATAAATTTCTTTATATTCATCTAATGACATATCAAAAGTTTTAATTACATTGCTAGTTTCCTCATTTAAATTAATATTAGAAACCATTCTATTATCAGTACTAATATTAATCTTTATATCATCTTTATAATAATTGTATATAGGATGATCCTTATAATTAGTAACTGCCTTTGTATCAATATTACTCTTTGGGCACATCTCTAATGTAATTCCATTTTCTTTCACTAAATTATATGCTTCTTTATCATTATAAATAAATACTCCATGTCCTATTCGTTCTGCACCTAATAAGACTATAGAATCTCTTACATTCTTTCCAAATCCAGTTTCTCCTGCATGAATTGTAATTCTAAACCCTTTTTCCTTTGCCAATCTCATAGCCTCAACATATTCATGTGCAAAACCTTCTCTTTCTTCAGCTGCTAAATCTATTGCAACCACACCTTGTCCAATAAAATTAGAACCTGCCTCTATTGAATCAAATACATGCTTTAAATCTAATCCACGTATACAAGATATAATAACATTTCCTTTAATTTCATACTTTTTCTCTGCATCTCTTATTCCACAAACTACACTTTCAATTACCTCTTCTAAACTAAGTCCATTTTTAACATGGAATATTGGCGCAAATCTAACTTCAATATACTTTATATTTTCACTTGCAGCATCTTCAAGCAATTCATATGCTACTCTTCTTAAATTATCCTTACTTTGCAAAACTTTATTTGGTAAATCAAATTTTTCTAAATATTCATCTAAAGATCTGCAATTCTCATTTACAGATAATAATTTTTTAACCTTATCATAATCATAACTTTCTAATTCTATATTCTCTTTTCTAGCAAGTTCTATAACCGTTTCAACTCTTAAACTTCCATCTAAATGACAATGCAGTTCAATTTTAGGCAAATTATTAATATTCATTTAATCACTCCTATCTTAAGATTATAAAAAAGTATTAAAGTATCATATCCAGGTTCCGTCGCAAGCTCCAAGTCACCTTGCTATGATACTTTAACACTTCCAAACTGAAGG
>NZ_JACSQZ010000140.1 GCF_014836325.1 Clostridium gallinarum
ATAATAAATATTCTTACATTGAAATAGTCAGGTTTTATATAAGAAATCCAAAGAAATTTATAAAAATGGGAGATATAATATCTAATAATTTATATTCAATTAGGCCTAATTATATTGGTAATTACGAAAATATTATAGGTAAACCTTATGGTGAAAAATCTTATTTTTTTACTATTTGGAGTTCCCTTAAGGAAAAATTTATACCAAATGGATTTGGTATTTCTTTAATTTATATTTTTTTATTTGTAGCATATTTTATAAAAGAATATATAAATGGTATTAAAGCAGAAGATAAAAGCAAAAAGTTTTTTCAATATGTATCAATTTATATATTATCAATAGGATTAGTTCAAATATTAATTTCAACTATAAAATCAGGAGATGTAGATTTAATAAGTAATCTGTTTATTTATAATTTGATTTTTGATTTAGTTATATTAATTATAATTAGTGGTTTTTTGAAAAAGTATAGTAGTAAAGGATGTGAAAAGTAATTATGGAGTATAACCAAAGGAAGAAAGTAGATCTTTATATGAACTTATTAATAGGATATTTTCTAGCTTTAACTATTATAATTACTTTAATTGATTTTAAAAATAGCTTTGAAAATTATATAATGTTAACTATTTTAATGATAGTTGGTATAGTAAGTTATTATTTTAATATTACAATATCTT
>NZ_JACSQZ010000141.1 GCF_014836325.1 Clostridium gallinarum
ACTAAAAGTACTGCTTTTCCATTATCTCTTTGTTCAACTAATCTTTTGTGTATGTATTCTATAGAACCAACATCTAACCCTCTAGTAGGTTGAACAGCAATTAATAAATCTGGGTTTGATAATATCTCTCTTCCAATAATCCCCTTTTGCTGATTTCCGCCTGATAAAGATCTTGCAATTGATTTTCCACCTTCACCTGATCTTACATCAAAAGTTTCTATTATCTTATCTGAGTATTTTTTTATTTCTTCTCTATTTATTAAACCATTTTTTGAGAAAGGTTTATTTTTATACTCTTTTAAAACCATGTTGTCTTCCATAGTATAATCTAAAATAAGTCCTCTTTTATGTCTATCTTCTGGAATATGAGCTATTCCTTCATCTATTCTTTTTCTAATAGAATCTTTTGTTATATCTCTTCCATTAAAAATAATTTTTCCCTCTTCTACATTTCTCATTCCTGTTATAGCTTCAACTAATTCAGTCTGTCCATTACCCTCTACTCCTGCTATACCAACTATTTCACCTTTTCTAATATTCAAGCTAAAATTCTTTAAACCTAGAACTTTTTT
>NZ_JACSQZ010000142.1 GCF_014836325.1 Clostridium gallinarum
ATGTATATATTTAAGAATATTATAAAATTTATTCCCATTAGATTCAAAATTATCAACCATTTTTAAATTCCTCCCATTTATAAACAATATTATATTTATATTTTAACACTATATTTTACAAAAGTCTAAAATAATTTATATAAATGTAAATAAAGTTTTTTATACTAAAATATTATAATATCTAATTTTAAGAGGGATTTATATAAAAAATATAAAATAAAAAGTATATTGACTAATTTTAAAATTATGTTAAAATGAATATTAATTTAAATACAGGTATATTAAATAACTTCGTATAACCCTAATAATATGGTTTAGGGGTCTCTACCAAGAACCGATAATTCTTGATTACGAGGAAATCATTTGTCGTGATTTCTTCGTAGTCAGGAATTTTTTTTTAATTCTTTAGGAACTTATTAAAATATTAGCCTGTGAATAATATTTTTATAAGTTCCTTCCTTCAGTTTGGAAGTGTTAAAGTATCATAGCAAGGTGACTTGGAGCTTGCGACGGAACCTGGATATGATA
>NZ_JACSQZ010000143.1 GCF_014836325.1 Clostridium gallinarum
CATATAAATGCATATAAAATCATACAGTAGCATAATAACTAATGAATTGTTATAAAAAAGTGTAGTAATAGAAGGAATATTAGATCATAAGAAAACATATAAAATCATATAAATGCATATAAAATCATATAAATGCATATAAAATCATAAATTTAAATAAGTGGTGTAAATCTACACTGGATTTACATTAAGTTACACTAGATTTATATAGAAAAACCATAAATTCATATAAAAAAATAACAAAGTATAATAGAAAAGAATCGTGAATTTAGATAAGCAGTGTAAATCTACACTGAATTTGCATTATATTACACTAGATTTACATAAAAAATATAAGATTTTTTATGTGATACTTTTTATGTGAATTTGAAAAGTTAAAGTGATTTTCAAAAAAGGTAGCAATTAAATAATAGAGAAATGCTTATTTTATCAGAAGTTACGGAGCGTCTAATATCAGAAAATAGTATCAGGGCAAATTAGTCTTATTTCTTATGCCTAAAGGGCATTCGAAAACACCTAGAA
>NZ_JACSQZ010000144.1 GCF_014836325.1 Clostridium gallinarum
ATAGAAATTTTTATATAAAATATCATCCTAGAGAAAGTTATGAATTTATTAAAAATAGTCAATATAAGTTTAACTATATTGATAAATCAATTAATAGTGAAGCAATATTATTTAAATGTAAAATGAATAATATAATTTTTGTTTCTGGAATGGGTACATCTTTAATTATTGCTTCAAAATTATTAGAGGAAAAAGACAGAATAGTATCAATTGCTAGAGGGAATTTTTGTAATGAAAATATAAGATATATTGAAAAAATAGGAATAAATGTACTTTGATTTTAAAATAAATATATTGATTAAAATAAGTATTATTAGTGATTTTTATGTGCCTATTTAGAGCGATTATATTAAGTGTTTTAAATAAATCTGTTATGAAAAGTGGATTAATAAAAATTATATAAGTTTTGATAGTTGTAATATGCTTAAAAATATAAATTTTTAAATATGATTAATTAAATATATTTCCAATATTTACTATACAAAAACTAAGACTGCTTAAATGTT
>NZ_JACSQZ010000014.1 GCF_014836325.1 Clostridium gallinarum
TTTAGGAGGTAATGATGAATAAATTAAAGAAAAATATAATTTTTATTCCAATAGTAACTACTATTATTTCAACATTAGTTTTATTTTATTTAAACTTTGGACAAACAGCTAACTACAATAAAGAATATTCATCTTTTTTACAAGATATAACTAATAATAATGTATCTAAAGTAACTATTAATAATAGCTCAAAACTAACTGTAATTTTAAAAGATGGTAGTAAATATTCTACAGAAAATCCTAATAGTCCAACTTTAAAAGAAGAATTATTAAAGAATAATATAGAAATCTCTGATGAAAATATAAGTAGTCCATCAAAAACTTTAACTTCTATGGCACTTTTAATATCAGTTATATCTATTGTTTTTATAACAATAAATAAAAGAAGCTCTAGTACATCTAAAATTTCAAATTTAGATATTCAAGATTTTTCTAAAGGAGAGAATACCTTAAATTTTAATGATGTTGCTGGAAATGAAGAAGCTAAAGAAAGTCTTATGGATATAGTAGATTTTTTAAAAAACCCTGAAAAATACAAAGAATATGGAGCAAGAATGCCAAAGGGAGTTATACTTTATGGTTCTCCTGGTACTGGTAAAACTCTACTTGCAAAAGCAGTTGCTGGAGAAGCAAAGGTTCCATTTTACGCATTAAGTGGATCTGATTTCGTACAAGTATATGTAGGGGTTGGGGCTGCTAGAATTAGAAGTTTATTTAAAAAAGCAAAATCTCATGGCAGTGCAGTTATTTTTATAGATGAGATAGATGCTATAGGTAAAAAAAGAGGTGGCTCAAATTCATCAAATGGAAATGATGAAAGAGATCAAACTTTAAATGCCCTTTTAACTGAAATGTCAGGCTTTGGTGAAAAGGAAGGTATAGTAGTTATTGCTGCTACTAATAGATTAGATACCCTTGATTCAGCACTTTTAAGACCTGGAAGATTCGATAGACATATAGAGGTTTCATTACCTGATTTACCTGCAAGAGAAAAGATAATTTCTCTTCACTTAGAAAATAAGCCTCATAATGAAATAAACATAAAAGATATTGCTAGAAAAACTGCTTATTTTTCAGGAGCAAAAATAGAAAGCTTAATTAATGAAGCTGCTATAATAGCTGCTAAAGAAAACTCTGTTTCATTAACACAAACTCATATTAATAAAGCTTATTCAATTGTTCTTGCAGGCTATGAAAAAAAAGAAAGAAGTCATCATTTAGACGAAGATAGATTATTAACATCTTATCACGAAGCTGGACATGCTCTTCTTTCACTTATAAAGCTACCTGAAGATAAAGTTTCAAAAATAACTATTATTCCAACTACCAAAGGTGCTGGCGGATATACTCTAACTATCCCTAAAGACACTTCATACCAAAGATTAGATTATCTAAAAAATAGAATCATGGTATTACTAGGTGGTAGAGCTGCTGAAGAAATAATCTTTGGAAAAGAAAAAATATCAACAGGTGCAGAAGGAGATTTAAAACAAACAACTGAAATGGCTATGGCTATGATTTCAGAATACGGTATGGGAAACACCCTAGGACTATTAAAACTATCAAGCCTAGGACAACTTGCTACTACCTATGGAAATCCTGTAGTTGAAGAATGTAGAGAATTAGTTAATTCACTATATGAAGAAACAATAAATGTTTTAAAAGAAAATAAAGAAACATTAGATAAAATAGCTATGGAACTAATGGATAAAGAAACCTTAGACGAAAAAGAAATATACACACTTTTGTAATTAAAAATTAAAAATTAAGAATGAAGAATTAAGGAAAAAATCCTTTGGATTTTAACAAAAGGTGCTTCGCACAAACTTAAATTAAGTTTTGCTGTGCAAAACAACCTTAATTCTTCATTTTTCCTTCTTCATTCTTAATTTTAAGCCATTCCTATTATTAATCCTATTATATAAGGAACTAACCATATTAACCAAACTACAATACTGAATTTATGAAAGTTTTGTAGTTTTTTTGTATCTTTTTTAAAAAACACAATAGTAGCCCAAACTGCATGGAATAGCATTAAAACTATAGCTAATGCTCCAGTTATACCATGTGGACTTAATAAACTTCCTTCAGTTGCAAGTGTAGACATTATGGTTGTCCCAGTTGTATCAAATATTAATCCAATCCAAAAAATAATTACATGAAACTTTTTTAATGTTCCACTTTTTCTTTCTGAAAATACACCTATTGTATAAAAAATAAGTGCTAATGTTATGGTGATAATCGCCATAATTAATTTACTGCTCATATTATACCTCCAAAATTTAAATTTATTTCAGAAAAATTAACCCCTTTTAACTTTTCTGAACACTGTTCATTATAATTTTCTATATTTTATTTGTCAATGTTTTTTTACTTTATTTTCTATTTTTATACAGTTGACAAATTAATTTCTTAATTTTATAATGAACATTGTTCATATAGTTTTTTATATTATAAATATTAATTATTAAAAGAAGGTTGATTGGTATGGTAGATAAAAAATTACTATTATTTTTAGCTGGATTTGTATGGAGTATTGCTGGCTACAATGTATTACATATAGGCTGTCAATCATATATTGGCAATATATCATTAAAGCTTATTACTCTATCAATAATTATATTTTTATTTTTTAAATATTTAATTTTTAATAAAATGGTAAAAAAACATACTAAAAGAATTATTGAATACAAAAATTCAAAACAATGGTTTTGGAAATTTTTTGATATAAAATCTTTTATAATTATGGCATTTATGATGTCCTTTGGAATAATTGTGCGTGTAAATAATCTGGCTTCAGAATCATTTATTGCATTCTTTTATACAGGCTTAGGTTTTGCATTATTATTATCTGGATTTAAATTTTTTTATATTTATATAAAGGTTAACTTCATTAATAATCTCTAAAAAATAAACCCAGTAAGAGTTATATTTTCTTACTGGGTAATTCTAAATTTATATTTTAAAAATACTAATCATTTCATTTAATTTTTCTGCAATGTGAGCTTGATTTTCTGTTGCCTTTGATATATCTTCCATCGAAACTCCAACTTCGTCTAATCTTGTTAAAATTTCTTCTGAATTATATGATGTTTGCTCTACATTAGAAGCAATTGATTTTGTTACATTTGTTATTTCATTAGTTGACGCATTTAACTCTTCAGTCATTGCTGCAATACTTGTAGATAAATCACTTACATATTCAGAATCTTTTTCATAACTTAATCCTGTATCTATTAATAACTGATAATCTTCCTTTACATTACTATTGATAAATTTTAGTAAATCTTCTGAATGTAAAGTTAGATTATTAACTGATTTTCTAACATTCACTATAATATTTTGTATTTCCTTAACATCCTTAGATGATTTTTCTGCTAATTCTCTTATTTCATCTGCTACTACTGCAAATCCTTTTCCATGCTCTCCTGCTCTTGCTGCTTCAATAGCTGCATTAAGTGCAAGTAGATTTGTTTGTTGTGCAATAGATGCAATTGATTCTGCAAATTTCATAATTTCTCCAACAACTTTACTTTCTTCTATAGCTTCTAAAATTCTTTGATTTTTTTCTTCGCTTAATTTATCAGCTATTGATTTAGATTCATTACCTTTATTCCTTATCTCTATTGCTCTTTCCTTTATATTATTAGCTTCATTATTACTTTCCATAGAATCTGAAGATAATTGATTTATTCCTGAATCTACTTGTACTACTGTTGCTGATAATTCTTCAGTTGTAGCATTTATTTCTTGAATACTTGTTACAATTAAAGTTGTATTTTCTATAATTTGTGTAAAGTTATTTGTTATTTCTCCTATATTAGCTGATAACTCTTCACTAGAAGCTGATACTTCTTGACTTTGATCAATAATATCTTTTACTAAATTTCTTAACTTTTCTTTAGCATTATTAAGAGCAATAGAAAGTTTTGCAAATTCATCTTGTCCAGTTATTGAGGTTTCGTATGTAAAATCTCCTTCACCAAGAGCTTCTGCAAATAAAAGCATATTCTTGATTTTTCTAGCAATAGCAAGTGATATTATTCCACCTATTATTAATGAAATTACAGCTCCAATTAAACTCGTAACTATTATACTTTTTAATTTAAATTTATATGTATCTCTATTATTATTATTTTTAATTGTCAAACTATTTTGAGTATCCCCAATTAAATTATCTATAATTGTCCCTACTTCTGTTCTTACTTCAGTTATCTTAGGTAGAATTTTTTCTGCTTCTTCATATCTACCTTCCTTAGCTAAATATAAAGCTTTATCTCTAATAACTTCATACTCATTAAATGCTATTAATAATTTTTCATACTTTTCCTTAATTTCAGTTGGATGATCAAGCTTTGCATAATCTTCCAGTTCACTATCTATTTGATCATCTAATGTATTTATATTCTGTATAGAATTTTCAGTTTTTTTAGAATCCTTATAAAGAACACCATTATCAATTTCTGCTCTTATTAACAATAGTTTTTCTTTAATAACTCGTAGATTTTTTATGCTTGTAAAATCATAATTAAATATTTCCTTTGAATTATTATTAATAGTTTTCATTCCAGTAATACCAATAAATCCTACAATATTTAGCATGATTACACAAAGTAAAAAACTAAATAATAACTTTGCCTTAACAGACGTTTTTTCAAAAATTTTCACTTGTTCTTCCCCCTAATCGTAAAGAACACTACATAAGAAATCATAACTAAATATTGCAATTAGAAATAAATATTTTTTATGTACTTCTACACCTCAAAATTTAAATTCTCCATTCTTCGATAGTCCCTTTAAATAATATTATTTAATTTATAGTATAATAATTGTATTAATTACATATTACAACAATATTATAATAATATGCAATTAATATATATTAAGAACTCAAATTTATATAAATATAACTGATTTTTAATTATTATTTTATATAAATTCGAGTTATATTTTTAGGTTTATATAATTATTCAAATATATTTTTAAATTAACATAATATATATATAATTTTTTTACCTATACTTCTCTATCTATAATTTTTATTTTTTATTGTTAGGTTTATTTCTCGAGAATCATAAATTTCTTCTATAACTTCTTCATCATTTTTGAAATAGCTTATTGACTTTGGAAAAATACTCACAGTTAGTTCCTCCTTTTTATCTCTTCCTTTTTCAAAAATTAATTCTCTTATGGAATAACCATAATATACTCCATCTTCATCTGGTCCACCTGTATCTAATCCAATTCCTTCTTTATTTATAAAATCTTCTCCTCTTATATCTATACTAACTGAATACATAATTGGATCATCAATTTCAATTTTACTCTCAACTTTATATACTATTAATAAATTCTCTCCATTAAAATCTACAGCTTCAATATTAATAGTAAGATTTTCTGTATGAAACTCTTCTTTAACTGATAGTCCATTTTCTGTATACTTAATTCCTAATCCCCATTTGTTATTTAATACCTTAAGAACTGGACCAAATATAGGTAGTTCTTCTGCCAAGGAAGGCTTTACAAAGTTAGTTCCTATCAATATAGCAATAAATACTCCAGCAACCTTCAATATATTTTTTCTAACCTTCTTTTTATTCCCTGACTCTATATCTTCATATATTTTATTAACCTTTTCTCTTAAAGAATTTGGTATCTTAATGTCATCTTTATTAGAAAGACTCCTTAACTTTTTATCTAAATCCATCATTACACTATCTCCTTTCCATTCATACTTTCAGCAATTTTAGACTTTGCTCTAGATAATCTTGATTTAACTGTACCTTCTGGAATTCCTATAATATCTGAAATTTCACTTATTCTTAAATCTTCAAAATAGAACAAAGTAATAACTAGCTTAAGATCTTCTGGTAAGGAGTCAACAGCAATCTTTAAATCAAAATCTTCATATTTATCCTTGTACTGTTCTTCAACAACCTTATCTAAACTTATACATTTTTTATTAAAGTTATAAATTTTATTACATTCATTTATAAGAATTTTTATAAGCCAAGTTTTAAACAACTCATCATTCTTTAAACTTTTAATATTAGAATATGCCTTAAGTATGGTGTTTTGTATGGCATCTTCTATATCATCTTCTTCCTTTAATATTTCTTTCCCTACCCTGTACATACTTTTAAGATTTTCATCTATTAATTTAGTAAAAGCTTTTCCATTTCCCTTCTTAGCCTTATATACTAAATCCAACTTTTTTAATCTAAACATTTATTCCCCTCCCCTTCATTCTTACCTATTAGATATATCTACCCATTAAAAAGTTCACACCATATTAAAAATATTTTCCAAAGAATAAAAAAGAGATACACATTATATTCCTTGTTCCGTCGCATGCGCTCCAAGTCAACCTCATACAATGCTTATCTCTTTGCAAATTTAAGAAATTAAATTATAAAAATATTGTTCACAGAATAAAATTTTTATAGTTGATCTAAATAATATTTTTTAATTCATTATATAATTCTACTTTATTATCAATATCTATTTTATATAAATTATTATTTGGTATTCTAATATATCCAGAACTCCATACTTCTATTATTCCTGGCTTGCCATCTATACTTTCAAATAAAATAAATTCTACTTCTCCAGTAACATCACTAAAATTAAATATTCTTTTATATTTGTATTTTTCTAATAAATTAAATACATTTTCACCTTGTTCTGAGGATAAATTAATACTATCTTCATTAGTAATATTTCCATATATGTTTATGGTATCATAATTTATTTCACTCCTTATATCTATAGCTTTATATATATTTACTGGACTTGAATAATAAAAAATATAACCAATACAAATTACTAATACAATTGCAAAAATACCAAGATTATTTTTATATCCTCTTATTATATCTTCTTTTTTATTCTCATCTATACTATCAGCTTTTTTCTTTTTAACTAATAAAATAAAATTGTAAATTATAAATATTATAGTTACAAAAGCTATTCCTATAGAAAATAAGTATAAATAATTACTTATCATCCTATCCCTTCCCTTCTTATATTAATTAATAATTGCTAAGTATATATTCTCTCAATTTTAATATATTTTATAAAAATACTGATTAACCTTTCAAGTAAAAAGTTAGTCCAACACTTTTAATGGCGTTGGACTATAATTATCATTTATTTTTTATCTACTTGATACTAACAAATTACTTTGTTAACTTATCAATAATAGACATTATTTCCTTAATTTTTTCTTTCTGATCTCCTGTCTCGAAAGAGTCCTGTACACAACTTCCCAGATGAGCATAAAGTACATCTCTGTTAATATTTCTTAATATAGCTTGTGTTGCCATAAGTTGATTAGAAATATCTATACAATATCTATCATCCTCAACCATTTTTAAAATACCTTCGATTTGACCTCTTGCAGTTTTTAAAAGTCGGATTGCTTTTTCTTTATCTGATTTCATATCTATTCCTCTTTCTAAGATAAATTTACTTTTTTAGCCAAATAGCCCTTTCTTTTCTTTAATAGAAGTAACTTTAAAGCCAACTTCATTTAAAGCATCTACAAATACTTTATCATCAATATCCTTTGATAGAGTAACATTTGCAATTTTATTTTCAAGATCTACTTTAGCTTCTACACTATCAATTTTATTTAATGCTTTTGTAGCTTTAGCTACGCATTTTTGACAACTCATACCTTCAATTCCTATTATCTTTTTGGTTACTTTCGCATCTTTTTCAATGTATTTTTCTTTATCATGTTTTGGTTTAAATAGTTTCAATCTTAATGCATTTGATACAACAAATACAGAACTCATACTCATTGCTGCTGCTCCAAACATTGGATTAAGCTTCCATCCGAAAGCTGTGAAAAATACTCCAGCTGCTAATGGTATTCCTAAACTGTTATAGAAGAATGCCCAGAATAAGTTTTCTTTAATATTTTTAATTGTAGCCTTACTAAGTTGAACAGCTGTTACAGCATCTAATAAATCACTCTTCATTAAAACTATATCTGCTGATTCAATAGCAACATCTGTACCTGCTCCAATGGCAATACCTACATCTGCTCTTGCAAGTGCAGGTGCATCATTAATTCCATCACCAACCATTGCAACCTTTTTACCGCTTTCTTGTATAGTACGGATTTCTTTTTCTTTATCTTGTGGTAATACCTCTGCAACAACTCTATCAATGTGTAGTTGTTTTCTAATTGCTTCTGCAGTTTTCTTATTATCACCTGTAAGCATTACTACATCTATTCCCATAGCTTTAAACTGTTCTATAGCTTCACGACTTGTAGCTTTAACTACATCTGCCACAGCAATAATTCCTAAAAGTTTTTTATCATCTGCAAAGTATAGTGGTGTTTTACCATCCATAGCAAAAGCATCTGAAGTTTCCTTATAAGATCCTATATTAATTTTTTTATCTTGCATTAAAGCTAAATTACCTGCAATATATTGTTTTCCATCTATTTTAGCAACTATACCTCTACCTGAAATAGCATTAAATTCCTCAACCTCTTTAAAGCTTATTCCCTTCTCCTTTGCATTTTCAACAATAGCTTCTGCCAAAGGATGCTCTGAAGGTTTTTCTAGTGATGCAGCAATTTCTAAAAGATTTTCTTCACTTTCTCCATTTGCAATAATTATATCTGTAACTACTGGTTTTCCCTCTGTAATTGTACCAGTTTTATCTAGAACAACAGTATTAATTGTATGCAAACTTTCTAAAGCTTCTGCTGATTTAATTAATATTCCATTAGATGCACCCTTACCAGTTCCAACCATAATAGCAACTGGAGTAGCTAATCCTAATGCACAAGGACAAGAAATTACTAGTATTGCAATTCCTATAGATAGTGCAAATTCAAAAGGCTGACCTAATATTAACCATACAATTGTAGCTACTACTGCTATAGTAATTACAATAGGAACAAAGATTCCACTAATTTTATCTGCCATTTTAGCAATAGGTGCTTTAGATGAACTAGCATCTTCTACAAGCTGAATAATTTGTGCAAGAGTTGTATCATCTCCAACCTTCTCTGCTCTAAATTTAAAGAATCCTGTTTTATTTATTGTAGCTGCTATTACTTTATCACCTACATTTTTTTCAACTGGTATACTCTCACCTGTTAAAGCTGCTTGGTCAACGGATGAGCTTCCTTCAATAATAACTCCATCTACAGGTATGCTTTGCCCTGGTCTTACAATTATTATATCATCCTTAACTACATCCTCAACTGGGATTTCAATTTCCCCACCATCACGAAGAACTGATGCTGTTTTTGGTGCAAGATCCATTAATTTAGATATTGCCTCAGAAGTTCTACCTTTTGCTCTTGTTTCTAACATCTTACCAAATGTAATTAATGCTAAAATCATTGCTGCAGATTCAAAATATAAATCCTTTGAATATTGATTGACAATATTTAGATCATTATGACCTAACCCATATCCAATTCTAAAAATTGCAAATATCCCATATACTAAGGCTGCTGATGAACCTATAGCTATAAGCGAATCCATATTAGGTGAGCCATGGAATAAAGTTTTGAAACCAACTTCATAATACTTACGATTTACATAAATAATTGGTATCGTAAGTAATAATTGTATAAAAGCAAAGCTTATTGCATTTTCTGCTCCCATTAACCAACTTGGATGTGGAAGATTAAACATATGCCCCATTGATACATACATTAAAGGAATTAAGAATGCAAATGAAATTATTGTACGCTTCTTCATTTCCTTTATTTCTGTTTCTACTGGATTAACTTCCTTTTCTTTTGTACTATTAGCATTTGCTCCACGTACAAATTCAGATGCTCCATACCCTGCATCTACTACCGCCTTAATAATTTCTGATTTATCTATATTATTTTCGTCATAATCAACAGTCATACTATTTGAAAGTAAATTTACATTTACAGATTCAATACCTGATAGTTTTTTAACTGCCTTTTCAACGCTAGATGAACAAGCTGAACAAGTCATACCTGTTACATTAAACTTTTGATTCATACTATCACCTCACTATTATTATATCACTGCACCCCCTGGGGGGTGTCTAAATTAATATTATATCTTATTTTATTATTTGTCAATAGTTGTAATTTTATTTATAATATGAATACTAAAAATATCTAATACTACTAATACTACTGATTATATACTGGAGCTTTTCTTTATAAAAAAGAACCTATAGATAGACTCACTTTTATAAGTGTCTATCTTATAGGTTCCTTTTTTATTGAACAGTCCAAGCTTTTAATTATCCTCTGGATAAGGAATTACATATGCATCTTTAAGTCCTTCTTTTTGTAGTCTAAGTACTTCCTCTTCTGCTTCTTCGTAGTCTCTATAGTATCCTATACAAATTCTCCAGCCTTCTCTTGTAGGTGTTTTGGGTTTCTTAATTGGAGTATCTATTAAAACTTTATTTACCATTGTTAAGCAAGCTTTAGCAACCATGTGTCCATATTTTATACTATCAAAGCTTTTTTCTACCTCTTCATTGGATATAAATTCTGCTTCAATTATAACTGCTGACATTTTAGTTTGTCTTAAAATAGTATAACTTGCTTCCTTTATTCCTCTATCCTTAGATTTTAAATTAGCCAGTATTTCATCTTTTAAAAATCTCGCTAATTCTTCTGATTTATCTCCTTTTTCAAATACAACAATTTCAGTTCCAGTAACAGAATTATCTATAAAGGAGTTCATGTGGAAGCTAACAAAATAATCTGCACCCCAGTTATTTGCAATATCTACTCTATCCTTTACATCTAAATACACATCAGATGCTCTTGTAAGTAATACTATCTCGCCATTTCTTTCTAGTAATCTTTTAGTTTCATAAACAGCTTCTAATACAATATCAGCTTCTCTTCTACCATTTTTCCCTATAGCTCCTGAGTCACTTCCACCATGTCCTGCATCCAATACCCATTTTGCCAACTTTTTCCCTCCTGTTATTTATATAGTAATCATATAAATATTGTATTACTTTATAATTCATTATACTTTCAGGTTATCTAGTTGGTTACAAAATTTATTTTTATATGTTATATTTTTACATTCTATTACAACAGAATTCATATATTTTGTTTAAAAACTCTTCTATATTATTTTCTTTAGCAATTCCCTGTGCTAAATTTTTACTTCCTCCACCTTTTCCATTAACAATATTAGAAAACTCTCTAAATATTTCTCCCATATTTAAATTATCAATATTCTTTGATGAAGCAAGTATTATATTAGATTTTTCTTTATTATTTATTGCAAATAAACATACAATATTTTCTCTCTCGCATAATCTATTAGCAAGTTTTGTTACATACTCTACAGATTTATCCTTAAATATATTTTTTATAATTATTTTATTACTATTATTATTTTCTAATAATGACCTAGCTTCATAATTTAAAAGTTCCTCTTCTAACTTTTTCTTTTCTATCTTTACTTCTTCTAATAAGGCTTTTATATTCTTTATTCCACTTAAAGCTTCTTCTTCATTACTACTTAAATAACTACATATTTCTCTTAATATATTGTCTTTATTTAATGAATCCTTAATAGCTCTATTTCCTGCTAAAAATTCAATTCTAGTGTTTCCTTTATTTTTTTCAAACTTTTTTATCTTAATCATTTTTAAGTCTGAAGTTTTACTTGGATGCACACCACAACAAGCATTTATATCTAAATTTCCTATTTTAACAACTCTAATTTCATCTTCAGTATTAGGTAAATCTCTTCTTAAATTAATACTACTCAACTCTTCATTAGATGGAACTAGAAATTCCACATCAATATTATTTCTTATAACTTCATTTGCAAAGCTTTCAGCTTCTCTTATTTTTTCTTCATTTAATACTCCAACAATATCTACAGTGCTTATTTCTTTTCCTAAATGTATGCTTACAGTATTGGCATTAAATAATTTATAAAAACATCCTGATAAAATATGCTGTCCTAAATGTTGATGCATTCCATCTTCTCTTCTATCCCAATCTATACTGCATAAAACATTAGATCCAGTATTAACTTCACCATCTAAAACATGATATATTGTTTTATTATTTTCATATACCTTTAAAACTTTTTTATTATCTATGTATCCTAAATCACATAGTTGTCCTCCTCCCCCTGGGAAAAAGGCTGTTTTATCTAAAACTACATGATATTCATCATTAACTTTTTCTACTTTTAGCACCCTAGCACTAAACTCTTTTAAATATTGATTCTTATAATATAACTTTTCCATGTTGTTCACCTACTCTTTACTTATATCTACTAGCCTATAAATTTCTTTAGATACTTCTGCTATTAATTCACAAGCCTGTTCTCCCCAATCTAAGACAAATCTTTCATCTTCTCCACCATCTTCATAGGATTCATAACTTAATTCACCTACATCCTTAGTTAAAACAACTAATATATATGGATCATCACCATATATTATACCTACATCATGATAATATCTATAATAATTTCCAATCTTATGAGCAACCTTATCGTACTCTATATACTTATCTAGCCTATCATGATAATTTGTTTCAGTCATATAATTTATAAGATTATTATAATAAGGATTATTCTCTGGATTTTCATATAGTCTTTCTAAAACTTTTCCAAATTGATTTGCTGTAGTGTAATTCCCATATGGAATATTATTATCTCCTGAAATATTTCTCATATAATCTGTAATACTTAAAGTTGTTACTCTACTTAACATATTTTTAGCTATATTATCAGAATCAACAATAGATAAATATATAGCTTCATCTATAGTTAAATTCGGAATTTGATCTAAATAATATAAGGAGCCACTTCCCCCTTCTCTATCTGATTCTATAAAATAAAGTATATCATTTATTGATTTAGTACCATTATTAACATCATCTAATATAGACATACATAAAGGTACCTTTGTAGTACTTGCTGCAACATAATAGGTATCTCCATTTAAACTATACTCTTCATTTGTATTTAAGTTTTTAAAATAAATTGCAACATTATCTTTATATTCTCCTAATATTTCATTTACTTTTTCATCAATTAATTCTATTAAAGGCTTTTCATTTGTTTTATCTATTTCTTTTTTCTCATATAATTCTTTTATTTCATTCTCATTAATAACTAAATCTTTTTCATTTATTATATTATTATTTTCTTTATATACACTTTTATCTTTACATCCTACTGTTATTGATATTAATAATGAAAGAAGTATTACATATATTTTTTTCATGCCATTCCACCTTTGTAGTAATAATGATTTCATTATATCATATGAAGTCATTATAAAAAAAAGACAAAATATCTACTAATAAAGTAAGATATTTCATCTTTTATTTTAAGTATTTTTATTAAATTATCTTTCTAGAAAGTTGGAACTACTGAGCCATCAGAATATTTTTCTTCTATATACTTTCTAACTGTTTCTGATGTTAATGCTTCTGTTAAGTCTTTTATTTTTTGACTATCTTCATTTCCTTCTTTTACTGCTATTACATTTTGATATTTCTTTGAAGCTTCTGTTTTTGCGTCTTCTATATACACAGCATTTTCAGATGGTTTTAATCCTGCTTCAAGAGCATAATTACCAGGTATAACTGCTAAATCAACTTCATCTAAAACTCTTGGAAGTTGTGCCGCTTCTAGCTCTTCAATCTTTATATTCTTAGGATTATCTGTTATATCATTTGGAGTTACTAATTCTCCATCCTTTATTTTTATAATCCCTGCACTTTCTAAAACCCTTAAAGCTCTTGCTTCATTAGATGGATCATTTGAAACTGCAATAGTTGCTCCATCAGCTAAATCCTTTATGTCCTTAACCTTACTTGAGTAAACTGCTAATGGCTCTAAATGAATTGCCTTTGCATTAATTAAATGTAATCCCTTACCTTCATTGCTTTCCTCTAAATAAGCTATAGTTTGGAAATAGTTTGCATCTAATTCCCCTTCTTCTAAAGCTGTATTAGGTATTACATAATCAGCAAACTCTACTATTTTAACTGTATAACCCTTTGCTTCAAGTTCAGGTACAGCTTGCTCTACTATTTCCTTATGAGGAACTGGACTTACCCCTATTGTTATTGTCTTATCTTCAGCTGCAGAACCAGTATCTTCATTTGATTTACTTCCTCCACAACCTACTAAACTTATTGCTAAAGCCCCTGTTAATAAAATTGATAAAATTGATTTTCTTTTCATATTTAAACCCCCTGTTTAATTAAAAATTTAAAATTAAGAATTAAGAATTTTGGATGAAACTCCTACGGGAGTTTCTTTATTTTTTATAATTTAAAGTGATTAATGATAAATTAACTAATGTATTTATACCTTTGCTCTACTAATCAAATTTTAAGTTTTACGGAGTAAAACATCCTTAATTTTTCATTCTTCACTCTTCATTTTTCATTTATTTTTATGCTAGTTTTTTGTATAAGTAATTTCCTAGTGTTTGTAATGCTTGTACTATTATTATTAATATCACGACTGTAACTATCATTATATCTGTTTGATATCTTTGATATCCGTATCTTACAGCTAAATCTCCAAGGCCTCCAGCTCCTACAGTTCCTGCCATTGCTGAGTATCCTATTATACTTATTACTGTTAATGTTAATCCTGATGTTATTGCTGGTACTGCTTCTTTAAGCATAACCTTAAATATTATTTGTGTATTTGAGGCTCCAAAGGATTTTGCAGCTTCAATTACTCCTGGATCTACTTCCTTTAAAGCTGATTCTATAACTCTTGCTACAAATGGTGCTGCTGCTATAGTAAGTGGAACTATTGCTGCTGTTGTTCCTATAGATTTTCCAACTAACAATTTTGTAATTGGCATTATTGCCACCATCAATATTAAAAATGGAAAACCTCTTAGAATATTTATTATAGTATCTAATATTTTATAAACTACTCTATTTGGCTTTAATCCATTTGGAGCTGTAGTTATTGATATAATTGCTAAAATAAATCCTAGTATTACTGAAAATACTGTTGAAAAAAACACCATTATTATTGTTTTATTTAGTTCTGGTAGTAATAAATCTAACATTAATTAAGCACCTCCAATACTATATCTTTTTCTTTTAAGTAATTTATAACTTTTTCTTTATCTTCATCTTCAATATTAATAACTAAGTTTCCTAAGATTTCTTCTCTAAACTTTTCAAGCTTACCCCAAACTATTGAGAAGTCCACATTTAAATCTCTTGCCATCTTTGTAATAAGTGCATTTTCTGAAGATGTACTTGGGAAAAATAATTTAATATTAACTCCTTTTTCTGGTAAAAGTTCATCATCTTCTCCTAAGAACTTCTTTAATGATACCCCAGGTCTTAAGAATAGTTCTTCTGAGTTTCCTTCTGCCTTTAAAACTCCCCCTTCTATTAATGCTACCTTTTGACAAACCTCTTTAACAACTTCCATTTGATGAGTTACTATGACAATTGTAATTCCTAGTTCATTATTTATCTTAGATAAAAGAGATAGTATATCCTTTGTTATCTTAGGATCTAATGCTGAAGTTGCTTCATCACATAATAAAATCTTTGGTTCAAGAGCTAGTGCTCTTGCAATTGCTACTCTTTGTTTTTGTCCACCACTTAAACTTGATGGCTTTACATTTGCTTTTTCTGAAAGGCCAACTAAATCTAAAAGATAATTAACTCTATCATTTATTTTATTTTTTCTATATTTTCTATAGCTAATAGCCTTACTTCCCTTTAAATTTTCTTTGTAATTCTTATATTCCTCTTCAAGTCCCCATACTTCTAATGGTAAAGCTATATTTTCAAATACAGTTTTTCTATTTAATAAGTTAAAGCCTTGAAATATCATACCTAACTTTTTTCTAAACTCTCTTAGTTCATAGCCATTTAACTTATTAACTTCCTTTCCCATAACTGTTATAGAACCTTCATCATAACCTTCAAGACCATTTATACATCTTAGTAAAGTTGATTTACCTGCTCCACTATGTCCAATTATTCCATATATTTCTCCATCTTCTATTTTTAAAGAAACTCCTTTTATAACTTCAGTATTATTAAACTTTTTTCTTAAATTTTTAATTTCTATCATTTCTGTCCCCCCTAAGAACTTAATTTAGAAGTATATAATTTAAAAATAAAAAAACGCACTTGAGAATAAATCCTCTAGTGCGCGTAAAATTCACCTATTAATTTATTCTCTCATCTATCAGCTAAAAAGCTGCAGGATTTAGCACCAAACTTAATAAGATTATTTTTAAGCATATAAAATAAGCCTATATATCTTATTACAGGTTGCCGGGTTTCACAGGGCCAGTCCCTCCACCACTCTTGATAAGAAGTTTAAAATTTATTAAATTTTCTATTGATATTAATATACAGTTGTTAGATAAATTTGTCAATAAGTATTTTTAAAATTTGTAAGATATAACTTCTTTTTCTATATTTATTAGTACTGCATCAGTATTTCCTTCAACAAAATTTATTATATTCTCAGCTGTAGAATCAACCTGAGCATTATTTGCACATATACAACTTATCCCAATTGTAATACTTTGGTGTATATCTTGATTATTAACTTCATTTACAGATATATTAAACTTATTCTTAAGCTTTTGAGTAATACTTCTAACAACCATCCTTTTTTCTTTCAAAGAATGAACCCATTCAGCTCTTAAATCTATAGTCATAACTAATACCTTCATAATATCACCCTTTTTAATTATATTATAATACTAAAAGCAATAAAAAACAGGGGGGGATTTATAATTAAGAATGAAAAATTAAAAATGAAGAATTAAGGAAAAAAATCCTTCGGATTTTATAATTTAATGTGCTTCGCACTAATTTAAGTTTTGCTGTGCAAAACATCCTTAATTATGCATTATGCATTATCAATTATCCATTATATTGTTCCATTCACTGTAGAATTCTTCTAAGAACTCTTCCATAAATTTATGTCTTTTTTCTGCTATTTTCTTTGCTGTTTCTGTATTCATTAAGTCCTTTAATTTTAATAGTTTTTCATAGAAGTGGTTTATTGTGTGGTTTTCTGCATTCTTAACTTCTTCTAGAGAAGTAAAATCCATTGGTTTTATAGCTGGATCGTACATTAGTCTATTTTTACTACCACCATATGCAAAAGTTCTTGCTATTCCAATTGCTCCTATGGCATCTAATCTATCTGCATCTTGAACAATTTTACCTTCAATTGTATGTTGTGTTGAATCTACTACTCCACCTTTGTAAGACATAGTTTTTATTATTTTTATTATTGCTTCTAAGGAATTTTCATCTACTTCTATTGATTTTAAAAAGTTTTCTGTAACTTTCGTATTAGTGTCATTACCTTTTGAGAACTTCCAATCATCAATATCATGTAATAATGCAGTCATTTCAACTATGAAAAAATCTGCATTTTCTTTTTCTGCTATATACTTAGCTAAATTATAAACTCTTTCTATATGAAACCAATCATGGCCACTGCCTTCTCCATATAACTTATTCTTAACAAACTCTTTAGTTTTTTCTATCATTAACGCTTTATCCATTTTCTCTCCTTTAGTTATTAAAGTATGTTTTTATTATATTTCTAATTTAAATTAATATAGATAATCTCCAAATATATTCACTTAATTTTACCACTTTTTTCTTATGTATATTATATAACTAAATATGGTATAATTTCAAAGTCATATTTTGAAATACTGTAGAGGATGGCTACGGTGGTTGTACGTATTAAATGTTTTAAATTAAGTTTTAAAACATATGAAAAAAGCACCCTATCCAACCAAGATTAGTAGTGCTTTTTCATAAGATTTCATTTATTTTTTAATTTAACATTGCTTTATCAATAAATTCACCAACACTATTTACAATATTAAATGGTTCATATTCTTTCCACATCTCTAAATTAGATAGTAGTACAACTTGCTTATCCTTACCATCTAATTTATAGTTTAGCAACTCATCTATTATATCTACTTCTTTAGAATCATTTGATCCATATACAACTGATCCTACTGAGTTAAAATTCTTAACTAATATATAATACACTCCTCTAATTCCTCCTTAAAATTATCTTCACTCTTTATTATTCCATTATCATATAACGCCTTTAATTTAATACCTAAGTATTATCTTTATATCTATAAACATATTTATGTAACCAATTATTAAAAATATATTCCTTATTTATAATCAAATCAACATCATCACAATTATTTAAACTTTATATACTACTTTAAATTCTTCACATACAACTTTCATATCTTCATTAAACTCCTTTCCAACTTCATTCATGCACATTCTAAAAAATTCTTCATGACATTTTCTCCAATAAGATAGGGACTTATCTCCCTCCCCTTCCTTAAAGGCATGTTCCTTACTTATTTTTTTAAATTCTTCTATATAAACTTTTGTTGTTTGAATAATACAAATAGCTTCATTTTTTGAATTTAAAATAATACTGTATTCTTCTACCTTAGGCAATGGTTCATTTTCTATTTCATATAATGGATAAGCAGAAGCTGTTGCTGTTTTTTCCCCTCTTACAACTAAGTCTGCCAATAGATCTGCTTCAACACCAAATGCCCAAGCTTCATATTTATCTTTAATATTTTTATTTATCTTTTTATATTCATTCCACATCTGTTCTGCGTTCATATAAACCTCTCCCCCTATAATTCAATTACTAATTAATAAAAAAGTGTTAAAGTATCATATCCTGGTTCCGTCGCAAGCTCCAAGTCACCTTGCTATGATATTTTAACACTTCCAAACTGAAAGAATGAAATTATAATAACTCTAATTCTTACACTACGCATTTTACTATTCTGATAAAATTATCTACAATTTGTACATAGATATAATTTCCTAAGTAATAAAAAATTTTCAATATACAAATTGTACCATATTAACCTACTTTAATATTTACTTTTTTAAATAAATCTTTCTTTAGCATATAAAAAATCAATTATATTAATTTTTCAATTTATCTCTGTTTTAAATTTATATTGATAATGAAAATATAAAAGTATTCAATCAACATATTGAATATTTTGATTGAATACTTCTAAATTTTAAATATATAACATATTGTAAAAAGCTCAGCTCAAAATTTGAATTTATTTAACCATCTTGAACATTGGATGATTTTCATTGAACTCTATTAAGTCCCATAAGTTACCATACAAATCCTTAAATACAGCAACAGTCCCATAATCCTGCTTTTTAGGTTCTCTAACAAATTCTATTCCTATCTCTTTCATTTCATTATAATCACGCCAAAAATCATCAGTTCCAAGGAAAAGAAAAACTCTCCCCCCCGTTTGATTCCCTATAAAGTCCTCTTGTTTTGGCTTAGATGCCCTTGCAAGCAATATTGCTGTTCCATTTGAGCCAGGTGGAGATACTATTACCCATCTTTTATCTTGCTCTGGTTGATATGTATCTTCTATTAATTCAAAATGAAGTTTATTTGTATAGAAGTCAATTGCTTCATCATAATCTTTTACTACTAAAGAAATATATACAACTGATTGAATCATAAAATTTCTTCCTTTCTGTTATTCTAGTTTACTAATATCTAGTTTCTACTTAACAATATTATATCAAAAGTATCATTATTTCACATTTTAATACACTTACTCACTTTCTATAAATTAATTCCTAATATATTTTAATTTCGAACTAAAAAATACCGCATACTCTTTTGAATAATACGGTATTATCATTAATTTATAATCAAATTTGATATTTAATTTATTTTAGTAAAACTTAATTCTACTTCTCCATCGGTTATTATTACTATAGTATCTTTATTAGTTATTATACCAGCATTACATTTTCTGTTACAGTTTATATTTTTATAAAGTATGTCAGCATTTTCATCTAGCACAATAATTGCTGAATCAATATCTTTATTAATAAATTGGAATTGTAATTGATATTCCCCTGTATCATTTTTATTAAGCTTATAAATGCCTTCTTTATAAACATTATTAATTGGATTAATAGGTGTATTTGCATATACATTATCCGTTGTAGCAATTAAAACTATTATAACTAATATTGCTATACTGATTAATTTTTTCCTCATAATTTTCACCTCATAAATAGTGTTTCCTATATATAATATTTAATACCGTACTATTCAATTTTCCAAAAACAAATTCTCTTACTTAGTTTAAAATAATTTTAAACTAGGCCTTAAATTAATACAGATTAAAATGATTTAATAAAAGTCGAAATAAATTTGAACATACATAAATCATCGCAAATATTTTTGCCTTTACATAGTTTTTACTTTTTAAACCAATCAAAAAATAAACAATCATTAAAATAAATGTAACGAGGATAACAATAGCAAGTGAGTATCTAAATAACCCATGAATACTAACAATCATTTTATTATAGCTCCCTTCCCAAATTGTAAATTACTAACTTCCTATAAATTAATAATAGATTAAAATTAGAATTTGTTTTTTAGTTGTCCACTCTTTTATAAATTGTGCCATCCCACACAGAATAAACTGCTATATATTCATGATTGGGATATTCCTTTATCTCATATATTTTTTTACCATTATCCGTCTTACAAATTAAAGTGCTTGAAATAGTATACTTCTCATCAAGACTACCATAGCAATACTCTTTTCCATTTAAATAAATCGATTCTCCTCGTTCTACGGCCTCATTTTTATAACTTTTATTATTTAAAAATTTATATCCAAATAAAGTTATAATGAAAACTATAACAATGCCTCCCAAAAGTAACATCCTTATTGTCTTTCTTTTCTCTTCTCTATCCAAAGTAATCCCCCTACAACTTCTAATTTATTGAGAAGTTTATTAATAAACCAACTCCTTAAAAATACAATTATTAATTTAATATCGAAAGATTATAATTTTCTATCCAAGTTATTTTCCATAATAAGCTAAAATACCAAGAGTTCCTCCAATAATAAGTGAAATCAAACCAGCCCATAAAATAACAATAGGATTACTACAAACTTTATTGATTTTTTCTTTCATACAAATTAAATATTTTTTCTTTATTTTCACCGTTATTTGTTTTCCAAGAAATCTTTACTTCTAAGGATTTTAAAACTTCTTTAATTTCTTCTTCATTTAGCCCCTTTGAATAAAATATAATTTTTTCACTATACTCTGCAAAATTTTCTCCTTCATTATCTTGAGCACTTCCTTCTCCAAACCAATATCTCTCTTCATATTTTGAATTAATAACTTCTTTAATATTAGGTACTATAATTTTTCTATTTGATATTTTATTTGAATGTTCTACATCTAATTTAAATTCAACTTTTTTAAAATCATCCTTTTTAGGATTTTCTAATTCTTTAGTTCCCACTAATTTAAACTCTTCTTCTGTTAAATCAGAAACATTAAATTTCAAACTAATTTCAGGTTCTCCTTTATCTTTTTCGGTAGCACAAGCAGTTAAAATTAAAGATATAACTAATATGAATACAATAGTTTTAATAAACTTTTTCATAATACTTACCTCCATAATATTATAAATTATTAATTCCTTCATAAAAGATTAAAATTATTCACTTTAAGTTAAATAGATTATTCTTGGAATAATATAAAATATTAAAGATATTGATAATAAAATAATTGCACTTATAATTTGATATTTATAATATTCAGGATATCTATTTTTCATGTGAATTCCACCTAAGATAAGTAAAATGCAAGTTATACTAAACAATATTGTTCTAAAAAAACTACCATTGCTTAAATTTGATATGAAATTTCCATTTCTAAAACTTAAAAATATTACAATTGCTGAACTTATAATTGAGAAAGCCAAAAGAAATTTCCCTAAATTCTTATAAGATTTCTGTTCCATATATTCTCACCCCATTTTATAATAATTAACCAATATGAATTATACATTTGCATAACAAATTACACTTTTATTATACACTTATTCGGAATCAAATTCCACAAACTGGTATATACTTAATTAAAAATAACTTTCTTATCTTTACTTTATGGTATATTTAATACAGTATAAAATATTGAACTATTTTAATAAGATTAAACAATTAAATTATTTATAATATGAAAGGTTTATATTATGAGAATTTCAACTAAAGTAATCTTTTCTATACTAATTTATATTTCAGCAGCACTCCTTAGCACATTTGAGGTTATACCAGATAGTATTGCTATGTTTTTAATATTTTTTACTCAAGCTATATTTTTCTTTTATGATTCTTATACTTTCTATAATAAAGATAAGATTTTATTTAAAAAAAGCATAATTTCAGGATTTATCATGACACTACTTTCATTTACAGGATTCGTATTAAATAATTAAGAACATAAAAAAGTGTTAAAGTATCGTATCCAATTTTTCGTTGGAATAAGCCTTTTAATGAGCATTCTTTTTCAGTCATTAGGTAACATTGTTGGTTCATTTATTTTATCAATAAGTAAATAAGGAGTTATATTTTTAATAGTTCTTATAATTGCCTATTATACTAGTGGGTATATGGGAATTATAGTATCTCAGGCTATTTCAGATATTATAATAGCTTTTATTTTTATTGTTTTATTTTATAAATATTTATATAAGGAATTTAATATAAATACAGTTCCTTTAACTGAGAATTAAAATAATGATAAAAAATATTATTCTCTATTAAATTTAATTATTAAATTATATAATTAAACTTAATAGAAATTCTTATTATATATTTATATATACTTTCTTTATACGAAGATAAAATAAATAATAATTATTATAAGCCCTGAATATAATTATGATTCTTCAAGTAATTACTTTGAGATAAGATGTACTTTATAAATCTAATTACTTGGCAATATATAGTTTTATACTTTAAGGAGTGTTTTTAATGAAAGAAAATAATATTTATGTAGAAAGTGAATTTGCACCTTTAAGAAGAGTAGTACTTACTCAATCTCAATTTGCTTTTCCTAAAAATATGAAGGATTCTAATTTCTTACTTGAAGAATATTTGATAGATATTATAGAAAATGAAGGTAAGGATTTTGCTGATGCTTTTCCTAAAGAGCAGCTTAAATGGGAAGAAGAAAGAGAAAATCTAAAAAAAGTATTAGAAAAATACAATGTAGAAATTTGCCGACCTAGATTATTAACTGATTACGAAAAAGAAGTTGGTGGAGATGATGGTTATAGTAATTTCTTTTCTAGAGACCCCTTCTTTACTATTGGTAATATAATTATAGAAGGTTCTCTAAGATTTCCTCATAGAAGAAATGAAATTCTCCCTATAAGAGATATTTTGGTAAATGAATCAAATAAGAATAATTGTTTTTATCTTTCAATTCCTTCTGTGGATTTTTCCAAGGGAATAGATTCAGAAGTTGGTCCATTTTTAGAAGGTGGAGATATACTTGTTTTAGGTAAAACTATATTTGTAGGAAATTCAGGTTTAGCTTCAAATAAAAACGGTATAAATTGGCTTAGAAATTTATTGTCTAATTTTGATTATACTTTAATAGAAGTTCCTCTTGCAAATGATGTACTTCACTTAGATTGTGCATTAAGTATTGTAAGAGAGGATTTAATAATTGTTTGCGAAGAAGCCTTATTGAATGGTATACCTAAAGAATTAGAAAACTTTGATAAAATAAGAGTATCTAAAGAAGATGTAAGTAGACTTGCAGTAAATGGTCTTCAAATAGATAGAAATACCTATATTACAGACCCTGAATTCGAATTTATAGGAAAACAATTAGAGCAAAGAGGAATAACGGTTGAATACATAGACTTTAAGATTTCTAGAAGCTTTGGTGGATCATTTAGATGTAGCACTCAACCACTTTTAAGAAAATAAAAAAAGAGATAAACATTATATTTCTGGCTCAATCACATCCGCCAAATGAACCTCATATAATGTTTATCTCTTTGCAAAGTAAATAAAGGAAAGTCTATAGATCCTCTGCCCTATACACTGTATATCCTTCATAATAATAACTTGTATCAATACCCTTCATATATATTTCTCTATCATCTATTTTAGAAGTTAGTGCTTCTTTTAAAATATATTTTATTTCGATATCTTTTATTGGACTACGCTCCATTGCAAGAAGATAATCATTTTTATCTACTTGACTCCAATCAACTACTTTATTCAATTCTTTCTTTAACATTAAATCAAGCCATATTCTCATACTACGTCCATTTCCCTCTCTAAATGGATGGGCAATGTTCATTTCAACGTACTTTTCAATAATTTCTTCAAATGTTGATTGTGGCATTTTATCAATGTTTTCTAAAGCAGCATCTAAATACATAACAGGAGCAAATCTAAAATTCCCTTTTGAAATATTTACATCACGTACTAAACCAGCAAAATCATATATCTCACCAAATATATATTTATGAATTTTAGATAATGAATTAAATTTACCTGCTTCTAGACTATTTAAATATCCACTTTCAAATAATTCAATAGCCTTTTTCTTACTTAATTTTTCTTCAACTCTTGCTAGCTCAACAGAATTATTAATTTGTAATTTATTTTTTAAAACCATCTCCATTTTCTCCTTATTTATATATTTTAACCGTACTTCAATATATGCTTATATTTATATTATACTCTATTCTAAATTTTCAATAAAGCTATTTAAACCAGTATACTTAGAAGAAAAAAGGGCTGCACAGCAGCCCTTAATTAATCTTATTAAAAACTACGCCAGTAGTTTTCACCTCAATTCTTCATTTTTAATTCTTAATTTTACATTTCCCTAGCATCTGTTATATAACTTTGTTATTTCATAAAGTTCTTTAGCTAGTTTATCATTAATATCACTTTCTTTAGCTCTCCATGTCCAATTACCACCTAATGTTGATGGAAAGTTCATTCTAGCTTCTTTTCCAAGACATAATAAATCTTGCATAGTTGTAATTGCTAAGGATGCTGTGCTTCCCCATATTCCTCTTATAAATCCTCTAGTAATACCCTCTTCATAAGTTAAATTTAGATATTTTTTAGCTTTATTTAATTCTTTTGATCCTTCTAAAGAGTTATACCATCCCATAACAGTATCATTATCATGAGTACCTGTATAAGCTATAGAATTTACAGGGTAGTTATGTGGTAAATCTCCACTATCTTCTCCTCCAAAGGCAAATTGTAATATTTTCATTCCTGGGAAACCTGTAGAATCTCTAAGATCTATTACTTCCTTTGTCATAAATCCTAAATCTTCTGCTATAATTTCTACATCTCCAAGCTTATCTTTTATAGCCTTAAAAAGATCTATTCCAGGTCCTTTAGTCCATTTACCATTTTCAGCTGTTTTATCTCCATATGGTACTTCCCAATATGATTCAAATCCTCTAAAATGATCTATTCTAACAACATCATATATCTTGAAACTTTCTCTAACTCTATCTATCCACCACGAATAATTATCTTCTTTTATGCTTTTCCAATTATAAATAGGATTTCCCCATAATTGACCTGTAGTTGAAAATGCATCTGGCGGACAACCAGCTACAGTTATAGGTTTCATACTTTTATCTAAATTGAAATATCTTGGATTTCCCCAAACATCTGCACTATCTTCTGCTACATAAATAGGGATATCACCAATTATTCTTATATTATTTTCATTGCAATAATCCTTTAAATTATTCCATTGTTTAAAAAATAAATATTGTATGAATACATAGTATTCAATTTCATCTTTAAGAGTTTCTTTATAGTATTTCATAGCATCTGGTTTTCTTAATCTAATGTCTTCATCCCAATCATACCAACTAACTAGATTGAAATGTTTCTTTACAGACATATATAAAGCGTAGTCTTCTAACCAAAAACTATTTTTCACTCTAAATTCTTCTATTTCCTCTTTATATTTTCCTATTGAATTTTTATAGGCAATTCTCAAAACTTTATTTTTGTTTATAAACAACTTATAATAATCAACTTTTTCATCATCTAAACCATAATCTAGATTTGTATAATCTTCTTTTTTTAATAATCCTTCTTCTTCTAATAATTCGAAATCTATGAAATATGGATTACCAGCAAAAGCTGAAAAACATTGATATGGTGAATCTCCATATCCAGTTTGTCCTAGGGGTAGTATTTGCCAATATTTTTGTCCACTTTTCTTCAAAAAATCTGCAAAGGCAAAGGCTTGTCTTCCAAAAGTTCCTATTCCATACCTTCCTGGTAGTGATGAAACATGCATTAATATTCCACTACTTCTTTCCATGAACTTTACCTCATTTCCTATAAAGCTACATATTTTTATTTTTCTATTTTAAAGCTTGTTGATTCTCTTTTAACTAATTCTGTATTTAAAATTACATGTTTATTATCTGTTTTATTTGCTATTAAATCTAATAATAAATCAACACTTATTTTTGCCATTTCTAATTTAGGTTGTATTATTGTTGATATAGTAGGGCTATAAAATTCACTTATATCCATACCATCAAATCCAATTATATCTACATCTTTTCCTACAACTAATCCATTATCTTTTATTGCTTTCGCACATCCAACAGCCATTATATCTGATATTGCAAATATAGCTGTAACCTCTCTATGATTTTTTATTAATTTATCTGTCTCTTCATAAGCTCCTCTGTAATCATAATTCCCCAAAAGTCTATACTCTTTATTAAATTTAATATTATTATCATTTAAAGCTTTTAAATAACCTGCTTCTCTTAAGTGTCCAATTCCAGTATCATATTCATCTCCTAGCATTAATGCTATATTTTTATGACCACAATCTATTAGATATTTGGTGGCTGAATAAGCCGATTCTTCATTATCTATTGATACCGATGAAAAATTCGAAAATTCTTTTCCATACTTATGATTTATAGAAGTTAATACTACTGGTACATTTATCTCTTCAAAATCATCATTTTTAATCTCTGTAAAGTTTCCTCCAAGGCATATCACACCTTGCAATCTTTTTTCTTTTATCATAGATATTAAATTATTCATTTCATCATCACTTAAGTAATCATGATGCTCTAATATCATAGAATATCCAGCCTTAGATATTCTTTTGCTTATTGAATCTAGCATTTCAGAGAAAAAAGGATTAAATACTCCCTTTATAAGCACTCCAATGTTATTTGTGTTATTCTTTTTTAAGTTTCTTGCACTATTATTAGGTATATAGTTATTTTCTTTAATAGCTTCTAATACTCTTTCTCTAGTTTGCTCCTTAACATCTGGATGATTATTAATTACTCTTGAGACTGTACTAACTCCAACCCCTGCTATTCTTGCAATATCTCTTATGTTTATCATAACTACCTCCAAGATTCGACAAAATATTCGGTATCGTTTCCATATATTTTTATAATAAAATTATAATCTTCTTTGCATTACTCTTTAACTGATCCTGAAACTAATCCAGTTGCTATATATTTTTGGAATAACATAAATATTACTACTATTGGTAAAGCTGCCATTACTGCTGCTGCTGAGTATTGAGTCCAATTGGCAGAAAAATTATTAGTAATAAATTTTTGTAATCCTGTTGTTATAGTTTGAACATTTGCATTTTTAAGTATAGCAGAAGTAAACATAAATTCACTGTATGCTCCTATAAAAGCAAATAAGAATATTACTATTAACATATTTCTTAATAAAGGTAATATTATTGATGAAAATACCTTAAGCTTTGAAGCTCCGTCTATATATGCTGCTTCAACTAATTCATCTGGAATTCCATCTACTGCTCCCTTTAATAGCCATATATTATAAGCACTTCCACCAGCTAGTATTAATATTAATACCCATGGTTTATTAGTTAAGTTATATGTGAATACTATACCCATTATTGCTGGCAGAGCCATTGTTGTTGGGAACATTTGAAGTATTAATAAACTCATTAATCCATTCTTTCTTCCCCAAAATCTAAGCTTAGAAAAAGCAAAGGCTGCTGGTACTGATAAAACTAATTGTACTATTGCTACTACAGTACTTATCATTAATGAATTTCTAACCCATAATAAAAATTGTGTTTTTTCTATAACTTTCACATAATTTTCTAAAGTCCACTTAGCTGGGAAAAATGTTGTTTGAGTAAAGGCACTTCCCTTTGCCATAGAGGCTGAAATTACAGCTACTATTGGAAATAATGTTATTAGTATCATAAACCATAAGAATATTCTTCCGAACCAAGCTGTTCTTATTTCATCAGGTCTTAATTTCTTTTTATAAACTACCTTTTCTTTACTAGATACTTTTTTATTTAAATTCATACTTACTTGCATTTTATTCTACCTCCTCAAATTGACCAGATGCCTTCATTTGTACAAAGGAAATTGATGCAATTATTACAAATATAATAATACTTAATGCTGAAGCAATTTCAAATCTACCAAATTGCATTGAAAGCTTATAATTTACTGATGCTAATATATCTGTATAGCCCGCAAATTGAGTAGTTAATCTAGGTGGATTACCTTGAGTTATTAAGTATGCTGATCCAAAGTTATTAAAGTTAAATGCAAAAGAAGAAATAACTAATGGATATGCTGTCTTAGCTATTGATGGTAATGTTATGCTAGTGAATTGTTTCCACTTACTTGCTCCATCTACCATTGCTGCTTCATAATAAACTTCTGGTATTGCTGATAATGATCCTAAAGCTACATTCATCATATATGGGAATCCAAGCCATATATTAACAATAACTATTGTTAATCTAGCTAGATTAGGATCTGTTAGCCATTTTATAGGTTCTTCTATTAAATGTAATTGCATTAAAAGTGAATTTATTTGTCCATAACTTCCATTAAATAAACCTTGGAATGAAAGTATAGCAACTGTTGCTGGTAGTGCCCACGGTAATATTAGTATTCCTTTATAGAACCCTCTTTCTTTTATATTTGGATTATTCAAAATTAGTGCTAAAAATAATCCTAACAAGAAACAACCAAGAGTTGAAAGCAATGCAAAAATTAACGTCCATCCAAATACCGGTAGGAAAGTTACTTTAAATGGTCCTGTTAATACATCCTTAAAGTTTGCTAAACCTACAAAATTTATCTCACCTTTAGAGAATTGAGTGTAATCTGTAAAAGCATAATATATTGTTGAAATTATTGGTATCACGGTGAATATAAGTATTGAAATAAGTGCTGGTGCTAAGAAATAATAGGCTTTATGGCTTTTACTCTTCATGCCCATATAAAATCCTCCCTTATTTTACATTAGAGATAGGTAAAATCACCTATCTCTAATTTTTTAGTTAAATTATTTTATTTGCTTTATACCTTCTGCAGTTTGTTCAAGCATATTTTTTCCTGCTGTAGCAGCATCAATTTGTCCAGAAGTTAATAATTGTAAGTTATTCTTTGCTGGTGTCCATATAGCTTGAACTTCATTTATATTAGGCATTGGATAAGCAACTTTAGCTTGTTCCATAAATACCTTTGTATATTCATCTTCAACTACATAATCCTTAGCTACTGGTATTCTAGCACCGTTTTTATAAACTATATCTTGTCCCTTATCAGCAAATTCTTTCATAAGTTCCCAAGCTAAATCTTTATTTTTAGAATTTTCATTAACAATTGAAGTTTGAACTCCTAAGAATGTTTGTGGATTTTTTCCATCTAATGTTGGCATTGTCATTACACCAAAGTTAAGACCTGCTTCTTTAGCTCCTGAAACATCCCATGGACCTGAGAAATAGAATCCAGCTTTACCTGAAGTAAATTCACCCTTAGCTATATCTCCAGTAATATCAGCTGCCATTAACTTGTCCTTATTTACTAAATCAGAAATAAATTGAAGCCCTTTTATAGCTCCTTCATTTCCAAGACCTATATCATTTGGATCTAATGTACCATTATTATTCTTAAATACATATCCTCCATTAGCTGCTAAGAAAGCATATGAGAAGTAGAAATCATTAATATTATAAACAAATCCAACTTCCTTTGCCATTTCAACTAATTCTTCCATAGTCTTTGGAGTTTCTTTAACTAAATCTTTATTATAAAACATTGATGTTGTTTCTTGAGCAAATGGTACTGCATATATTTTTCCACCTATAGTAACTGCATCAACTACAGCTTGAGATGTATATTTATCTGCTGAAACCATACCACTTGGAACTTCTGCTGCAACTCCAGCTTTTTGGAATGTTCCTAAGTTATCATGTGGAACTCCTAACATTATATCTGGACCATTATTACTTTGAGCAGCTTGCATCATTTCTTGGTATTCTCCTTGGTCTTCAACAACAGTAACTTCTACGTTGTTTTCTTCTCCCCAAGCCTTAGCAACCTTTTCAAATTCTTGAACTTCATTAGTTGTAAAGTGAGACCAAACTGTTAATGTCTTCTTTTCTTCTGAAGCAGTATTTCCATCTCCACCCTTACTTCCACAACCAACAAATGCAGTTGTTGTAATTACACCAGCAATTAAAATTGCTAATAATTTTGAACGTTTAACCATAATAAATTCCTCCCAAAACTCAATTTTTTGAATTTTATATTATAAACCTTTTTAGGCTTATTAACTTTTTGATAACATTTTCAGGTAACCTTTCCGGTACCGTTTCCAATTAATTCGAAACTCTATTATTATATAAAGCTTCCTTCCAAAGTAAAAATAAAATCTTAAATTCTATTGCTTCATTAAAATTAGATATATCATAATTTATTAATTTTTTGACCTTATCTATCCTATAAAACAATGTATTTCTATGAATATACAATTTATCAGCAGATTCACTAACTTTAAGACCTTCACTAAAAAATATTTCTATAGTTCTTATTAATTCTGGCTCTAATTTAGAAAATAAATCATTGTATTGCTTGTACACTTTACTAACTTCTTCATCACTAATAGTATTAATTATTTTTTCAAGTAATAAGGAGTTTTCACTATAAACTTTAGAAGTTAAATTATATTTCTTACAAATTTCAATATTATCTTTTAAATGTGAAAATTTTTCTTTAAGTTGTTTATATTCATTTATTTTGCAATAAGAAATATATAACCGCTCTACTCCATTGTTTCTTAGTAATTTGAATAGCATATTTATCTTTTCATTACTAATATCATTTTTACTTATAATTAATATATATTCATCTTGTACAACTATTATATTCTCTTCTTCTATATATTTTTCTTTTATTAAATTTAATACATTGGAATGATTTTCCTCTAAGTAAAGTAAAATTAATTTAAAAGGCTTGTACTTAATAATCTCTTTTAAAATATCATCTGAAAATTCTCTTCCCTTTGTAATATCTAATATTATTTCCTCCTTAGATTTTACTACATTGCTCAATTCCTGCTCTAAAAAGCATTTTAATAAATTTATACAATTACTATAATCCTCATAAGTTTCTAATATTAATTCCTCTGTAGAAATATTTATTAAGCTACTTATTAATCTTGAATTATTTTCTTGAAGAAAATTAGCTACTATTGTTCCGTCTTTTTCAGTTAATTTGAAGGGAATTTGAATTTCCTCACTTATTTTTTTAAAGGAGTTTTTTAATCCATACATACTCTCCCCCATAAAATTATTTTTTTGAAACAGGTAACGTTTCCAAAAATACATTTAAGAATTTTCTTTATTTTTTGAATATTATTTCTATGCTTCTATTATATTCCTGCAATCGTTTTTATTCAATAGTATTTTTATACAATTTAAATGCTTATTTTTGTTCACTTATACAAATAGAAAAAGAGATAAACATTATATTCCTTGCTCCGTCGCATGCGCTCCAAGTCGACGTCATACAATGTTTATCTCTTTGCAAAGTAAAGGAAGGAAATTATTAAAACTCTAATTCTTACACTACGAATTTTACTCTTCTGATAAAATTATCTACAATTTTTCCATAGATATAATTTCCTAAAGAATAGAAAAAGCTAGTATTCCTAGCTTTTCTATTATACTTATTTCATTTTTTTAATAGCATTTTTCATATCATCAATCATTGAGGATAAATTATCTTTAATATCTCCACCAATATCTTCAACTTTATCTATTAGATCTGACATTTCATCTGCTATTTCCTTTGTTAATTTTCCTGATGTAACATTTTTATATAGCTTTTTCATTTTCTTTTCTATATCTTCCATGTCCATGTTTAACACCTCCTAACTAGTTATACTATTATGTTTTGCCTTTAATTAATATTTATACTAGTAAGAGATATTTTAATATTTTATTTAAGTAATTTTTTAAATTTATTTTCTTCTGCAAATTTAATTGTAATTAAAGCAGATATAGTACCTAATAATATCCCACAAATAATATCTGTTGGGTAATGAACAAATAAATATAATCTTGAAAAAGCAATTAAAGAAGCTAAAATATAAGCTCCATATCTCCATTTCTTTAAATAATACCCTATAAGCATTGCAGCTGTAAATGATGATGCTGTATGCCCTGATGGAAAAGAATATGAATCTGGTGGGTTAATTATAATACTTATATCTGGATATGTATTAAATACTCTTGGTCTTTGTACTATATTTTTTATTATAACTTCTCCTAATATTGCATTTAATAATAATCCTAATAACAATACTAATCCTATCTTTCTATATTTTCTTTGAATTATTAATATAATTCCTATAGCTATCCATATTGCACCATTATCTCCTAAGTAAGTTATAAAAGTCATGAATTTATCCATAAACGGACTTGATAAATTATCTCTTATAAAATTTAAAATACCAATATCAAAATTATTTAATAAAGTTTCCATATTTCCCTCTTCTAACTTATCATTTATTTTATAATTATATATTTATTATATTATTAATACAATAATCATATAACCCAAAGACTATTTGCATGATACTATTTTTATAATTTTATATACATTAAAAAAGACCTAAAAATCTAGGTCTTTTCATAATTTAATCTATAGATATTAATCTTTGTATATGAACTGCTAAATATGCTATTTCTTCTTTAGGTAATTTTTTGTTATATGTTTTATAAATATATTGAGCAACCTTTTCTGCATATTTCACTGAAGAAGCATGCTTATGCTTCATTTGTTCATATAAAAAGTCATCCGAGCTATCTATTAATTTTTCAGCAAAAAATCTTTCTGCAAAAAATTGCATATGAGAAATAAATCTTGAATAATGAAAACTTTCTTTATCAAAATCTTGATTTGTTGAATACTTAACTAAATTAACTACAGCTGAAATAAGTTTTGCTGCTCTCATAGCATCATGTTGATAACTTTTCCCATTCTGTGCATTAACTAAGTGAAAGGCGATATTAGCAGCTTCTTCTTCAGGAAGATTAACATTAAATTTTTTATTAAGTAATTCTAATGCATAAACTCCAACACTAAATTCCTTTGGATAAAAGTTTTTAATTTCCCAATAAACTCTATTAAAAACCATAATACCATTATTATATCTTTCTACTGCAAAACTTAAGTGATCTGTAAGAAGTAAGTATATATTATCAGTAAATGTAGTTTCTAATTTTTCAGTAGCATAATTAATAATTTCTTGAGTTAATTCAAAATATTTTGCAGGAATTGAATTAATCATCTCAATTAATCTTTTAGCTGTTGGATTTTCAACTGGCATAAATATTTGATTTTCATCACTATCATCTATCTTTTCTCCAGCTTTACGTCCATAACCTATGCCTTTTCCTAATATAATAAATTCTTGTTTCTTATCATCTTCAACCAATAATACACTGGAATTCAAAGCCTTCTTTATTATTAGCATAATATCCCTCTCAACATTAATGTATTTTAATTAATCCTTAGTTCATATCTTCTCCGTTTGTTTCAATAACTTTCTTGTACCAATAGAATGATTTCTTACGTCTTCTTTCTAATGTTCCATTTCCAAAGTCATCTTGATCAACATAAATAAATCCATATCTCTTTGACATTTGAGATGTTCCTGCACTAATTAAGTCTATTGGGGCCCAGCTTGTATATCCCATAAGCTCAACTCCCTCTTCTACTGCCTTTTTCATCTCTATCATATGACTTCTGAAATATTCAATTCTATAATCATCATTTATTGAACCATCTTCTTCAATTTTATCAACAGCTCCCATTCCATTTTCAACTATGAATAGTGGTAATTGATAACGATCATATAACTCAATTAATGATATACGTAATCCAACTGGATCAATTTGCCATCCCCAATCTGTTTGTGGAAGATATGGATTTTTAACTCCCATAATTGTATTTCCTGCTGTCTTTTCCATTTCTTCTTCATTTTCACATGCAGCTAATGACATATAATAGCTGAAGGATACAAAATCAACAGTATTCTCTTCTAATATTCTATCATCCTCTTCATGCTTTTCAATAATAATACCTTTTTCAGCAAACATTCTTTTTATACGTTCTGGATATTTACCACGAACTTGTACATCTGAATAAAAGTAATTATTAAGATTTTCATTTAATGCCTTTAAAATATCCTCTGGCTTACATGTTAGTGGATATGTTGTAAGCTTAGTTAACATACATCCCACTTTACTTCCTTCTATTATTCTATGACATTCACCTGTTACAATAGCCGATGCTACAAACTGATGGTGTAATGCTTGGTATATATCTTGTTCTTCTTTTCCTTCTTCACAACGATCTGTTACTATACCTGCTGTAGTAAATGGATGACGATATATACTATCTATTTCATTGAAAGTTAACCATAATTTTACTAAATCTTTATATCTTTCAAAACATACAGTACAGAACTTTACAAAGTAATCTACAACTTTACGTTCAACCCAACCATTATATTTTTGACTTAATGCTAAAGGCATTTCATAATGAGATAAAGTTACTAATGGTTCTATTCCTAACCTTCTCATTTCAGTAAATAAATTTTCATAAAATTTTAAGCCTTCTTCGTTTGGTTCATTTTCTTCTCCTGTTGGGAATATTCTACTCCATGCAATAGAAACTCTTAAAACTTTAAATCCCATTTCTGCAAATAATGCTAAATCTTCTTTATAATGATGATAAAAATCTATCCCTCTACGCTTTGGATATAATTCATCACTTTTATCTTCTATTGCTTTTTGTATTTGTTCACTAGTTATACCAACGTGTCCATTATAATCTGTAACACTTATATTAGATCTAAACATTGCAACATCTGCAACTGATAAACCTTTTCCTCCTACATTCCATGCTCCTTCAACTTGGTTTGCAGCAACTGCTCCTCCCCATAAAAATCCTTCTGGAAATCCTTTTTTAATACTCATTATTCTATACCTCCATCGTTCTAACTAAAACTAAATCTTTTCCTACTTTTGTATTACCTTGAATTTTAGATTGAATATTAATATTTTCCATATTAGTAATTACCATTGGAATTACTGTATTATATCCCTCTCTTTTAATTGCTTCTATATCAAAGTTTAAAAGTAAATCTCCTGCTTTTACTCTATCTCCCTCTTTTACTTTTGCCTCAAAATATTTTCCTTCTAATTTAACTGTATCTATCCCTACATGAAGAAGAATTTCTTTTCCACAATTTGATTTAATTGCAATTGCATGATTTGTATGAAATACAGTTTCTATTGTTCCATCACAAGGGGCATATAGAGCTCCATCTTCAGGTATTATGGCAATTCCATTACCTAATATTTTTTGAGAAAACATATCATCTTTTACATTTTCAATATTAACAACTTCCCCATTTGCATAACTTACTAAAGTAATTTCTTTATTTAAATCATTAGATTCAACTCTTTCTTCTATAACTTCTTCTTTTTGTTCTTTCCAAAGTATAAAACCTACAAGAAAAGCAACTATAAAAGATATTAGTGCCCCAATTATTGCATAAAGTATATTTTTAGGTAACTCTTCTGAAATAAACATTGAAACACTTGCAAGTCCAGGTCCTACTGCTGCAAATGCTCTAACAGCAAATATACCTATAAATATTGCTCCTGCAAAGCTACCTGTCATAACACTTGATAATACCTTCTTATTTTGAATAGTTAAACTATAAAGTGCAGGTTCTGTAATACCAAATAATGCTGATACTCCAGATGATATAGCTGTTGATTTAGTCTTATCATCCTTCGATTTAACTGCTACTGCAAAACATGCACCAGCTTCAGAAATATTATGAGCTAATGATGCTGGTAAATATAAAAGTTCATATCCCATTTCTGTAATAGATGATACTGCATATGGTACTAAAGCTTTATGCATTCCTGTTGAAATTAAAAATGGTAATACTGGTGCTAAAATAGCAATTGCTACCCATCCTAATTTGCTATATAGGAATAATATACATGTTGTAAATCCTTGTCCTAAGAAATATCCTAATGGTCCTATTGCAACTAAAGTAACTGGTACTGTAATTAATAATGTCATAAGTGGTACAAAAAATATACGAATTGCTTTTGGTGATATCTTAGTAAATAATTTTTCTATTTGAGCTAAAAATAACACACAAAGTATCGCTGGGAATACTTGAGAAGTATAATTAATATTTGTAATAGGTAGTCCAAATATTGAAGCTCCCTCTGCCATTATACTTGTCATTGATGGTAAAATTAAAGCTGCAACTGCTGAAATTGAAACTAATTTATTTGATTTTAATTTAGAAGCAGTAGTACTTGCTACGAATATAGGTAAGAAATAAAATCCTGCTTCTCCAATATTATTTAATATACTATATAACTGACTTGATTTATCTAATACTCCAAGCATGGATAAAAGTAATAATAAAGATTTTAATATACCTGATCCTGCAATTACTGGAACTAATGGTTGGAAAACACCAACTATAAAATCAAGTATAGTTGCTCCTATTTTCTTATTGCTTTCTGAAGCATTCTTTCCTTCTCCTTGTCCAATATTCGCAATTTTCATTATTTCATCATAAACTTCTATAACTTCATTTCCAATAATAACTTGACATTGTGCCGAAGTAACTACTCCAACTACACCATCAATTTTCTTTAATTCACTAATATTTGCCTTTTTATCATCAACTAATGTAAATCTTAAACGAGTAGAACAATGCTCTAAGTATGCTACATTCTTTTCTCCACCAACATTTTTCAAAATATTTATAGCTGTTTCTCTATAACTTTTCATAATAATTTCTCCTTTTATAATTTGAAATTTAGGTTAACTCCTGGAATTTACTAATTGAATTTTGGCCAATATCAATTTAAAAAAGCAAAAAAGGACCCAATAAAAGTAACACGTAAAAATAGTGTTATTTTTATTAGATCCTGCCTGCATTACCAGTCACATGTCTAAACATTAACTGATATTATAATACTACATACTACACAATTAGTCAATGTAAATATTTACTTTTTTTAAAAATTTATTTTGCAAAAGTAACCTCACTTTCTTATGATATAAAATTTTCTATATAATTTCTTTTAAATATTGAAAAATCTTATAATTTTATTACATACTAATACTGTAAAATTTATATACTCAGAATAATTCTGAGAGAGGTTCGTAACCATCCCTCTATAAAAAACTAGGACCCTAATTTAATTTATTTTAAATTAGTTTATTTTTATTTTGAAAATTCAAATAAAAACTAGATTTTTATTAAGGGCTATTTATAACTAATAGCTCTTTTTTATTTCTAGTAATTAATAAAAAGTTATGTATCCAATAACTTCTATTAATTATGTCCGCTTTTTTGTGATGGAATGAACTATATGGTTTATTCCTTTTTTTATTTTTCTGAATATAAATTTTCCATATATTTTAAAAAGGAGAAATGTAAATGAAAAGAAAAGTAATAATTGATTGTGATCCAGGAATCGATGATTCACTAGCTCTACTTTTAGCTTTAAATTCACCTGAATTAGAAATTATGGGAATAACTATTGTTTCAGGAAATGTTCCTGCAAAACAAGGTGCCAAAAATGCTCTAAAGGTTTTAAAGCTTATGAAAAGAGAAGATATTAAAGTCTATATTGGTGAAAGTCTTCCCTTAGTTAGAGAATTAGTTACAGCTCAGGATACTCACGGTGAAGATGGTCTTGGTGAAACTAACTATGAAGAAGCTGATATTGAAATTAATTATAACGGTGTTGATTTTATATTAGATAGTGCTAAAGAAGGTGATGTTAGTATTATTGCCTTAGGACCTTTAACTAACCTTGCAAAAGCTTTAGAAAAAGATGAAGCTTCCTTTAATAAACTTCAAGAAATAGTTTCTATGGGTGGTGCTTTTAAATCTCATGGTAACTGTTCTCAAGTTGCTGAATTTAATTACTGGGTTGATCCTCATAGTGTAAAAAATGTGTTTGATAAAAGTAAAGTTCCTTTTTCAATGGTAGGCTTAGATGTTACTCGTGAAATAGTATTAACTCCTAACCTTATAGAACTTATAAATCAAATTGGTGGAAATCTTGGTAAATTTATTGTGGATATAACTAGATTCTATGTGGATTTTCATTGGAAGCAAGAAAGAACTCTTGGCTGTGTTATAAATGATCCTTTAGCTGTAGCCTATTTCATAGATAGAAGTCTTTGTGAAGGCTTTACTTCCTATTTAGATATGGTTGTTGATGGAATTGCTATGGGACAAACTTTAGTAGATGTTGGTGAATTCTATAGAAAAGAACATAATGGATTAGTTTTAACTAAGGTTAATTCAAAAAAATTTATGGAGATGTTCTTGTATAGATTATTCCCAGATAATAAAAAAGATATAGATTTAGTATTAAAATATTATAACTAACCTCTATATTACTAATTAAAGTAATTTATCCATTATATTTTAATTCCCAAAAATTAAATTCAAAATAATTGATATTTAGGAGATATTCATGAGAAATAATAATATTTTTAAAATAACTTGTATGGCTATTGGAATTGTTATAAACATAGTTGGAGCTTTTATTGCAATTGCTCTTAAACTTCCAATATTTATAGATACAATAGGAACTTTTTTAATTGCATTTCTATTTGGGCCAATAAGTGGTGCAATAACAGGTTTAGCTACATCATTAATTAATGGATTTACTTTTGATCCATATTCTTTATACTTTTCGCCAGTTCAAATTACAATTGGCTTAATTGCTGGACTATGTTATAAAAAAGGACTTTTCAAAGGTAAACTTATAGTTTTAGGTATTTTAATTTCAACTATTTTAGGCTCATTAGTTTCATCCTTAATTGCAGCCTATGTTTTTTCAGGGGTAACCTCTTCTGGAACTTCTATAATAGTTGCATACTTAAATAATGTTGGTGTAAATATAGTAACTAGTGTTTTTTCAACACAAATAGTATTTGATATATTAGATAAAACTGCTACTGTATTTATAGTATTAACACTAATTAAAGCCTTACCAATTAATATGAAAGAAAAGATAGGTGTTTAAATGGATAGATATAATAAAATAACTAATAAAAATAATAGAGAAATTGTATTACTAAAATCCTTTCCTTGCGTATGGGGAAAATGTAGCTTCTGTGACTATATAGATGATAATAGTTTAAATGAAGAAGAAATAGTAAAACTAAATAAAGAAGTACTAAAAAATATTACTGGGGAATTTAAAGTATTAGAAGTTATAAACTCAGGTAGCTGCTTTGAAATTCCTAAAGAAACCCTAAATGATATAAAGAAAATTATCCAAGAAAAAAACATAGAAAAATTATTTTTAGAAAGCCATTGGTGTTATAAAAATAGATTAGATGAAATGAGAGAATTCTTTGGAATCCCTATTATATTTAAAATAGGTGTAGAAACCTTTGATAATAACTTTAGAAACTTAGTTTTAAATAAAAATGCAAACTTTAAAACTCCAGAAGAAGTTAAAGAAAACTTTCAGTCTGTTTGCTTACTAATTGGAGTAAAAGGACAAACTAAAGAAATGATAAAAAGAGATATAGACATAGTCCTTAAAAACTTCGATTATGCAACATTAAATGTTTTTGTAAATAATACAACAGATGTGAAAAGAGACGAAGAACTAGTACAGTGGTTTGTTGAAGAATATAAATACTTAAATTCCTACGATAATATCGAAGTATTATATAACAATACTGACTTTGGAGTTGGAGATTAATAAAAAAAGAGGTAAACATTATATTCCTAATTCCGTCGCAGGTGCTCCAAGTCAACAGCATACAAGGTTTATCTCTTTATAAACTGAAGCTTTAAAATTAAAAGGTGCTACCTCTTTTGGCAGCACCTTTTAATTTAAATTGTTATTTCTATTTGATTACCTTCAATTCCAACAATACAACTTTCATAGTAACCATCTCCTGTTGTTCTTGGTCCACTAATAACATTGTAACCATCCTTTTTAAGCTCCATGGTTAATTCATCAACCTTTTCTTTACTTCCAACACTAAAAGCTATATGAATAAATCCAGTTTGAACTAAGTTTTTTTCAGAATCATTCATTTCAGGCTTATTCATTATTTCTAATCTTGCTCCATCATCAAATGTTAGAAAATATGATTTAAAATTAGTATTTTTATTATGATATAACTCATTTGATTTTGCATCAAAATATTTTTCAAAAAACTTCTTTGCTTTCTCTAAGTCATTTACGTACATTGCAATATGTTCTATTCTCATAATTACTCCTAATTCTCTTTATTTCATAACTCAATTTTTATTATTTATTTAATATCATACTATCATAATTTAGTGCTTCATTCCATTACTCTTGTTATATTCTTAATTTCCTTAGACCTACTATTTATATTCTAAAAAGTATAATCCTCTAAAAAAGTTCTTCTATTAATAAATAAGAATATTATTTTCTTTAAATATTACCCTATTTCACAATAATAAATTAAATATTATTAATATTATTTATTATGTAAATATATATAATAAATATAAAGTATATCAATTATACTATTTAATGCATGATCTTGAATAATTGATGTTTGAAATTGATCAATTTTTAATGAACTTACTAATAATTTAATTTCATTAAATGAATTAATTGTTTCACAATTTGATGTAATCCATAATATTCTTAAGTTTTTCTTTTTTAATAATTTATATATTCTCTTTATATGTCTTGTAGTACCTGAAAATGATATAAGTATCACTAAATCGTCTTTATTAATGCTATCTATTGCTAATACTTGACTATTTATTGTTGGAAAAGAATATGCCACTTTATCTAATCTCGTAAACTTTTCACTAAAACTTTTGGCTATAATATTTGAAAAAGAACTTCCAAAAACATAAATAGATTTAGCTTTATAAATCCATTCAACAGCTCTAATCAAATTATTTTCATCAATCAATTTTCTAGTCTCATTAAATGATTTATAAACTGACTTAAAATAATTTTCTAAAATATTATCACTACTTATATTTATTTTATAATTATCTATACTTTTCTTACTGATTTCTTCTTCTAAGAATTCATTATAAACTATAACATCTTCTTTCATATCTTTAAAACTAGAATTATTAACACGTTTACAAAACCTTGTTATTGTAGCTGGTGATGTATTACATTCTTTTGCAATATCAAATATAGTCATTTTAGGTATTTTATTATGGTTATTTAAAATATATTGTGCTATATAACTATCCGTAGATGAATATTCTGTTATTTCTTCTATGCATTTTTTTAAATTAGAAAAAAATGAATACATAATTTCCTCCACTTTATTAAATGTATACACTTATATTATACATGGTTATAATATAAAAATATAGGATAGTAAAAACTAACCTATATTTTTATATTTTTATATTTATATATTTTTATTCTATTCCTAAAAATTCTCTCATTTCAGTTTTATATACAGAAGCCTTATTTCCATAAATTATCTGTACTCCTTCTGAAACCTTCACAATTCCATTAGCAGATAATTCATTCTTAAAATATTCATTTGGTTTTACTATCTCTGTATCTTCTAATGTTAAACGTAATCTTGTGAAACATGCTTCAACCTTTAATATATTTTCTTTACCACCAACTGCTTCTACTATCATAGGAATTAGATTATCAGTACTATTCTTATTTACTTTTTCATCTTTATTCTCTTCAGCTTCTCTACCTGGAGTTTTTAAGTTAAACTTAATTATTGTAAATTTGAAAACATAATAGTAGATAATAAAGTAAATAGGTCCAAGAATAAGTAACCAATACCAATTTGAACCCTTATCAGCATTTAATATTCCATTAAATATCCATGATAATAATGGCCCTCCAAAAGCTGATGGTCCTGCTACATTAAATGAAACTATATAAGTAAGAATATAAGCTATTCCTGATAATAATGCATGTACTCCAAAAAGTATAGGGGCTACGAATAAGAAACTATATTCTAGTGGCTCTGTAATTCCCATTAATGCGCAAGGTATAACTGCTGCTATCATAAGAGATGCTACTTTTTTTCTATTATCTTTATGTGCTGTTTTATATATAGCAAGAGCTGCTCCTGTCAAACCAAACATTGCAAATAATACCTTCCCATTCATTACATAACGACTTATGTTTATATCAAACATAGATCCAGGAGTATTTAATATAGCATTATATATGTTTACTGCACCTTCAACTGTTTGTCCTCCAATCTCCATAACTCCACCAAGTGATGTAAAGAAGAATGGTAAATATATAAAATGATGTAACCCAAAAGGTAATAAAATACGTTCTGAAAATCCGTATACAAATGCTCCAAATACACCTGTTGAATTAATAAATTCAGAAGATAGCTGTAAAGCATTTTGTATAGGTGGAAAAATAAATGATAAACCTATTCCTACAAAGCTTGCTACAATTATAGTAATTGCTGGTATAAAACGAGTTCCATTAAATATTCCTAATACTGGTGGTAATTGAATTTTATAATATTTATTATGAAGATAACTTACCACAATTCCAATTATTATTCCTCCAAAAACCCCTGTATCTAATGTTACTACACCTAAAATTGATTTCTGACCTGTTATTAAATTACTTGTATCAATAATTCCCCTAGCAATTAGAAAACTCCCCATAACAGTATTCATTGTCATATAGCCTAAAAACCCTGACAAAGCTGCTGTAGCTTTCTCTGACTTAGCATATCCATAAGCAATACATATAGCAAATATTATTGAAATATTATTATTTACAACATTTCCTGCCTCTTTCATAAGTTGAAAAAGTAAAGAGAAAAAACTATTATCCAAAAATGGTGCTACTTTAATTAAACTCGCATTAGTGAATGCACTACCTATTCCAACAAGTATCCCTGAAATAGGAAGTAATAAAACTGGTGCCATTAGGACTTTACCTAGCTTTTGAAATGAGCTAAATATTTTATTTTTATCCATAAAACTCTCTCCTTATCTAAAGTTATTACTATTTTAACTTTGGCCAGTACTCACCATTTGCTTCTATCAAGTCATCTAATATTTGTCTTGCAACTGTTGTAGATGGTACTGTTTTATTTATTGCTATAGCTTGTAATGCTTTATCATAAGATTTCTCAAAATATGCATCAACAGCTAATTTTTCTGATGCTACTTGATTTTCTATCATTCCTTTATAGAAAGTTGGTATTGCGGGAATTGATATAGGCTCAGGTCCCCAAGAACGTATATATGCAGGTACTTCTACCATCGCATCCGCCGGAATATTAGGAATAGCTCCATTATTCTCTACAATTACTAGGAAACGTTCTCCCTTATTGTATGCAATAGAGGCTGCTGCATCAACTATAAAATCTCCAAATACTGTAAAATCTTGTAATGGACTCTTATAAGTTTCTGGCGATTCCAAATATTTCTTATGTTCTTCAAACATTTCTTTTTCTCGCCCTTCTATAACCATATCTGCTCTTGTACGTCCTATATCCATTTTATCTACCATATCTGACGAATATAAATAGTATTGAAGATAGCTGTTTGGTAAATAATCAGGATAATCTTTTACTATCTTAGCATACTGTTTCCATGTTTTTTGCCAATCTGGATCTTTATGATGTTTATCACTTGAAGCTGTCATTCCAGAAGTTAATATCATTTCTCTTAATTCTGGTAATCGATCTTTTCCATCTTTATCAAATAAAGCTGTAAACCATCCAAAATGATTTAAACCAAAATAACATGGATCTAATGATTGCCAGCTCTCTAATCCTAACATTTTAGAATATGATAAAAGAATAGCTGTAGGCATATCGCATATATTCAGCACTCTTTCATTATTAAATTCTCTTCTTGTGGCTTCTGCAACAACTGCAGCTGGATTAGAATAATTTAATATCCAACAATTTGGAGAATATTTTTTTGCCATCTTTATCATATGAATTATAGCTGGAATTGAACGAATACCATAAGAAATTGATCCTCCTGGTCCACAAGTTTCTTGACCTACTACTCCATATTTTAATGGAATTTTTTCATCTGAACTTCTTAATTTTAATCCACCTTGTCTAATTTGAGCAAAGACAAAATCAACATCTGTGTAAGCTTCTTCTTCATCTGTCGTTACAATTACTTCAAGATTAGGATAAGTTTCTTTAATGAATTGCTTCATAATATCATATACTAAATTTAACCTTTTTTCGTCAATATCAAATAAAGTTAGTTTTCTTAAAGGAAAATCCTCTTTTTTTTGCAATAAACTTTGTATTATACCTGGTGTATGTGTACTTCCTGCCCCAACAATAACTACTGAATTTTTTTTCATTGTAATAATCTCTCCTTTGTAAATGTTTTCTGATAATATATACTATATCACTTGATATAAATGAAAATTTAAAAATTTCATATTATGAAATTTTTATTTATAAAACACACTACTAATATCTAAGTTTATTTCAAAATTTATTAATTAATAAAAAATCTCCCAATCTTAAATTGAGAGATTTTTTATACAATTTATTTTATAATATTTATTAATTTTATAATAATTACAATTGAATATATACTTTAAAAGTAATATCTTTTAATCTAATCCTAATACTTCTCTAATTTGAGTTTTATATACATCCGCTTTAGATCCATAGATAACTTGTACACCATCGCTTACTTGAACAACACCATTGGCACCAAGTTTTTTCCAAAGATTAGTATCTCCTACAATTTCTTTATTTTTAACTTTTACTCTTAGTCTTGTAAAGCATGCATCAACATGTATTATATTATCTTTTCCACCTAGTCCCTCTATAATATCATATAGTATATCTGTTTTAGATAAATTATTATTTTCTGATGTTTCATTTATTATTTCATCTTCTCTTCCCGGAGTTTTATAGTTAAACTTTAATATCATGAACTTAAATGTAAAATAGTATAAGAAGAAGAAAATCACCCCTAATATAGGTATCCAAATCCAGTTTGATCCTTTATCAGCTTGCATTACTCCATTAAATATTGTACTTAAGAATGGTCCTCCAAATGCTGATGTTCCTGGAACATTTACTTGTAAAATATAAGTTAAAAAGTATGCAAGTCCTGAGTAAAGTGAATGAACTACAAATAACATCGGTGCTACAAAAAGGAATGAATATTCAATTGGTTCTGTAATCCCCGTAAAAAAAGCTGGTATTGCTGCTGCAATTATTAAACCTCTAACTATATTTTTCTTTTCTGGCTTTGCAGTCTTATACATTGCTAAAGCTCCACCAGTTAAACCAAATGCAGCCACAATTATTTTACCATTCATTATAAATCTTGTTACATCAATATTAAACATTGCTGAAGGAGAAGCTAATTGAGCTTGATATATATTAACTGCTCCCTCTACTACATTTCCATCAATTACTGCTGATCCCCCTAAATTAGTAAAGAAAAACGGTAAATAAACAAAATGATGTAATCCAAAAGGTAAAAGAGCACGTTCAGATAAACCGTAAATAACTGTTCCAAATGCACCTGTAGAATTAATTAAATTACTTAATGAAGTTAATCCCCCTTGAATTGCAGGCCAAATTCCAGACATTATAAATCCTAAAACTACTGAACATAATATTGAAATCATTGGTACAAATTTTGTTCCACTGAAAATTCCCAATACTGGTGGCAATGAAATATTATAAAATTTATTATGTAGAAAAGCCACCATAAACCCTACTATAATTCCACCAAATACTCCCACATCTAATGAAGGTATTCCTAAAACTAATGATTGCCCTGTAGTTAAATTACTTGGATCAAGTTTTCCTAAATGTATTAATAATGTGCTCATAACATTATGCATGGTTACAAATGATATGACTGAAGCTAATGCTGCTATACCCTTTTCTTTTTTAGCATATCCAATTGCTATAGAAATAGCAAATATTATTGGTAAAAAATTAAATACTGAATTTCCTGCTGATTTACATAAATTAAAGAATAATTTCAAGTAATCGTTTGCAAGGATTGGAAATGTACTTACTAAATTTGTACTTGTAAATGCCGCTCCAATACCAAGTAAAATACCCGCTATTGGTAATAACATAACTGGTGTCATTAGAACCTTTCCTAATTGTTGAAAGGCTGCAAAATACCTTGAATCTTTCATAAATAATATCTCTCCCTCTTCATAATATTTATATGACCTGAATAAGATATTATAACTTCTCTTCCTATCCCTCATATATCTCAATCAGGTCAATATTGTCATTGTATTATTTATTCAAGTTATAAAATACATCTTCTTTTAATTATTACTTGAACTCTGGCCAATATTCTTTATTAGCTTCAATTAACTCATCTAAAACTTTTCTTGCTTTATATGCATCTACGATTGTTCTATTTAAAGTTAATGCTTGTAGAGCCTTTTCATAAGATTTTTCAAAATAAGCATCTACAGCTAATTTTTCATAAGCTAGCTGTGCTTCTATTAATCCCTTATAGAAAGTTCCAATCTTACCTACTCTAAGAGCTCTTGGTCCGTTAGCAGTTAATACCGCAGCAACTTCTACCATTGCATCATCTTGAATATTTGATATTGCTCCATTATTTTCTACTATCACAATAAATATTTTTCCTTGATTATATGCTATAGATTCTGCAACTTGAATCATGAATTCGCTATGTGCATCATTATGAACCATTTCACATCCTTCCATAGTTCCACGCTCAATTACTTTCTTACACTCTTCAAATACTCTTTTTTCTCTACCATCCATAACTTCATTTGCTCTTGTATAATCTGGATTTAACTTTTTTACCTTGTAATCTGGATATAAATAATATTGAAGATAAGTATTTGGTAAATAATCACTAAAGTCATCACACATATTCTTAACCATACCATATGTATCTAACCAAGACTGATCTCTTTGTTCAGCATCAACTGGTAAAAATCCTCTTTCTTTTATTAAACTTTTTAACTCTGGTACTAAGTCATTACCTTCCGAATCATAAAGGTTAGTAAACCATCCAAAGTGATTTAATCCAAAATAAACAGGCTCAAAATCTTTTGAATCTCGTCCTAATATTCTTCCATAAGATCTTAAAAGATTTACAGGTTGATCACAAATATTAAGTATTCTCTTATCTTCTGGAAATTCCCTTCTAAGTGCTTCAGCTACTATTGCTGCCGGATTAGTATAATTTAATATCCATGCATCTTTTGAATAATATCTGATATCATTAACTGTATCTATCATATCCCTAATCGATCTTAACCCGTAAGCAAATCCACCTGCTCCACAAGTTTCTTGTCCAATTAGCCCCATACTTAATGGTATCTTTTCATCCTTTTCTCTCATTTCATATCCACCAGTTCTCATTTGCATAAACACAAAATCGACCTCATTATATGCTTCTTCAATCTTAGTTGTATATTTAAAATCTAATTCTGGGTATTCTTCTTTAAATAATACCTTAGCAAATTCTCCTATTACAGCTTGTCTTTCTTCATTTATATCAAATAGAACTAATTTATTTAATGGAAATCTTTCCTTTAACTTACATAGTGTTTGTAATAAACCTGGTGTCCAAGTACTTCCCCCACCAACTAGTGTCACATTAAATTTCTTCATCTCTAGCAACTCCTTAAATTAAATTATTGTTTGTAGTTCCGACTACATGTATAATTATATTAGTCATGAAAATGTTTTTAAAGACCTTTGAGGCTTTTATCAATTTTATTCAAAAGTTGAAATTTTTTCATTTAATGAAATAATTTTCACTTTAAGACTATTACTAAGTTAAAAGGGGATAATCAATGGATTTCTATAAGATGATAAGTACAAATACAGATAAACTAAATAAAAATGAATTAGATATTTTAAATTTTTGTATGAAGCATGCTGATGATATTAAATCAATTAGGATTAATGATTTAGCTGAAAACACATATACATCTCCAGCTTCTATAGTTCGCTTCTGCAAAAAATTAGGTTTTGCAGGCTTTTCAGAATTTAAAGCTTCTTTTTCATTAAATATAAAAAACACTGAAGAAACTTTTAATAATAACTTTAATGAAAATTCACCCAACCTTTTTAAAGATATAAATAAATCTATTGAACTCATTAATGAAGATATTTTAGAAGAAATATTAGAACTTTTACATAATGCAAATAGAATAGAATTTTTTGGAGAAGGCTCATCTAGAATAGTTTGTTCTGAAGTAGCAAAAAAGTTTAGAACTATAGGAAAAACAGCTTTTAATTATGATGATAGTAGCATGATGTATATAGCTGCTACATCTTTAACATCTAATGATCTTATATTTGCTATATCCGTATCTGGTGAAACTATACAAGTATTAAAAGCATTAAATATTGCCAAAAGTAGAGGTGCTAAAATAATCTCTCTTACAGATTTAAGCAATAATTCTCAATCAAAACTTGCTGATAAATCTATTTATGTTACTTCTACATCTTTTGTTAGAGAGAAATATAACATAGTTTCTCGTACACAAGCTTTAATAATTGCAGAATATATATTTTTTAGATATCTTGAAAAATACTTATAATAGAACTTAATATTCTTCCTATATAGAATTAGCATACTCAGAATTTTATACTGCCATCAATTAATTTATTAACAAAACCCGCAAAATAAAACAGTATTTAGCTTTATATTTATAAAAACTAAATACTGTTCTATTTTTATATCTATTAATTGTTTATTATTAAATCAAAATTATATTTATTACTGATATTCTTTGTTCATATTTTGTATACATACTCACGACTTTGAATATATATTTATAAGTAAATTGACTAATATTTTTATTACAGTAATTATGATTTTATTAAATTTTAATCAACATCCATTATTGACCTAAAATAATTATAGGATAAAAAAGCTTATTTTCTTCTAACATCATTCTTATTATATTAGCTAGTTGCCTTAGCCCTACTATTTATATTCTAAAAAGTATAAAACCAATATAATTAATAGCAAAATTTGCAAACATGTGTATTAACCAAGTAACGTATATATTCTTATATTTTTCATTAAAATAATTAAAAATTAATCCTCCAATAAATAACCCTAATATAGTTAAAAGAAATAACCCTATATCAAACCAGCCTATCATCATGGCAACATGATAAAGTGCAAAGGCTAAAGAACTAAAAATATAAGAGAACTTTCTACTTGTAACTTCTTTTAATTTTAAGAATGCAAATCCTCTAAAAAAGAATTCTTCAAGTAATGAATTAATAAAAGAAATATATACTGCAACAAATATAAAATTATTAATAGTAACACCTGCATTTTTAGATAATGAGGATACTACATTTGAAAAATCAAAGAACTTTCCTATTCCTAAATAAGCTCCAAAAATAATTGTAAATATCAAAATTCCAGAAAAAATAGAAATAAAAATTTCTTTTTTACTATCTACTTTAAATAAAGATATCAAATTCAAATCTTTATTATACTTCGAATATATAATTGGAATTGCAGAAAAAAGTGTAATCTTTATAAAAGACTTCATAAGATATCCCGGTCTTATAACTGCATCTATAAATCCCATTACTAAACAACCTAACAATACAATTAAAACAATACTTTTCTTTTTGCTTAACATATAAATCTCCAAAACCTTTTTTTAACTATTATAACATAAATCACTTAATACATTATTTTAAAGCCTTCAAAAATTTATAATACTAATTTCATTAAATGATCTATTTGTTCATCATCTCCTAATTTAAAAATATGTGTATCAAACTTTTTAAATCCTAATTTTTCATAAAAGGCTATAGCTTTTATATTATGTTCCCATACACCTAACCAAATATAATCAACTTTATTAGTTTCACCAACTTCTATAGCTCTTTGAATTAATGTTTTACCAATTCTTTTTCCTTTAAAGCTTTCTAAAACATAAATCCTTTGAACTTCTATTGTATTGTTATGTCCCTCTTCTATTTGAGCTTTATCAAAATTAATTTTCATATATGCAACTACATCATCATTATTTTCAACTATATAAAATTTTGAATAAGAATTATTTATTTCATAAGTCATTTTCTCATAAGAAAAATTTTCTTTTAAATATTTGTTCATATCTTCTTCTGTATTTTGATCTGCAAATGTTTCATAGAAAGTTTTTTCACTTATGTATTTAACCTTTTCTATATCTTCTAAACTACATTCTTTAATTTTAAAATTATCCATAAATAATCCCTCCAATAAATTTTAGTAAAAAATAAAAAGCCTATAAGAAATATTATTAAATATCTCCCAGGCTTTTATCCCTCCGTGTACACATTATAAATGTGCGTTTTCTCTTGGACCTGCCAGCTTTAACCTGCGGAACCCTAGAAAACTTTCTTTAATTTACTCAAAAAGTTTAGCACATCATAAAAACTTTATCAATAAGGGATTTAAATATTTATAGCATTATCTTTTATTTCTTTAATAACACTTAATAATTTCCCTCTAATATCAATATGATTCTCAAATAATTCAACTATATTTCCAATAGTTCTAAATGGGTCTTCTGTTAATATTCTATTATCATCTATCATTCCATTTTTTACTATGTAATCTACTATTAATTTAATAAAATGTATTTGATTTGAGTTTAAGTTTTCATTATTTAAAAACTCTGAAAAAGCTTTATTGGCTGCTTCTATATCTAAACCAACTAAATTTCTTACAAGCTTTGTTACTGGAGTATCTCCAAATTCTTTTTCATAATCTGACTTACTTCCGAGCTCTTCAAACATTATACCTTCTAAATGCTTTATCTCTTCTTTAGTTAATTTTTTATTATTTCTAAGCTTATATATTACCATTTCGTCCTTATGTTCATTTAAATAATGCTCAACCTTTTTTCTGTAATTTTTAAGATCATTAACATTATACATAGATTCATTTTTCTCTTCTGCTATTATTAAATCTTTAAAGTTTGTATAGTAAATTATTTGTCCTTCTCTTTGTATATATTTAAGAAGATCTCTTAAAGCTTCTCTTACTTCATCTACTTCAAATATATCTGCACTTTCCCAAAAGCTTTCTGTCATTACTTTTTCAATAACATATTTTTGCTCTTGAATTTGTGGTATTGTTCCAAGCTTTGATAATTGTTCTGCAGTATCTATAACTGATTTAATTCCTCTTTTAGCACTTGTTCCTTGTAAATATGAAAGCTGTATATTATACATAACTAACTCAAATCTTTTTGCAAGCTCATCATCATTTAATGGCGTAATTAACATTGCCACATGTTCTTTTAACTCATTAGCTGCTACTTCTCCTAAAGCTTCCCATTCTTTTTCATTTTTATATTTTTTAACGTATTTTAAATTCATTCTAACTAAAAAGTTATCTTCATTTAAAGCATTTATATTATTTAAAAGTTCTTCTATTAATTTTTTTCTAATCTCTCTATACTCTTCATTTTCAGAGTACTTTAAAGCCTGAAGCTCCTTAATTATTTGAACCTTTGTATTAAACAATTTCTCTGTTATTGTTTCTACTTTTCCTCCTTCAAAGCCTTTTGGATTAACTCTAAAGAATTCAAAGTTATTACAAAAATCAAAAATTAAGAACTTTTCCTTATCTTGACCTAAACCTAAAAGATCAGGACATAATCTTGTGCCCCTACCTATCATTTGCCAAAATTTAGTTTTACTTCTTACCTTCTTAAAGAATACAAGATTTAAAATTTCAGGTATATCTATTCCTGTATCAAGCATATCAACAGATACAGCTATTTGCGGCATCTTATTCTTATCTGAAAAATCATCTATTAAAGTTTCAACATAGTTTGTACTATAATCTATTACCTTAGCAAAATTCCCACCATACTCTGGATAAATTTTATTAAATCTTTCTACTATAGCTCTAGCATGTTTACTGTTTTTAGCAAATATTATAGTCTTCCCAAGCTTTTCGTTACCTTCAATTCTTAATCCTTCATTCATAAGTTTATTTAATACTAGATCAATAGTATCAGAATTAAATAACCACTCATTAACTGCTGTACTTCCTATTTCTTTATCTATCTTTTCATCATCTTCAAAGGTTGCTTCAAATTCTTCCTTTTCCTCTTCAGAAAGATCATCATATTTTATACCATCTTTCATAATCTTAGACTTTACTTCTATAGTTGTATAATCAACTAAAAAGCCATCTTCAACAGCCTTTTCATATTCATAAGCATAGGTTGGAACTCCATTTTCAAGATCAAAAATACTATAAGTATTTTTATCTATTTCATTTCTTGGAGTTGCTGTAAGTCCTATTAAATAAGCATCATAATAATCAAATATGGCTTTAAACTTCTTATAAATACTTCTATGTGATTCATCTACAATTATTAAATCAAAGTGTCCTGGTGTAAATAACCTTTTACCATCCTTTGATTTAGTTTCATCTATAGCATTCATCATAGTTGGATAAGTTGAAAATATCATTCTTGATTCTTCTGGGTTATCTCTGTTATCAAGAAGATTACATAAAGGTAAGTTTGGAAGCAACTTAGAAAAGTTTTTCTTTGCTTGTTTTACAAGAGCTTTTCTATCTGCTAAGAATAATATATTTTTAACCCAATTATGTCTTGTAAGAACATCTACAACTGAAATAGCAGTTCTTGTTTTACCTGTTCCAGTTGCACATACTAAAAGTGTTTTTCTCTGTTTCTTCTCAAAAGCTTCACATACGTTTATTATTGCTTCCTTTTGATAATATCTATTTGATATTTCATCTTTTATATTTATATTCTTTAAGGAAATTCTATTATTTCTTCTATCTACCATTAATTGTAGTTCTGATTTTTTATAAAAGCCATATACTCTTCTTTCAGAATAATTATTATAATCATCCCATATATATGTTTCAAAACCATTAGTAAAGAAAATAATAGGTCTTTGTCCATATTCTTTTTCTAAACAATCTGCATAAAGTTTAGCTTGTTGTTGACCTATCTTTGGATCCTTTGAAGTCCTTTTTGCTTCTATTACTGCTAATGGTCTTCCATTATCTCCATATAGAATATAATCAGCATATCCAATCCCTTCATTATTAGGCATGCCAATAAGCTTAATTTCTTCTCCTACATCTTTACCTATATTCCATCCAGAAAGCTTAAGCTCAACATCAATATATCTTTTTCTTGTTTCAAACTCACTTATTTCATCTATATTAAAATCATAATTCTCTTTATTTTCTTTTCTCTTTTTAGTTAATTCCTTTATTAACTCTTCATTTTGTCTTCTTATTTCTTCAATTCTCTTATCCTTAGAGCTAAGCTTATTATATAAATCTTTTAACTCTTCAGGTCTTGTTCTTTTTTCTTCACCTTCAAGTAGAATATCTTCATCAAATTCTCCTGCTGTAAATTCATCTGCATAGCAATAATCTATCCAACTTACAAACTTATGAAGATTATTTAATGATAAAATAGCTTCGCCCCTTTTAATATTAGCATTAGTATGAACAGCAACATTACCTAATTGAACAATATATTTTATTATAGGTAACATTTCATAATCTATAAGTTCTACAAAGCTATTATTATGTATTAAAGAACTTATATTATCTTGATATGGTAATACTAAATCAGAATCAAAACTATATACCCATTTAACAGCAAGTTCTAAAGCCCTTCTTGATAAAATAGCAGTTGTAGCTGGGCTAACTAATATACTTTTTTCTGCTTCTAAACAAGCATTGCTAAAGCCCTCGAAATTCTTTTTCCCCTTTAAAAATTCAAAGTTACTCAATCTCCCACTCCCCACATTAATATCAATATAACTACGTTTTTAATATATTTTTAAATCTATTATTTTAAAATTTCTTTATATCCATGTTTTTTTAGTCTATTTATACATATTTTTCTCTCTTTTGGAGTAAATAACTCCTTATACTTATCTTGAATTACTAAAGCTTCTAAAGATAAATCTAATCTATTACACTCTGCTAGCTTTATGAATCCTTCTGTAACTTCTGAATTATTTATAATTTCCTTTGCAGTTGTAATTGCACCTTCAGTTTGTATCATTTGAAAAAATCCTGCTGCTTTAAAATTGCATTGTGCATCTGTCTCTCTATATATTTTCATCATATCTGTAAATAAATCTAATTCTATTTCTCTCATAATTTCTCCTTCTAAAGCTTATTTATACTTAATTATTATAAACCTTTATTTAAAATTTCTCTTTCATTTATATATATTATACCATATATACCCAACCAAATTAATTAAAATTTAACTGACACTCCAAATTTTATATTTAGTCAGTGGAATATCCCCCCTACGCACTAATATGATTAGTTAATTTCCTTTATAATTTTTATTTACCCAAAATTATCCAATAAATTTTCTATGATAGTTTTTCATATTATTTTTATTAACCATTGCATATTGAAGAGTAGTATCTATTTTTTCATGTCCTAATAACTCTTATACCTGCTCTATAGGCATTCCCTTATCAATAGCTCTAGTTGCTAATGTTCTTCTAAACTTATGTGGATGGACTTTATCAATATTGAGCTTTCTTCCTAGTTCTCTTAATCTAATTTCTACTCCACTTATTTGCAATCTTCTATATGGCTTTAATAAAGTTACAAAAAGTGCTTCATTATCATCTATTCTCTTTCTTAAATATTCTTGTAAATGTATTTTAGCTTTAGCATCAAAATAAACAACTCTTTGTTTATCTCCCTTTCCCCATACTACACATTCTCTTTCATTAAAATTAATATTTCTTATATTTAACTTAACTAACTCTCCTACACACATACCTGTTGAATTCAATAAATCAACTATAGCTAAATCTCTTATGCCCTTGCAATTATCTCTTATTATTTCTATATTTTCATCACTACAAGTTCCCTTAATAACTTTCGTTGTTTTATTTTTATGAATACGCCTTACTGGACTTTTGACAATATAATTTTCTTCTTCAAGCCATGAAAAAAAAGCTAGATAGTATTCTTCTTATGTTAATTTCACTATAGTCATTTTTCATTATATCTACTTCAATTAAATTGTTTATTAACTCATTATGAAGAGCCTTCATTTGAAAAGGATCAAGCCCCCTACTCATACTTTCTTCGATTTTTAAAATAATATCTCTAACCATACCCCCTACTCCTTTTATCTCATAAATGTTATAGTATAATGCTTATTTCTTTTTATCTAATCACAATTTATAAATTTTTTCTCTAATTAAAAAAATATAAAAGCTCTAAGCAAAAAATACCTAGAGCTTCTACATTTCTTATTTAGTTTTCTTCTCTTAATTTTTTTATTATTTCTATATCCAATCCTGTCTTTTCAGAAATAGTTCTATCATCCAATATATCAAGTAACTTTATAGCAACTTCATATATTCCTTCTGTTCTTCCTTGCTCTATTCCTTTTTCTATTCCTTTCTCTATCCCCTTATTAAATGCTGAATTAACCATATTAGCTCTTTCATGTAAAGATCTTTCTCTTTCCCAGTAAGTATTCATTGTTTCTTCATCACTACTTAAGTATTCTATTCTTTTTTCAGCTTTCTCAATGGCAGGTTCCAAATCCATCAACTCCTTTAAGGTTGCTTCTGGTATATCCTTTTCTAAAAATGCTAACCATCTTTCAATAGCATTATCCTTATAATTTTTATTTTCTTTACGTCTAAATTTAGGAAGTTCTAAAAAATGTATTTCAACCATATCTGTTAGCATATAATCCTTCTCTATGTCCTCCCAAAGATGAAATGATGATTGATAGCTTTTAGTTTTTAAATAATCAAAGTCTAAAATATTTATAGTTATTACCTTTTCAAGAGAAGTATAATCTTCACCTTGCTTAATATTCTCTAAATACATTTTTCCCCAATAAAATAAAGTTCTTTTATCCATATTTCCTTGGTCAGTCAACTGTACTTCTATGTCGATATTTTCACCTTTGATAGTTCTTGCTCTTACATCTATTATACCAGTCTTATCATTTATAATATCTTTTGTTAATTGTTTATTATCAATAATTTCAATTTCTTCTATCAGTTCTTCATTAGTTCTTTTTAGAACTGCATTAATAAATGATATTAAAATATCTTCATTTCCTTTTTCGCCAAAAATCTTTTTAAAAATAAAATCGTTAAGTGGCTTGATTTTTCTCATTATTTTCATCTCCTGATATTTTTATCTTTAGTTTAATTATTTACCTATACTCTTTTAATATTCAATTATATTTTGTTCAAAGAAATCTATTTCTCGTTCAAAACTTCATACCACATTTTTTCTGATTTTATTCTCTTTCTATTTCTATCTACAGGTATTATACGTATTCCATTACAATTGTCTAATCTTAATCTTTCCTGATAATATGATTTGACTATTTTCTCTCTATATTCTTGTCCATCAGAAAAATGTAATATTACTATTTCTTTACCATAATCCTCTATAAGTTCTCTAAACATACCATTTATATGTCCATCATCAGCATTAAATCCAAATCCAGAAACACATATTATATCTGATTCCCTAAACTTATTAAACAGATCAACATATCTTTCTGACATTTTTACTGAGGTTAATGGTTTTATTCCACTTTGAGTAAATAAAAATGGTACTATTATATGTTTTTTATAATTATTTTCTTCTAATGATACAATCTTATTTAAATATGGATCATAATAATCATTAACTGAACCATTTAAATAATGTACATCTTCTCCAATTGCTATCTATTAAGGTTTGATAATCTAGAGCCTTAGAGTCTATATCCTCCAAAATTAATATTCCAAAGTAGTTTATTATTTCTTCATCAGTATATATATTTTTAATATCTATATCCTCTGAATCTATAAGTAATTCTAAAACTTTCATTCAAGTATTTTTATAATCTAATGTAAATATAGCTCCTAAATCATAAAATAAATCTATTGAATCTGGGCTCTTTTCAAATATACCATCATTTAATCTATGAGTTAACTCTTCTCCTAAAGATCCTATTAAAAGCTCTAAATATTGTATCATATTGTCCTTTTGTAAATGCAGTTAATTTCTTACTTGTATAATCATCTGGTAGCCATTTAGAATATCTTGATGTTGAATCTATATTATTCAATTGATTCTTAAATGCTTCCTTATCTTTGACTGTACTCATTCTAATATATCTAATGCAAACTTACCACCTGAAGGTAATCCATATGAACATTCAGCCCCTGCAACAAAAAAATAACGATATTTTTTCATTCCCCTCGTCTCCTCAATATTACTTATATTTAACTAAAAACAGTATACTATTTTCTTTCTATGTTAATTAACAAATTCTATTCAACTAATTTTTCCATCAATAAATTTAAATTATCCTTTATTTATTTTAAATTCTTCTCCACTTCAAATTTCAATTTACCTGAGACTCTAAATCTTTGATTTAGTAAGTCGAAGGTACTCCTTCGACTTTGGAGAAGGAGTTTCCTTTTAGAATAACTCTCCTTTAAAAGCTTTTTGCATTAATGAATTAAAGTTTTCTTCTAATTCTTTTAAACTCTTTTCCATTTTTAACTTCATTTTATCTACTTGTCTAACAAAGTTAGCAAATTCATTTTGCTTATCTATATTTACTTTAATTACCTCTATACCTAATAATCCTTGCTTTGAAATATTTTTCATACTCCCACTTGTTCCTGATGCTATTCTTTTTATTTTCTCTTTTGTACCTCTTTGAATCAATAACTGCCATATAAAAATTGGATTTGCATTATCTTTAAAATTCGCTTTCCATAATCTATCTGGTATATACGTATCTTCATCTACATTCCATACATATGCTGTTGCTCCAACCAATTCTGAAGTATTCATTCTACTTATTAATACATCTCCCTTATTAACTAAGTGGTCTATCTTTGGTATATAATCAATTGGAAGATTTTTAACTTGTGTTTTATCAAAATAATCATAACTTATACTTCCTGTATTTAAAACTTTATTTTTACACTCTGTCTCTCCTGCTAAACTTTTCCCAGCAGTAAGAGAAATAATATATTCTGAAACAGTACATAATTCCCTAATATCACCAAACATCTCGATAAATTTTGATTTACATTTAAATTATCCAATAAATTTTCTATGTGAATTTTTAATATTATTTTTATTAACCATTGCATATTGAAGCGTAGTATCTATTTTTTCATGTCCTAATAATTCTTGTACTTGCTCTATAGGCATTCCCTTATCTATAGCTCTAGTTGCTAATGTTCTTCTAAATTTATGTGGATGAACTTTATCGATGTTAAGCTTTTTTCCAAGTTCTCTTAATCTAATTTCTACTCCACTTATTTGTAATCTTCTATATGGCCTTAATAAAGTTACAAAAAGTGCTTCATTATCATCCATTCTCTTCATTAAATATTCTTGTAAATGTATTTTAGCTTTAGCATCAAAATAAACAACTCTTTGTTTATCTCCCTTTCCCCATACTACACATTCTCTTTCATTAAAATTAATATCGCTAATATTTAACTTAACTAGTTCTCCCACACGCATACCTGTTGAATTTAATAAATCAACTATAGCTAAATCTCTTATATCTTTGCAATTATCTCTTATTATTTCTATATTTTCATCGCTATAAGTAGCTTTAATAACTTTAGTTGTTTTGATTTTATGAATACGTCTTACTGGACTTTTAACAATATAATTTTCTTCTTCAAGCCATGAAAAAAAGCTAGATAATATTCTTCTTATATTATCAACTGTTGTTTTACTAGCTTGACTATTAGTATAATAATCCGCTAAATATCTTCTTAAATCATCTGTGTAAATTTTATTAATTTCTTTATTTATAGTTAATAACATTTTCTCGATAGTAGATTTATAATATTTTATTGATTTTTCCGAACATCCTTCAACTCTTTTAGCACATATAAAAGCATCTAAATAATTCTTTGTTTCTATTTTACTATAATTATTATTAATTATATCTACTTCAATTAAATTGTTTATTAACTCATTATGAAGAGTCTTCATTTGAAAAGGATCAAGAAACTCACTCATTCTTTCTTCAATTTTTAAAATAATATCTTTAACCATAACATCTACTCCTTTTATTTCATAAATGTTATAGTATAATGCTTATTTTTTATTATCTAATCAAAATTTATAATTTTTATATAATTTTAATATCAAAATCAAAGTAATTAGTATCTAATCTAATAATTTTCCTTCTAGATAAGACCACTTTAAATAATCTGGATTACTATAATATACAGATGAATTAAAATCTGAAATTTCATCACTTATATATGAACAAAATACTTCATATAAAACATCGACTATATTATCCTCTTCAGAAATTACGCTAAGTATTAATCTTTGATATACTTTACCTATTGACTGAACACTTGGTAAAGTATACTTACATTCACCTACAGAATCAAACTCTCCATAAGCTATATTAAAATACTCAATTAATTCATCAGAAACTTGCTCAAATGATAAACAATGATTTACTTCTGCAAGAGATAGCTGTCTGCTTAATTCTTTTTTCCCTAGTATTTTAACTATTGTAGATCTCTTATTTTTAGTTTTTCTAGATATAAATTCAATAAGAGAACATACATAAAATAAATCATCCTTTTGAATATCAGTCATTAATAACCTCACTCCTTTCAAATTTCAGACAATCAAGAGCTTTCAAAGTATGAAAACTTATTTGATGAGTAGGATATTTAAATTTTGCTAATTGCCAAAAGACTTCTCTTGATATTTCATTATTTAAAAAGTCATTTACAAAATTCCATACTGTATCATCAGCCATAGGTCCTTCAACAATATCATAATCATGTATAAACCCAGCTCTACACTTTGCAATAAAATCGAGCCATTCATCATTCATCTTTTCAAATTTTAGTATTCTCAAATCTTTATTTTCTATATAAGTATAATAATTTATAGTTGGTGATTTTCTATTTCTTTTTGCCCATTTCTCAGCTTGCTCATAATTATTTGTACAATAAAACCCCCACGAAAAATCTTTAGTATACTTACTTTTCCTAATTTCCGGAAACTCAACTGTTTCACCCGATGCATGATATAACATTTAAAACACCTCTTTTCTACAAATTATTTAAACAATTCTCCCTTAAATGCCTTTTGCATTAAAGAATTAAAATTATCTTCTAATTCTTTTAAACTATTCTCCAATTCAAATTTCAATTTACCTGAGACTCTAAATCTTTGATTTAGTCAGTCGAAGGTACTCCTACGAACGCATGTGAGTAGTGAGTTTCCTTTTAGAATAACTCCCCTTTAAATGCTTTTTGCATTAATGAATTAAAATTATCCTCTAACTCTTTTAAACTCTTTTCCATTTTCAACTTCATTTTATCTACTTCTTTAACAAAGTCAGCAAATTGATTTTGAAGTTCTATTGGTGGAACTATAATTTTTATACTTTTTAACTCTTGAGCATTTATATTAGCTTGATTAACAGCTCCTTTTGCCATTCCTTTTAATAATCCCTTACCAAAATCTGAATTTAAAAACATTGAAAGATAAATAGGTAACATACATTGTATTAATCTCACTCTAATAATATAACCTGCTATTATCATAGGTTCATCAAGGTCAAAAACACAAGTTTTACCTATCAACTCAGCACTATTGGTTCTGTTAAATAAAACATCTCCTTTACGGACAACGCATTTCTCTAACTCTTCATCTTCAATATCAATATACTTTAAATTATTTAAATCTAAATAACCACTATAAGTTATATTATTCATTCTAAGATAAGGATATTTTCCACCTTCTACTGCTGGTTTGCTTGTTCCATAACGTACATCTGTTGCTATTTCACCTATAGTTGTAATTTCCCACCCTTTTGGGTTAGTTGCTGGATTACCAAACATCTCGATAAATTTTGATTTAACTAATTCATCTAATGCTTCTATTTGTTCTTTTCTTTTATTAATTAATTCTTGGGCTTTATCTAAAATTTTAACTATTTTTTCTTGAATTTTTATATTACAATATGGGATTTTTACGTCATTTAGCTTAGCTTTATTTAATGTAGCTCCCATTACAGCTCTATCTGTATTATTAAAATTAACTGTTTTTAATGCATAAAATAAATACTCAGGGGTAAGAATTTGCCTATCTTTTATTTGAAAATTAGCAATTGCTTCATTAGTATACATATCTTTATCTAATATTGCTATTTTACCAATAGATAACTTGAAACTCATTACAACTGTATATTTGGGAACTAATTTCATATTGCATTCTTTAATTGCAATATCTGTAATCTCTTCTTTAGTTTTAGATACTCTATTCTCTTTTAAATCAGATATTGATAACCAATTAAATCCTTTTCCCCAATATTCACGTTTACTTCTTGACGGAGTTTTTCCAATATTTATTTCACATAATTCATTTAATTTAATATACTCCATCTTACACTTCTCCAATCATTTCTGCTAAGTCTTCTATTCCTGATGTTATTTCCATTTCCAGTTCTCTAATTCTTAGCATTATTTCTTGTGGTGAATCATATTGTACTTCTTCGTATTCTATTTCTTTGTATTTATTTATAGATAAGTCATAGCCATTTTCTCTTATTTCTTCTACTGGTACAAAGAAGCTTTGTTCTGTTCTTTTTCTACCCTCTTCTTTATCTAAGTTATTGAATCTTTCTATTATATCTTTAATATCATTTTCTTCAATTAGATTTCTCTTATCATCTAATGAGTATCCATCTGCTTTCATATCATAGAACCATACTTTATCTGTTCCACCTGTTCCTGTTTTAGTAAATATCATAATAGCTGTTGATACTCCTGCATATGGCTTAAAAACTCCACTTGGCATTGATATTATAGCTTCAAGCTTATGGTTTTCTACTATTTCTTTTCTTATTGATTTATGTCCACCTGTTGATCCAAATAAAACTCCATCTGGAACTATAGATGCACACCTTCCACCTATTTTTAATATTCTTAGGAATAATGCTAAGAATAAAAGTTCTGTTTTCTTTGTTTTTGTTATTTTTAAAATATCTGCTGATACTGCTTCATAGTCTAAGCTTCCCTTAAATGGTGGATTTGCTAATACTAATGTGAATTTTTCTTTATCTGTATTAACTTCTGATAATGAATCTTTATATTCTATATTAGGATTATCAACTCCATGAAGCATCATGTTCATAGCACCAATTCTAAGCATAGTTCTATCCATATCAAAACCATAGAACATATTATTATTAAAGTGTTCCTTTAAGCCTTGAACAAAGAACAGATCATTATGATTCTTTCTTAAATACTCTTGTGACGATACTAAGAATCCAGCACTTCCCATAGCAGGGTCAACTATTACATCTTCTGGTGTTGGCTTCATTAAATTAACCATCATATCAATAATATGTCTTGGTGTTCTAAACTGACCATTAGTTCCTGCTGTTGCTACTTTAGATAATAGATACTCATATAAATCTCCCTTTGTATCCTTATCTTTATCAAACTTAATATTATTAATTCCATCAACTATCTTACTTAACATAAGTGGAGTTGGAATTTTAAATATAGCATCTCCCATATATTTTGCATAAGCTGATTCATTATTTCCATGAAGATTTTTAATAAAAGGAAACACCTCATTTTGAACTATTAAATACATTTTTTCTGTATTTCCTTCATTAGAAAACTTACTCCATCTTAAATGTTGTTTATCCTCTGGAAAAGTTCTTTTAAAATCTATACCTAAAATTTCTGCTTCTGCTTCCTTTGTTGTTTCTATTTCATCTAATCCCTTAATAAATAAAAGATATGTAAACTGCTCTATTACTTCTAATGGATTAGTTATTCCCCCAGTCCAAAAGGTTTCCCAAATCTTATCTACTTTACTTTTTAATTCTCCTGTGATCATAATTTTATCCTCCTATTTATATCTATTTTCATTTTACTATGTTTTACAGTATTTTTCTATTTATAATAATGTTTTAAATCCACTTATATATTTCTATAAAAAACTAATTTTTATGATAATCTATGATAATATTTTTTTGTAATAGAATATAAATATGAAGTAATTTCCCTCATATTGGTATATATTCTTATAGTGATAATCTGATATTTATGAATTAAAATAAAATAAAAGCTTGGTAGTAAATGAAAGTTTCTCTTTCCTTACTATCAAGCTTAAAATATATGTGTATATTTTTTCTATTAAATTCTCTTTAAATTTATTATATTAAATTTACTCTTTTGTTAAAATATCTAATGTATGAGCTCCTGCTCCTAATAATTCAGGTCTTTCACAGGTTGATAAATGATATTCAACAAAGATTTTAAAAGTTTCTTCATCCATTGCATTTAAAGTTGGTCTCATATAGTTAGCTGGTCCATCTGCTGAAATTATCTTTACTCTTTTTACCCCTGCTGCATCATTTATTTTATTAATATCTTCAAGTCTTACATAATCATATAGATCTTCTGGACTTGATTTCACATGAAAATTTTCATCAAGTTTTCCATTTTCAATAGCTTTTTTTATGTTATTTTCTTTAAATCCATATGTTATTACACTATACTCATTCATAAGATATGCAACTAATATTTTCCCACCAACTTTAGTTACTCTCTTTGCTTCTTCTAAAGCTCTTATTTTATCTTCAAGTGTATATAAATGATACATTGGTCCAAAAACTAATGTCATATCAAAAGTATTTTCTTCAAATCTTGATAAATTTAAAGCTGTTCCTTGAAAAGCCTTTACAGTACTGCCTTTAGATTTTAAAACTCCTAAATTATGCTTTACAAGCTCAACTGCTGTTACATCATAACCTTCATTTGCTAAGGTTACTGAATATCTTCCAGTACCAGCTCCAACATCTAATATTTTTAAATTTTTATTGTCATTTAAATATTCATGAATATACTTCATAGAAGTTATGTATTCAACTTGTCCATGTCTTCTTGTTAATCTTTTATCTTCGCAAAATTTATTGTAATGTTTTTCTAATTCTGCTGTCATTTTCTTTTCTCCTCTTTTATTATAAATTTTATAAAGTGGATATTTTTATTAAAATTCTTAAACGAAAATTTATTTAATATTTGAAAAAACCTTGATTTCTCAAGGTTATAAAATGTATTTTTATTTAATTATTTCAAGTTTTTATATTTTCTTTTTTTAATAATTATATACTTATCTCTTATTTTTGTCTAGATACACTCAAATATGACAAAATTAAAAATATTATTAAGGAGTTGCCTAAGACAACCCCCAATACAAAAATTAAATATATAGTAAAATCTATTTAATATTTAAAAATTAAAGAGTAATTTCCTTTGTATCCTTAACAACTACTTGAGCTGCTTGCTTTTCAACTAAATCTCCATTTTCAGTTTTAATAAGCTTTCTATTTATAATAGTATCCATTAATGATACTACTACTAAATCTTCAATATCTTCTTTTACATCCTTAATAGATAACGTTAGCTTTTTTCCTCCCGCATCTTTAAAACTCATACTTGCTGTTCTTTGAATCATATTTTCTCCTCCTTTCTAAAATAAGTTTTTCCCTTTTAATTTACCTAGTATAACTAAATACTATTAACCCCTAGTTACTACATAAGTTTGAACTTTTTTAATAGTAGAAATGTTATATGCTATAACTTCATCTATAGCATCACATAAAGCTACTAAGTCCTCATCTGTTGCAGTAGTAGATATGTTTTTAAAGCTTTGTCCATTAAAAACATCTTTTCCTTCAGAGTCTACCCCTACTTGGTAACTTACTCCTAAAGTATTATCAACTAATATTGAACTTGCTGCCATCTTTATCACCTCCTCATATCATATATACGCAGGTAATAAAGATTTTTAAAAAT
>NZ_JACSQZ010000015.1 GCF_014836325.1 Clostridium gallinarum
CTGATTAGAGTTTACTTATAAAAGTAATAATATTCGTATTAGCTTTTATAATTTTATTATACGAGGAAAGTATAAAAAAGTTATGACCTATTACTAACTATTTATACTTTCCTTCCTTCAGTTTGCAAAGAGATAAACATTGTATGACGGCGACTTGGAACGCATGCGACGGAGCAAGGAATATAATGTTTATCTCTTATTTTATTATGATTAAATTGTATAAATAATGTATTAAAGTAGTATTTTTTATGGTATAATGTAAAAATATTGATTTACAAGAAAAAAGTAAATATAATAATTAATGAAAATTTTGGTTTAACAATATATTATAGGATTTGGGGGAGATTAAAATAAAGTTTAAACACCTGATATCGATGATAATAATTGTATTAATTTTAAATATGCTCTCAATAAATGTATATTCTATGAATACAGAGTCAAAAGATGTAATTAAGATTGGAGTGTATGAATACGAGCCTTACATATATGTTGAGGAAAATGGCACAATTAAAGGATATTATGATGATCTTTTGAAGCTATTACGTAAAAAATATGATTTTGAATATGAATATGTTTTATGCAATATTTCTGATGGATTAGAAATGCTAGAAGATGGTGATATAGATATTATGCTAGGATTACCTATTAGTATTATGGAAAGTAGAGACATAATATTCAATAAAAAAAGCATTTCTCAAGAGGAATTTGGTATTTTTAGTAAAACAAATATTAGTGTAAGTGATTTTGAATCAAATAATGAGTTAAGACTTGGATTAGTTGAAGATGACCATAATGCAGAATGGATTTTAAAATTCTTTGAAGCAAATAATATTAAGATGGAAATTGTATACGATAAGAATTATAAAATATTAGAGCAACTAATGAAAGATGATAAAATTGATTTAATGGTAGATAATGCATATAAAAAAAGTAAGTATGAAATGATATATAAATTTGCAGGTGAGCAAATCTATATAGGCGGTAATAAAGGTAGTGCAGATATTTTAGATAATATTGATGAGGCTATTAAAGAATATAAAGAGCAAAAGTATAATCCAATTGAAACAATTCAAGCTAAATACTTTAACGAGGATTATAATAAAAAATTAATTGAAAAAATAATTACCATTATAATATTGATTGTATTATCTTTAGTTGTAAGTATAGTCTTAATAATTCCGCAAATAAGGAAGAGAAAAATAAGAAATAAAATTAAGTATAGAATGAAAAATGATAATTACTTAATACAATATCAGCCTATTTATAATCCTAGAAATAGGGAAATAGCTGGCTTTGAAGGTTTACTAAGGCTTATAGATTCAGATAATAAAATTATTCCTCCTTATAAATTTATACCTGAAATTGAAGAAAATGATATGCTATTTGATATTTCTCTTTGGATTCTTAAAAAGGTGATTAAAGATTATGATGAAATTAAGAATTATAAATGTGTTAAGGGGAAGAGATTTTATATATCACTTAACTTATCTTTAAATGAAATAGAAAATGATGTTTTTATAAAAAAAGCAATTCAAATATTACATAAATCTAATTTAGGCCCTAATCAGATTTGTTTAGAAGTAATTGAAAGAGTTAAAATGAATGACTTAGAGAAGATAAATAAAAATATAAATCTTTTAAAGAAAGCAGGATTTAAAATTGCAATAGATGATTTTGGAGTAGAATATTCAAACTTAGATGTACTTCAAAAACTAGATATTGATATTATAAAGATAGATAAGAACTTTGTTGATGGAATTGGTAAGGATATAATTAGAAATGAAATTGTATTATTTATATCCAAAATAGCAAGAGCTGCAAATAAAAAGGTTATATTAGAAGGCGTTGAAGAAAAAGAACAAGATATTGCAATTAAGAAAATAGAAAATAATTTATTATATGTACAAGGCTATTACTACAATAAACCAATGTATCTAGAAGATATAAAGGCTCTTTAATTTATAATATATAATATTTAAAATAAATTAGAGCAAAATGGAGATTGAGAGTGAGTTATAGAATAATGAAATGTTTAAAAAAAGTAAAAAATATTCTTTTGATATTAGGTATTATACATATATGTTTAAGTATGAAAATTAGTTATGTAAATGCCGAAACTAATAATAAGATTAAAGTTGGATATTCAATTGTTCCTGGATTCACAGAAGTTAACGATGGTATTTATAGTGGATTTTCTTTTGAATACTTAAGGGAAATTAGTAAATATACTGGGTGGGAATATGAATTTATTCAAATGAGTCTCAATGATGTTATTAATAAATTAAAAGACGGAGAGATAGATATTGCAGGTGGAATGTTTAAAAATGAGCAAACTATGGAATTATATGATTTTCCAGAGTACAGCACTGGTGCTACATATACTACTTTAGTTACTTTAAAGGATAATAATAGTATAGATATTTCGAATATTGAAACCTTAGATGGAATTAAAGTAGGGTACTTTGAAACAGCAAAAGTAAAACTTGAAAAATTCAATGAGTTTTGCAAAGCTAGTGGTATTGAAAATGTAAATCTTATTCCTTATCCCTATGGTGATGATACTGAAATTAAAGAAGCATTAAAGAGCGGCGAAATAGATGCTATTATTACTGGAGATTTATTAAATAATGATGAAGAAAAAGTTATTGCTAGATTTGGAGCAGTACCATATTATTTTGCAACAACAAAAGAAAATACAGAAATAATATCTGATTTAAATAAAGCAATTTTTAAAATAAAAGAAAAAAATCCAGATTATGAACAAATATTATATAATAAATATTTTGAAATTTTTAACAGTAAAATAGTAAGCTTAAATAAAGAAGAAAAAGAATATATCAATAGTCTAGGTGTATTAAAGGCAATTTATGTTGATAATAATATACCAGTTCAATATTACAATACTAAAACTAATGAAGCAGATGGTATTTTTATTGATTTAGTAAGATTAATTATGGAAAGAGCAGGTATTAAAGTTGAATTTATAGAGGCTTATACTTATGAAGAAGCTTACAAAATGATTGAAGATAAAAAAGCTGATTTAATAGTAGCTGTACCAGATACATATTCAATTGAAAATGGAAAAGAATTGTTTATTACACAATCATACATGAATACAGATATAGTTAGAGTAAAGAATAAAAATATTAAATTAGATAAAGAAATAACTGCTGTAGTAAAAGGGTATGGGTATCCTGAGCTAATTGATGAAGGTGAAATTAAATATTATGAAAATTTAGAAGAGGCTTTAAAGGCAATAGAAAAAGGAGAAGCAACAATAACTAGTTATAATAACTATTCTGTATCAAATTATATTTCTACGAATTATTATTCTAATTTAGTTGTTTTATATCGAGAAGATAACGTTGGTGCATCAATAGGATTTGCAAAGCCAATAGATAAAGAATTAATTAATATTATTAATAAATCAATTAATACTCTATCAAAAGATGAAATTAGTAGTATTATTTATGAGAATACTTCTAATATTCATCATAAAGTTACAGTAAAGCAAATAATTATTGAAAATACTGCATTACTTACAGTAATAGGAGTAATTATAATAATAGCAATTTCTATGATAATTTTACGTAGAGTTAGGAAACTGAATGAAGACAAGAAATTACTATTAAAGAAATCACAAATAGATGTTTTAACAGGTGCTTATAATCGTGAAGCAGGAGAAACATTAATAAAGGAATATTTAAATACAAAAAGTTTAAATTTATATTATGCTTTTATAATAATTGATATAGATTATTTTAAGAAAGTAAATGATAGATTAGGACATCATATTGGTGATGATGTATTAAAAGAATTTACATTAATATTAATGAAGAAATTTACTAAAGAAAATATTATTTGTCGTCTAGGTGGAGATGAATTTATAGTTTTTGTAAAAGATATTCAAGAAAATAACATTAATATGATTAGCCAAAAGTTAAATGTATTATGTACAAAAATGAAAAAAAATATAGAGTATAATAATATTAAACAAGAAATATCTTTAAGCATTGGCTGTGTTATAAGTAATAAGAATAGTGATTTTAAGGAATTGTACAAGCAAGCTGATGAAATGCTTTATAAAGTAAAAAATAACGGTAAAAACGGATATGAAATAAAAAATTATAATTAATAAAAAAACATAATAAATTTAGATAATTAGTTATAGAGATAAGTATTAGATTTTAAAGAATATAATACTTATCTCTTATTATTTTTAACAAATTTAAATTAGTAAATGTTTTCTAGTGTAAATTTATAAAATATATATTTAATTATTGACTAGTTAGTACAAAAATAGTATAACTATAACATACTGATTATTGACTAGTCAGTACAAAAAACTAAATAGAAGGTGATTTTATGAATTTCCTAAGAATTGCAAAGGAAGATATTAAAAGCATTCTAAAGAATAGGTTTATACGAGTGTCAATAATTGCAATCATAGTAGTTCCTCTTTTATATTCATTATTATACTTGTATGCCTTTTGGGATCCCTATTCAAAATTAGAAGATATTCATTTAGCAGTAGTAAACAATGATGCTGGTACTGTTATGGATGGAGAAAAAGTAAACTATGGAAATGATATTGTAGATGAACTTAAGTCTAACAATGAAATTGGTTGGGAGTTTACTACGGAAGAAGAAGCAAATGAAGGTTTAGAAGGTGAAACCTATTATGCTAAAGTAGTTATTCCAGAGGATTTTTCATCTAATGTAATATCAGCTAAGGAAGGAAAACCACAAAAAGCAAAAATTGAGTTTATAACAAATGATAAGAAAAATTTCTTAGCATCTCAAATTAACTCAAAGGTGGAAGCTGAGCTTAAAGGAAAATTAAATTCTAGCATTTCAAGCAATTATATTGAAGTAGCCTTTGATAGTTTATATGAAGCTAAGGATGGATTAGTACAAGCAGCTGATGGAAGTAAACAAATTAATGATGGATTAGCTACCTTAAATGATAAGGTTCCAGAATTAGCTGAGGGTGCTAACAAATTAGGAGATGGTGCATCTCAATTATTAGATGGACAAGTAGCCTTAAATAATGGTATAAGTCAAGTTTCTGATGGTTCAAAAGCTTTAAATGAAGGTCTTGGACAGTTATATTCAAAGGTTCCAAGCTTAAGTACTGGAGTAAATGAATTAACAAAAGGAACTTCAGATTTACAAAGTGGAATTTCTACAGCAAATTCAGGATCAAAACAAATTGCTGATGGAAGTAAAAAATTATATGATGCATATAATTCAACTATTTATCCTTCGGTAGAAAAGTTAAGTGAAGGTTCAAACCAATTAAATAGTGCATTAAGTGCAGGTAGTGAAAGTATAGCACAACTAAATTCTGGTGCTAATTTAGTATCACAAAGTTCAGATGCAATATCTGCAGGATATAATGATATTTACAATGGAATTAACACTTTAGTTTCAGGAGTATCAACTTCAGCTGAAGCAAATGGTAAGGTTATGGCATTACTAAGTCAAGCAGCTAGTACAACTGATATTGATACAAAGAATACATTAATTAATCAAGCATTACAAATAGCTCAAGCAGTTAATGAAAAAGCTCAAAATAGTTCTGCAGATGTAATAAAATTAGTACAAGGAAATAGTTATTTTAAAGAAAAGCTTAATGAATATACAGAAGGTTCTAAGCAAGTAGCAAATGGAACAACTTCATTGATTTCTAGTGTTTCTGAAGTACAAAATGGAGTTAGTGCATTAAATTTAGGATTAAATCAATTAAAAGAAGGATTAAATCCTAATACAAGCGAATTTGGACTTGGATTAAAAGCAATTTCAGATAGTACTGCTAATTTAAGCACAGGATTAAGTGCTATAAATGAAGGTGCTGGAAAGTTAAATGCAGGAGCAAAGGAATTGAATTCTAATATTCCAACATTATCAGCAGGAATAACTGAACTTTATAATGGTTCAAGTACATTAGCAAATGGTACTACTGAATTAGCAAGTGGTTCAAATAAATTAGTAAATGGACAACAAGAATTAAGTTCAGGTATAACTCAGTTAACTTCAGCAGTTCCTACATTAACAGATGGTGTTAATAAGCTTTATGATGGTAGCAAGGAACTAAGCACTAAATTAGAAGAAGGTGCTAATAAATTAAAAGATGGACTAGTTAATAGTGCATCTGATATGGGAGAATTTGCATCACAAGCTATAGATATGAATTTAGAAGCAATAAATGCTATTCCTAACTATGGTACAGGTTTTGCACCATACTTTATGCCATTATCATTATGGATAGGTGCAATAATGATGTTCTTCGTAATTCCTTCTAAAGTAAAGGATGAAGAAAATTTATCTAAATTTGATAAAGTAGTTGGAAAATATTTATCATATTCATTTGTAGGGATTTTACAAGCAATATTAGTAAGTGTAGTAGTACTTATGCTAGGTTTAAAACCAACAAATATGGTATTATATTTTGCAACTAATATCTTCTTATCGCTAGTATTCGTTGCAATAGTTCAATGTTTAATTTCTCTATTTGGAGATGCAGGAAGACTACTTGCAATAATATTATTAATACTTCAACTTACAGCTTGTGCAGGTACATTCCCATTAGAAGTAGTACCTAAATTCTTTAAGGTATTAAATCCATTTATGCCTTTCACATATGCAGTACAAGCACTAAGAGAAGTTGTATCAGCAGATATAATAAACTACAGCATAATAGGACAAGATTTCCTAATACTAGGAATAGTGCTAATAGCATTTTTAACAATTTCAGTTCTATTAAAAAACTTTGGAGAAAAACTAACTTCGTCTATTGAAGGAAGAAAAGAAACTCTAAACAATTGATAATTGATAATGCATAACAAAATAATTGATAATTGATAATGCATAATGCATAATTAAGGATGTTTTGCACAGCAAAACTGAAAATAAAACAATAAAGGACTGCCAAAGGCAGTCCTTTACTAATTTCCAAAACTCCGAAGGAGTTTTTTCCTAAATTCTACATTTTTCATTTTTAATTTTTCATTCTTCATCTACTTTGGTTAAACAAATAAATCCTAAAACAAATAGAATTATTAAGCTTAAAATTCCGTTTCTAGTTTGTCCAGTTGCTTGAGTAATTATAGCTACAAGAAGTGGACCGATAATAGCTGCAAATTTTCCGAAGATATTATAAAAACCAAAGAATTCATTTGCATGTTCTTTAGGAACCATTTTACCAAAGAATGATCTTGAAATAGCTTGAATACCTCCTTGAGCAGAGCCAACAGCCATAGCTAAAATCAAAAAATCAACTGCAGTTTTTATGAAATATCCATAAACACAAATTATAGTGTAAGTAGCAATTCCTATATAAAGTAGTTTTTTACCACCAAGTTTTTCTGAGAGTTTACCATATAAAATCGTAAATGGAAAAGCTACAAATTGAGTTAATAATAAAATAATAAGTAGTGCTATCATAGAAATTCCAAGATCAGTTCCATAGGAAGTAGCCATACCAATTATAGTATCAACACCATCAATATAAAAGAAGTAAGCAAATAAAAATAGAAATATATTTTTATGATTCTTAATTTCTTTTAAAGTCAAAAATAATCTTTTAAAAGACTTTTGAACTGGATTTGATTCAGGTTCAACATAATATATTTGATTAACATTTTTAAGAAGTGGAATAGTAAATATTAGCCACCAAATAGATGTAATTAAAAATGTTAGTTTACATGCCATAGGAAGAGATATAGGTAATATATTCTTTTGAGAAAGTAGAACAATTACTATAGAAATCATAAATGGAATAGTGCTTCCTATATATCCAAGAGCAAATCCATAAGATGAAACCTTGTCCATTCTCTCCTTAGAAGATACATCAACTAAAAAAGCATCATAAAAAATATTAGTACCAGAGAATCCAACTAAGGTAAATCCATAACAAAATAATAGTAAAATAGGATTATTTTCTGGAATAAACGCAAGTAAAGTAGTAAATAAAACACCTATTGTAAAGAAGAATTTAAAAAATTTCTTTTTATTTCCCTTATAATCAGCTATAGTTCCAAGGATTGGAGCAAGTAATGATACAACCATAGTAGATAAGGAAATTGTATATCCCCAAAGAGCTGTAGAGTTAGAGGAAGACATTCCTCCAGCTTCAGCAACTGATTTAAAATATATAGGTAATACAGTAGACGTAATTGTCATTGAATAAGCAGAATTTGCCCAATCATAAAGAGCCCAACTTTTTTCTTGTTTATTTAAACCTTTCATATTTCACCTCTTATTTTTAATATATAAATTCAGCTTGCTGAATTTTTTCCATTAGTATTGTTACTGACCAATTTAGAGTGTTTTACATAATTATATATATTGTTAGGAAGTCGACTTGGAGCCTGCGACGGAGACTGAGAACAATATATATAATTATGATAAGCTATAAATCTAGAAGTGTATCTTCAGCCACACCATCAGTATTTCCAAGATTAACACCTAAAAGTTTAGCAAGGGTAGGGCCATGGTTAATAAGACTTCCACCATCTATTTTAACTCCCTTTTTAATTCCTTTTCCGCAAGCTATAAAGAAGGTAGTATAATTAGCTTTTTTAGGATGATAACCATGAGTTGCCTTAGTTCTGTGAGAAACTTTTCCAATCTCATCTTCTTTAATTTTTTCAACTATATCTCCAATAGCTTCATCAACAAAATAGTAGTTTAAATTAGCTTCCACCATAAAAGTACAATTAGGATCAGCACCAAAATCTTCAGCTTCCTTTGAATTTAAAATAAACTCAATAGGTGAATTAGGATTATCTATAAGTTTTTCTAATATATCATGAACCTTATTATAAGTTTCAGTATCATTTTTATCCTTTAAATAAATATAAGAAGAACCATCACAGGTTTTGGCAACTGCCTTATAGGATTTAATAATTCCATTATCATTTACTTTAAGTAATCCATTTTCTCTAAATAAAGAGTTAAGTCTAATTAAATATTCACCATCTAAAGCACTATGATCGCCTAAAGCTACTATAGTACTATCTTCAAATATGCTATTTTCTTTTAAAGTTTTAATTATTTCTCCTAATCTTTCATTATGTCTTAATAGAGCATCATTTGCTTCTTTGCTATCATAGCCATGATTATGTCTATTAGTATCCACATCAGTGTAATGAATAAGTAATAAATTAGGTTTATATTTAGAAATAGTGTATTTTACAGATTCATGTACAAAGTTATCTAAAGCAGGTTGAGATAAGCCATTTCTTAAATGACCAAATCTTTTATTTAAATCTAATTGATATTTTACGCTTCCAGATAGTGCAGACATAACTATTTGATTTTGCCAAGGTTTTGGAGCAAAAATTTCAGTTAAATTGTAATTAATTTTACTACGGCCAGTAACTGGCCATAATAAGGCTGCTGTGGTTAATCCCTTTTCAGATGCTAAATCATATAATGTATTAGTTTTTATATACTTTCTATACCAATACCAATTAGGGTTTACATCAGAAAATTTATTCAAAGTATTGTTTATTATTCCATGATTTTTAGGATACATTCCTGTCATGATTGTAGCATGAGCTGGATATGTTAAAGTTGGATAGACACTTTCTACATTTGTAAGTAAACTTCCATTATCTATTAAGTATTTAAAGTTATCTAATTCTTTGAGTTTTTCAATATCATGTGATGAAACAGCATCAAATGATATGATAATCAAATATTTTGGTTTCATTAATATCACATCTTTCTTTAAACATAGTTATATTTTAATTATACATAAGAATGCCATAATTTAGAATATAATGCAAGGTTATAAGACTGTTAAAAATTTTTTTAAATAATAAAATAAGAGATAAACACTATATTCCTTGCTTAGTATAATAAAAAAGGTGATGCAAGTATTTATGTTGCATCACCTTTTTATACATTTTATTAGTGATAATTTACAATTAAACTTTGAAGTATTAAAATATCATAGCAAGGTGACTTGGAGCGCATGCGACGGAACCTGGATATGATATTTTAATACTTTTAGTTTTTATAAATAAACTTTTCATCAAATTCATCTGAACTTATAGGTTTACTGTAGAAGTAACCTTGTCCATAATTACAACCAATTTCCTTTAAGAAGAGCTCATCTTCTTTACTTTCAACACCCTCCATAACTGTAGATAATGATAAATCTTTAGATAAATTAACTAAGTTCATAATAGTAGATTTATACTTATCATTATCAGAATTTTTTTGAAGGAACACTCTATCAAATTTAACTTCATCAATATTTAGACTAGAAAGTATATTTAATGAAGAATATCCACTACCAAAATCATCAAGAGATATTACAAAACCTAATTCTTTTAATTTGGATAATGTTTTATTTAAATCATCTATATTATCTGTTGCCAAGCTTTCAGTAAATTCTAAAACAATCATTTTCTTTGGTATATTATACTTATTTACAAAAGTAGATAAAGTATCTATATAGTCTGCTTGATAAAATAATAGTTTAGTTTGATTAACTGAAATAGGAATAGGTTTTTTTCCGTTATCAATCCATGAACGAATTTTTTGGAAGGCTTTTTCTAACATATATATATCTAATTTAGTACAAAATCCATTCTTCTCAAAAACAGGTATAAATTCATCTGGATATATAACACTTCCATCATCTTTAATCCATCTAACTAAAGCTTCTGCACTAGTAATTATATTGGTTTTAAAATCCATTTTAGGCTGTAAAAATAATTTAAACTCTTCATTTTCTAAAGCTGATAGCATATCCATTTCTATAGATTTATATAATAATTTAGCTTTATGCATATTCTCATCATATAGAACTATAGAACTTTCATATTCTTCTTCAATATGTTTTTGTGTAAATTCAGCTCTATAAATAAGAGTATTAAAAACTTCTAAAGCATTAGAATCATTAATAAAAGTTTCATCATGTATAGCAATTCCAGAATATAAACTTAAAGGATAATTCATATTAATTTTATTATTTATATATTCAATTATATCATTAACAATTTTTGAAACACGATTTAATAGCTCATCTTTATTTGTTGCATGAAGTAATAAATAAAATTGATCAGCATTATAACGACAATAAACTTCATCTGAATGAATAGATTTATTTAATACTTCTGAGATATAAATTAATAATAAATCTGCATTTTCAGTACCTAATATTGTATTTATAAATTGAAAATGTCTTATATTTAAAGTAACAAAACTATATTGCTTATCATTTAAAGACAACAATTCAACAGCAGAAGAAGAAAATTTTTCGAAATTATATGCTCCAGTTAATTTATCACTATAAGCAAGAAGCATTAATTCTTTATTATTATTCTTAATATATAATAATATAGAAGCTAATAATATAAGAATAGTAATAACTATTAAAGCAGTAAATAAATTTATAGAATCAAGGAGCTTAGATACAGGCTTATCAAATACCGCTAATTTATCTAAGTAAATTAAATACCAATTATTAAATTTTAAAGGAATAAAAAACAAATCATAATCTTTATTTTTATAGGACAAACTAGATTGAAAATATGCATTATTTTCAATATTGTTTTTTATGTTTAATTGTTCATTATCAGAAACATGATTAGAATCATAAATAGTACTTAATTTTGTATCTAATAAACTCTCCTTTGACCAACTAATAAATTCTCCATTAGAGTTAATCCAATCGATATTTAACTTTTTATTAAATATTGTAGGAGAATCCAGGATATTAAAAAATACATCTAAAAATCTAGAGGCACTAAGAACTCCAACAATTTCATTAGAAGAATTAAATATTGGTACTGAATAAGAAATAAAATAATCATTAAATTCATAATCAAAATAAACTTCAGATATTGTAGGAACTTTATTTGTATAACAATCTTGAATTAGATTTTTAAGTTCAATTCTTAAATCAGCAATATTTTTATTATAATGATCATTATTAGATGAGATAACACTCATATAATCATTAGATAATAAATAATAGCTAATCCTAACAAAATCTCCATTATTGGAATAATCCTTAAGAGAATTTACAAAATTATCAATATTTATAGAATCGTTATTATTTAAAAAGTATGATAATGATATTAATTTTTCAATATCAGAATTTAGTTGATTATCTATATTTAATTTATATTCATTCATTAAAGAATGAATATTATCAACATGAAATTGTTTGTTTATTTTTCTTAAAAGGTTTATAGATACAGAAGAAAAAATAAATAATGACATAATTATAATTAATATAAATAGAGTCATTTTAAAAAGTCGTTTTTTAACGTTTATTTCTTTTTTATTTAAGTTATTAATCATAAAATATCTCCATAAAATAAATATAATACAACGGTTTATATTATAGTATATCAAGTATAATTTGAGAAGTATTAAAGGGTAAAAAAAGTGTAAAATAGAGTATATATTTGGAGATGTTAAAATATTTTAAAATTAAAATATTTTAAAATTAAAGGAGTTGTTAAAAACAACTCCTAAATATAGATATAAAAATATAAGTTAATATAATTGATTTGTTTTACTATTTCTAATAGATGAGTTTTTGTTTAAATCACCATTATAAGCTGAAGTGGGGCTATTACTTGAATTTAATGGGATTGCAATGTTTTTATTTTTCATAGGAATAGTTCCATCTGTCCTATGTTTTTTATTATTAGATTTAGCCATATAAATCCCTCCTATAAAATTTAAATATCATCATCTAGGTCAAGTTCAGGTTGTTCAGTGTAATCAAATTCCATATAGGAAATATTGTTTACGACTATATCATCCTCGACAGTATTAGGTAACATACTTGATGGTCCTTCAGTTTTTCCATGACTTATCAAAGAATGAGCTTCAGGAGCATAACCTGTTCTTTCATCAGGTAAATAAACATTTTTCTTGTTTGTAATTTTAGCCATATAAATCCCTCCTTATAAAGTTATTATTTGAGGGAAACAAAATTTAATTCCTAGTATTATCTTCTAATAATTTTAAGAAATTGAATTTACAAAAAAATAAATATTGGTAAAATGAATAAAAGGATATATAATTATAATATAAGTATATATTTTTGCATGAGGGTTTATGTGAGGAGGAATATTATGTATCCAATTAGATTTGAAAATTTATATTATGAAAAAATATGGGGTGGAAGAGATTTTGAAGCCTTTAGAGATAATATGCCAGAAGGAAAAATTGGTGAAACTTGGGATATAGCTTGTCATAAAAATGGGACAGGTATAGTTGCAAATGGGGATTTTAAAGGAATTAATTTTAATGATTTAATAAAGAGATTTGGACATAATTTAGTTGGAGAAAAAGTAAGTTTGGAAAAATTTCCACTACTTATTAAGTTAATAAATTCAAAGGAAAAATTATCAGTCCAAGTTCATCCAGGGGATAAATATGCAGCAAAGTATGAAGGGGATTATGGAAAAACAGAAGCTTGGTATGTTATTGATGCAAAACCAGGAGCTTCTTTAATAGTAGGAACTAAAAATTGTACTAAGAAAGAATTTGAAGAATCAATTAAGAATAATACTGTTGAAAATTTGTTAAATAAGATAGAAGTAAAAAAAGGTGATTGTTTCTTAATTAATAGTGGTTTAGTACATGCTATTTGTGAAGGGGTAATAATTGCAGAAATACAGCAAAATAGTGATGTAACATATAGAGTTTATGATTATGGAAGACCAAGAGAAATTCATATAAAGAAAGCATTAGATGTTATAAATTTTGATTTACAATGTGAGAATTTAAGTCAAAAGAAAGAAAAACAATATGAAGGATATTCTAATAGTATCCTTTGTAAAAATGAGTATTTTGGTATAGAAAAAATATCTATAACAAAAGAATATAATGATTTAAGTAATATTGAGAAGTTTGATATGTATACCTGTGTTGAGGGACAAGGAACTATTGAAGGGGATAATTTTAAAGAAGTTATTAAGAGGGGAGATAGTTTCTTAATACCTGCAACTTTGGGAGAATATACTATAAAGGGACACTTAAAAGTTTTAAAGAGCTATCCAACCGTTTAAATGAATATAATGTTTATCTCTTATTTTACATTATGTAAGGAGCTTTTATTGTAGATATATATATTATATATTATAATATATATATCTAATTAAAAATGAAAGGATAATATACATGACTAAATATGAAGAAATAGCTGCTTGTATAAAACAAAAGATAGCAGATGGAGAATATAAAGGAAATGATCAGTTACCTTTTGAAAAAGATCTATGTGAAATGTTTTCGGCTAGTAAAATGACTGTTAAAAAAGCGTTAGACTCTTTAGTATCAGAAGGATTAATAGTAAAGAGAAGAGGTTCAGGAACCTTTGTAAAGGATATTTCAAAAAATCAAATAGAGGATTTAGTTATAAAAAATCAATTTGCAGGATTAACACATACAATGGCAGGCCATAACATAAAAAGTAAGCTATTAGATTTTAAAATTATAAATGCAGATAAATTAATTGCAGAAAATCTTAAAATAAATAAAGATGATTTTGTTTGTTTTATACATAGAGTAAGATATGTAGATGAGAAAGCAACAGTAATTGAGAAAACATATATGCCTTTATACCTATTTCCAACAATAAAAAAATCTGATGCAGAAGGATCTATATATAGTTATATTGAAGAAGATTTAAAATATAAAATTCAAAGTTCTCATTCTACGGTAAGAGCAAGAAAACCTGAAAGTTTAGATATGGAATATTTAGGACTTCAAAGTGATGAACCAGTATTAGAAGTTGAAAGAATAGGTTATTTAGATAATGGAAAAGTATATGAATATTCTTTTTCAAGACATAGATATGATAGTCATGAATTTAAAGCTATAATTATTAGATAATTATAGCTTTTTTTATTTTTGGGAAATTATAAAAGGATTACTATATTTAAAATTAATATATATTAATATGGTAAAAGTATAGACATATTTAATAGTGGTAGGTATAATTTAGGTATAAGGAATAGAGGAGGAAAAACAAATGAGCATAAATAATATTTTTCCAAAGAATTTTTGGTGGGGAGCAGCAACATCAGGACCACAAAGTGAAGGGGATTTTAATAAAAAAAATAAAAGCGTTTTTGACTACTGGTATGAAGTAGAGCCAGAAGCTTTTTTTGATAATGTAGGACCTAAAGTTGCATCAAATTTCTATAATTCTTATAAAGAAGATATAGCTATGATTAGTGAAATAGGATTAAATAGTTTAAGAACATCTATACAATGGACAAGATTAATAAAGGATTTTGAAACAGCAGAAGTTGATGAAGATGGTGTCAAATTTTATAATAATGTTATAGATGAAATTATAAAAAAAGGGATGATACCAATAATAAATTTACATCATTTCGATTTACCAGTAGAGCTATATGAAAAATACGGTGGTTGGGAATCTAAGCATGTTGTAGATTTATTTGTTAAGTTTGCTAAAGTAGCCTTTGATTTATATTCAGATAGAGTTAAGTATTGGACAACCTTTAATGAACCAATAGTAGTAGTAGAAGGTCAATATTTATATGAGTTCCATTATCCTAAAGTAGTAGATGGAAAGAAAGCTATGCAAGTGTTATACAATTTAAACTTAGCTTCAGCTAAAGCTATTAAAGCTTTTAGAGATGGTGGGTATAATAAGGATGATGGTAAAATAGGAATAATATTAAATTTAACTCCTGCATATCCAAGAGACAAAAATAATGAAGAGGATTTAAAGGCATCTAAAATAGCAGATGATTTCTTTAATAATTCATTCTTAGATCCTTCTGTAAAAGGAGAATTTCCAAAGAATCTTGTAAAGCTTTTAGAGGAAGAAAAAGTAATATGGGAATCTACAGAAGAGGAGTTAGAAATAATTAAAAATAATACCATAGACTTTTTAGGTGTTAATTATTATCAACCAAGAAGAGTAAAAGCAAAAGAATATGAATTTGACTATTCAAGAGGTTGGATGCCAGATAAATATTTTGATAATTATGAAATGCCAGGAAGAAGAATGAATCCATACAGAGGATGGGAAATATATCCTGAAGCTATTTATGATATAGCTATTAATGTAAGGGATAACTACAACAATATACCATGGTATATATCAGAAAATGGTATGGGAGTAGAAGGAGAAGAAAAATATATAAATTCTGAAGGATATATAGAAGATGATTATAGAATAGAATTTATAAAGGAACATTTGGTTAATTTACACAAAGCAATAGAAGAAGGTGCAAACTGTTTTGGATATCATATGTGGACACCTATTGATTGCTGGTCTTGGAGTAATGCTTATAAAAATAGATATGGATTTATAGCAGTAGATTTAAATACACAAAAGAAAACTATTAAAAAATCAGGTAAATGGATAAAAGAAGTTTCTAAAAATAATGGTTTTTAATTTGATATATGATTATAAAAGTATTTATTAATAAGGCTGTTACGCTAAAAAGTTAGTGTAACAGTTCTTTTTTTAGAAAAGTTAGAATTTTCAAAATGAAATATATATTTATATTGATAAAAGTATATATCTTATATATAATAAGGATATACACTTTTATTATTCGTTAGGAAATTATATCTATGGACAAGTTATGGATAATTTTATTAGAGTAGTAAAATTTGTAGTGTAAGAATTAGAGATTTTATAATTTCCTTCCTTCAGTTTGCAAAGAGATAAACATTGTATGACGGCAACTTGGAGCGCATGCGACGGAGCAAGGAATATAATGTTTATCTCTTATTTTATGGAGGGGAATATGGAATATATAACACAGGAAATGATAAATAACTCATTGGTTAGCAAGGGTGATATAAAAAGAATTGCAAATTTAATAGATAAAGCTGAAAGAGGACAAGATATAACTATAGCATTTTTAGGGGGATCTATAACTCAAGGATGTAATGCAACCAAAAAAGAAAATTGCTATGTAAATAGGACTTATTCCTGGTTTAAAAATACTTTTAAAGATATAAATATAAAATGTATTAATGCTGGGGTTGGAGCAACAGGCTCTATAATTGGAGTACATAGGGTAGAGAAGCAAGTATTAGCATACAATCCAGATATAATATTTATTGATTTTGCTGTAAACGATAAAAATAATATTTACGATAAGATAGCTTATGAAAGCTTAATAAGAAGAATATTATCTACTGAAAATCAACCAGCAATAATAGAAGTATTTATGAGCAATTTTGATGGAAGTAATGTCCAAGAGCAGCAAATAGAAATAGGAAAGAAATATAAGATCTCAATGATAAGCTTTAGGGATACAGTACAGAAAGAAATTGAAAATGGAAAAATTAAATGGGAAGATGTAGCTACAGATGAAGTTCATCCAAATGATTATGGTCATTTTATAATATCTGAATTATTAATTAATTTTATAAAGAATGTATCACAATATTCTAGAAATGAAGTAGAGAATAAAATAATAGAATTAGGAAGTCCTATTTTTGGAGAAAATTATATTAATGGAGAAATAAAAAATAATAAAGAAGTAAATATTACGGAAAGTAATGGGATTATTGAAGATCCAGAAGGGTTCCAAGTTTTTAATAATGGATGGAAGAGTAGTAGAGTTAAAGATGATAATTCAATATTAAAAGTAAATTTAAAAGGAAAAAATATTTTCTTATTATATAAAAAATCTATTAAAGAAACCTCAGGAAAAATTCAGGTAAGTATAGATGGAAATACTCCATTTATTATAGATACTTACTTTGAAAATGGTTGGGGAGACTATTCAGAGACAAAACTATTAATATCAGATAAAGAGTCTGATAATCATACCATAGAAATAAAGCTAATTGATGATGAGGTAAAAAATGAAATATATATAATGGGATTTTTAGTTTCTTAGGAGGTGAGTAAATGAATTTAGAAAATATAGATAGAAAAAGATATGAGTTTATAGAGGCAGATAATTATAAATATCAATACATGGGAAGAATTGATTTTCAAAATCCTAAAGCACCAACTATGATTTATGCTGGTAGTAATATAAGAGTAAAGTTTAGTGGGACAAGCTTAAAAATAGTAATTAAAAATTACCATAATCATTATGAAAATGCTATTGGATATATAATTGACAAGGATATAGAAGGAAAAGTAGTAATTCAAGAGCATAATAAGGTTATTGTGATAAATATTGCAGAGGGGTTAGAAAATAAGATACATGATTTGATTTTATATAAAAGATCTGATTCTGCACATTACTTTGATTTTTATGGATTAGTGCTTGATAAGGATTGTTATATTGAGTCATATGGAGAGAAAAAAGAGAGAAGAATTGAGTGTTTTGGTGATTCAGTATCAGCAGGAGAAGTTGCTGAAGCAATAGATTATGTAGGAAAAGTTGATCCAGAAGGACATGAAGGGGTTTATTCTAATTCATGGTATTCCTATTCAATGATGACAGCAAGAAACTTAGATGCAGAAATAAATAATAATGCTCAAGGTGGAATTGCAGTAATGGATGGAAGCGGTTATTTTGTTCCATCAAAAGGTTATTTAGGATTAGAATCAACTTATGATAAGTTAAAATACAATCCTGAGTTAGGGGAATGTAATGAGTGGGATTTTTCAAAATATACTCCTCATGTAGTAATTATGGCTTTAGGTCAAAATGACTCTCATCCTAACAATTATATAGATGAAGATAAAGAAAAAAGAGAAGTATGGAAATCAAAATATGCTGAAATAATAAAGGATTTGAGAAGTAAATATGAAAATGCTTTGTTTATAGTTATAACAACTATTTTATGTCATAGCAAGGGATGGGATGATGCCTTAGATGAAATGGTTCAATCATTAAATGATGAAAAAATAGTTAGATTTAAATTTAAAAGAAATGGAACTGGAACACCAGGTCATATTAGAATACCAGAGGCAGAAGAAATGGCAGATGAATTAACAAGCTTTATTAAATCCTTTGGTGAAGATATCTGGAAAGCATAAATTAAAGATTTAGTAACAATATAAATTAATATAAAGTAAAATTTTTGGGAGGTTAATTATGAAAAACATAAAAATAATAGGTGAAACTTTAAAGAAAATGCCTTGGCAAGATAAACCAGAAGGTTTTGAAGGCGTTGTATGGAGACATGAAGGTAATCCAATTATAAATTGGAATCCTACAAAGAAAACTGCAAGAATATTTAACAGTGCAGTATTACCATATGAAGATGGGTTTATTGGAATATTCAGAGCTGATCATAAAAATGGAAAACCACAATTACATCTTGGAAGAAGTAAAGATGGATTAGCTTGGGATATTGAAGATGAAGAAATACATTGGAAAGATGAAGAAGGAAATGACTATCAACCTAATTATTCCTATGATCCAAGATTAGTAAAAATTGAAGATACTTATTATATTATATGGTGTGCTGAGTTTGGTGGAGCTTCACTTGGACTTGGGACAACAAAAGATTTTAAAGAATTTATTAGACTTGAGAACCCATTTATTCCTTTTAATAGAAATGGAGTTTTATTTCCAAGAAAGGTTAATGGAAAATATCTTCTTTTAAGTAGACCAAGTGATAGTGGACATACTCCTTTTGGAGATATATTTATAAGTGAAAGTCCAGATTTAGTTCACTGGGGAAGACATAGAAGGGTTATGAGTAAAGGTGGATCTGGTTGGTGGCAAGCTACTAAAATTGGTGGTGGTGCAACGCCTATAGAAACAACAGAAGGATGGTTATTATTCTATCATGGTGTATCTGGAACTTGTAATGGTTTTGTATACAGTATGGGAGCAGCTATTTTAGACAAGGAAAATCCATCAAAAGTACTATATAGAACAAGAGATTATTTATTAACACCAGAAAAGGATTATGAAACAACAGGCTTTGTTCCAAATGTAGCTTTCCCATGTGCAACATTACATGATGCTGAAACAGGAAGAATAGCAATTTATTATGGGGCAGCAGATACCTATGTAGCAGTAGCATATGCTAAGGTAGATGAATTAGTAGAGTATATAAAAGAAAATTCAGAGTTAGTTGATGGTGATAGTGTAGAGTTCAAATAGATTTTATAAAATAATATGAAAAATGGATGACAAATAATGTATAATTATATGAATAATAGATATTAGTTATGACATATAATATCAAACTTAACAAAAGTATATTTATAACAAATAAAAGTATAGACATTTAAGAAAAGTAGGAGTAAAATATAATTGAGGGAAACGTTTTCGAATAATAAATAAAAAAAGGTATAATTTGAGGAGGAAAGGGTATGAAAAAGAGACTAATAAGTGTAATGTGTTTATCAATTTTTGCAGCTACAATATTTGCTGGATGTGGTTCAAAAGGAACTTCTAAAGAGGAAGGAGTTACATTAAAGGTTTTAACCCATAGAACAGATATTATTGATACTACTTTAAAGGAAATTGGTGATGAGTATTTTGAAAAGACAGGAGTAAAAATTGAGTGGGAAGGAATCACAGATTACGAAGGTGTTGTAAAAACAAGAATGAACACTAACGATTATGGTGATGTACTTAATGTATTACCTGCTATTACAAGCACTGAATTATCTCAATTCTTTGAACCATTAGGAACAGTAGATGAGTTAAGTGACTATCAAGGTGTTACTCAAAGATCAGATGATGGTAAAGTTTATGGATTACCAAATGGTTTAGGAGCAACAGGTATTGTTTATAATAAGAAAGTTGTAGCAGAAGCTGGATATTCAGAATTCCCTAAAACATTAGATGAGCTTTACGATTTAGCGGACAAGCTTGCTAAAATGGGAGGAGTAGTTCCACTAGCAATTAACTCTAAAGATAAATGGCCATTAGGACAATATGATTCAGTTGCATCAGTAGCATATGGAACTCCTTATTACTATAGAGATATGGGTAAAATGGATGATGTTTTATTAGCAGGAAAGCCAACAGGAGATGTATTAGAAATTCTTTATAAATTTGTAAGTAGTGGATGGGTAGAGCAAGATTTAACTACTACTAACTGGGAACAATCAAAATCAGATATGGCAAATGGAAAAATTGGTATGATGGCTTTAGGTATGTGGGCAGTTCCACAAATTCAAGGATTAGCATCTAATCCAGATGATATTGGTATAGCACCATTCCCTGTAAATAATAGTGGAGAATTAAAAGCAGAAGCTGGTCCTGACCAATTCATTGCAGTAAGTGTACATTCAAAGCATAAAGAAGAAGCAAAAGACTTCGTTGAATTCTATGCTACATCAGGATATGCTGATAGCGAAGGTTTAATACCAGCTAAAAAAGGACAAGAGTCTAAAAATGCTGTAGTTAAAGGTTACCAAGATTCAGGTGTTGAATTATTACTTGCTGATCCTAAAGAAGCTGATCCAGTAGCAAGCGATAAAACTACTGAAATAGCAAATAATGCTGGATTTAAATTCTGGGAAGGTTCTTATATTCAAGAAGCAGTTATAGCAGCTAAAAAGAGTCGTGAAGATTTTGAAGCAGTAGTTAAGAAATATAACGATGCTTGGAATAAGAGTAAGGCCGCAGCAAATTAATAAATAGAAATTTAAATTTCAGTTTAGGACAAGATGTTCTAAACTGAAATTATTATTATAAATGGGAGGGATAGTGCCGTGTTTAGTAAGTTAGATTATAAATATCAAAGAAGAGTCATAATAATATTATTTCTAATAGTTCCACTAACATTTTTATTACTATTTACGTATTTACCAGCAATAAACATGATATCTTATAGTTTTACTAGTTGGAAAGGATATGGGAATAAAACTTTTGTTGGACTAAAAAATTATATTGATATTTTCAGTAACCCCGAAACTTTTTCAGTCTTTAAAAATAGTATTTACTACTTTATAGGTGGAATCATACAGTTAATATTAGCTTTTTATTTAGCAGTAGTAGTTAATTCAAAGTTAAAAGCAAAAAATTTCTTCAAATCAATTTTCTTTTTCCCATATTTAATTAATGGTGTTGCAATATCTTTAATGTTTTTATTCTTTTTCCAACCAGATGGAACATTAGATACAGTTTTAAAAGCAATAGGTCTTCAAGGTATAATTACTCAATGGCTTGGAAATGAAAATGTAGTTAACTATTCATTGGCATTTACTTCAGTTTGGAGATACATAGGATATAGTTTTATAATATTCTTAGGAGCAATGCAATCAGTTCCTACAGAAGTTTTAGAAGCAGCAGAAATAGATGGGGCTGGGGAATGGCATAAGATAAGATATATATTAATTCCTTCAGTAAAAAACATTATTAAATTAAACCTAATTCTTAATATTTCAGGAGCAATTTCAGTTTTTGAAATTCCATATATTATGACTGGAGGAGCAAATGGAAGCTCAACTTTTGTTATAGAAACAATGAATACAGCATTTAAGTTTAATCAAGTAGGAAAAGCTTCAGCTATGGCAGTAATTGTAATGATAATAGTAGCAATAGTAGCATTAATTCAAAATATTTTCTTTAAGGAGGAAAAGTAATGAGTGATATAGATGTACGTAAATCAAAAGTTAGACAAATAGCTTGGTCAATAACTAAATATGCTTCCTGTATATTGGCAGCTCTAATTTTCATACTTCCAATATTAACTATATTTCTAGCATCCTTTAAGGAATATGATGAGTTTTATACGACTAGTAAGTTATCAATACCTCATAATTTACTTAACTTTTCTAATTACACAAAAGCTTTTATAGATGGTGGAATGCTTAGAGGATTTATGAATACTGCATTTATAATGGTAATATCATTAACAGGTGCAATACTAATGGGCGCTATGGTAGCTTTTGTTCTTCAAAGATTTGACTTTAAATTGAAAAAGGCAATTTTACTTATATATTTATTCCCAATGTTTTTACCAATGGTAACAACACAAGTTGCAACCTTCCAAATAGTATCAAAGCTTGGACTTTATAATACAATTTGGGCACCAATAATATTATACTTAGGTGCTGATGTAATGAGTATTTATATAATGATGCAATTTATGGAATCTATTCCTATAGCAAACGATGAGGCAGCTATGTTAGATGGAGCATCTTATATATATATTTTTAATAGATTAATATTACCACTATTAAAACCTGCAATAGCAACGATAATAATATTAAGAGGTGTAGGAATTTACAATGATTTCTATACACCATTTTTATATGCACCAGCTCAAGAACTTGGAACAGTTGCAACATCACTATATAAGTTTATAGGACCATATGGTGGACAGTGGAATGTAATTGCAGCAGGTGTAATTTTAATAATGATTCCAACTGCTATAGTATTTTTACTACTACAAAAATATATATACAATGGATTTGTTGATGGAGCAGTTAAATAGAGAGGACGCTATGGAAAATAAGACTTTTAGATTTATAAATTCACTTTATGTAATAATGATGACAAATATAATGGCAGTAATATACTTGGTACTTGGATTATTATCCTTTAGTTTAGTGCCAGTTAGTTTTACTGTTATTGAAATTATGAAAGAGTTAATAGATGGAGAAATAGATGGATATTCAGGTATAGTAAAACATTTTAACTCCAAAATCACTAATAATATAAAAACATATAAAAAAGAAGAATTGATAACTGGAGGATATACATTAGTTTTAATTATAGCCATATTAATATTGAAAAAAGTAAATCTTCCCTTTGCAACAAGTTTAAATATATTATTTATGTATATATTTGCTATGATAAATATTTATTGGATATTTTATGCTCTTATAAATATAGTTGAAAAAAGAGAGTATAAATATTTAAGAGTTTTAGCAGAAATGTTTAAGAATATAAAGAAGCTTTTAACTTCAATAGTACTTTTTATTGTTTTAATATTTGTTGGAATTGCAATGAAGGAATTTCTAGTCTTATTTTCATTTAGCTTATATGGATTTTTATTTATAAAAATGAACTTGAAAGAATAGAGAAAGTATCTAAAAAATATGATAAGCCATTTTTCTTTTCAGAAGCAGGATGTCCATCTGTTACACAAGCAGGAACAGCTCCTAATGATTGGACTGTAATTTTAAATGGAATTTCAAGTGAAGAAGAACAATGCAATTTTTATGAAGAGCTATTTGAAGAAAGTTTAAAACATAATTGGGTTAAAGGTTTTTGTTTGTGGGATTGGCCAATGAAATCACCAAAGGAAATGGAAGAGAAAATTATAAATGGGTATAGCGTTAAATTTAAGAAAGCTGAAAAAATAATTGCTAATTATTTTAGATAATCGATATATGATTTAGAGTTATTATAGATTAGATAAAATGAGAATGAGAGAGTAGAAATATGTTAAAGTATGTTGAGATTTCTAATGATATAAGAAATAAAATAATAGAAGGTAGATATATAGCTAATGAAAAACTTCCATATGAAAAAGACATTTGTGAGGAATATAACTCAAGCAAGATGACTGTAAAAAAAGCTTTAGATATATTAGTAGCAGAAGGATTGTTAGTAAAGAGAAGAGGGAGTGGAACTTTTGTAAAAGATATAAATCCAAAAGAAAGAGAAAACTTAATAGCTTCCACTCAGTTTAGAGGATTATCTTCTTTTTATGTAAATCATAAAATTAAGAGTGAAATTTTGGACTATGAAGTTATTAATCCTGATGAAAATATTGCTGAGCAATTATTAGTTAATAAAGAGGATTTTGTATATAAGATAATAAGGGTTAGATCAGTAGATGGTGTACCTTCAGTTATAGAAGAAATGTATATGCCAATTCAAATAATACCTGGACTTAAAAGAAAAAATTTATATGGCTCTATATATGAATACATAGAAAGAATACTTAAATTAAAAATACAAAGTGCTCATAGAACAATCACAGTAAAAAAAGCTACAGATTATGAGATAAAGCATTTAAATGTTAAAGAAAATGATCCTATAGGAATAATAGAGCAAGTTGCATATTTAGATAATGGACAAGCTTTTGAATATTCTATAGTTACGCATAGATGTGAAGACTTTAAAGTAAATACAGTAGTTTTTAGATAATGAAAGTAAAAAGTAGTTCAATAAATAATATATTTTAAATATATTTACTAATATAAGAATAGAAACAATAAATGTACATTGCAGTTTTCAAAGAGATAAACATTGTATGAGGTTGCCTTAGAGCGTATGTGACGGAGCAAGGAATATAATGTGTCTCTTTTTTATTCGCTAGGAAATTATTATATCTATGGACAAATTGTAGATAATTTTATGAGAGTAGTAAATTTCGTAGTGTAAGAATTAGAGTTTTAATAATTTCCTTCCTTCAGTTTGCAAAGAGATAAACATTGTATGACGGTGACTTGGAGCGCATGCGACGGAGCAAGGAATATAATGTTTATCTCTTATTTTATATAGATTTCAGACAGAGTTTAGAAAATATTTGGAGGAGTAATATGGAATATATTGTGGGTATAGATATAGGTGGAACTAATATTAGAGCAGCTTTATTAGATGAAGATAGAAAAATATTAGAAAAAATTAAGATAAAAAATGAAGTAGACAAAGGGCCAGAATATAATTTGAGTAAAATTATAAATTATATTAATGAAGATTGGATTTCAAAAGGAATAAAAGGTATTGGTGTTGGATGTCCAGGTCCCTTAAATATAAAGTCAGGAACTATATTAAAAGCACCAAACTTAAGAGGATGGAATAATTTTAATGTGAAAAAATATTTTGAAGAAAATACATCTTTAAGAACAGAAGTTAATAATGATGCTAATGTAGCAGGTTTAGCTGAAGCTATGATAGGATCTGCTAAGGGAGCTGAAAGTGTATTTTATATAACAGTTTCTACAGGAGTTGGAGGAGCACTTATAATAAATAATCAAATAATTAATGGAGCAAATAGCTTTGCAGGAGAAATATGTAATTTAATAATAAATGAAGATAAATATAGTCACTCAGGATTAGTTAAAGGGGGACTTGAAGGACAGTGTAGTGGTCCTAATATTTCTAGAATAGTAAGTAAAAAATTAGGAAGAAAAGTTGATACACCAGAGGTTTTTGATTTATATAAAAAAAATAACAATGAAGTATCAAAAATTATAGATGAATTATGTGAAAATTTATCTAAAGGAATTTCCAATATAATATCTGTAGTAGATCCAGAAGTAATAGTCCTTGGAGGTTCAGTTATTTTATACAATACAAGCATAGTAGAAATAATTAAAGAAAGAGTAAAAGAAAAAGTAATAAATAAGGAAGCTGTAGATATAAGAATAGCAGAGATTGGTGATGATGCAGGGCTTAGGGGAGCAGGATTTTTAATTAAGTAATATATATTAAATAAGATAGTTTTAAGTTGATTTTAGAAATTAAGTAAATTTTAATTGTAATTATAATAAATTTGTGTAAATGATTACTTAAAAATATGGTATAATATTATAAAATTGTTATTATATAATAGCTAAATCATAAAATTGAGTATAAGGGAGACGGGCAGATGAAAAAATACATTGTATTTGACATTGGTGGAAGTAGTGTTAAACACGCTATTATAACTGAAGATGGAGAATTTATTGATAAAGGAAGTTATAAATCACAAAGAGAAAATTTTGAAGTATTTAAATCTTCTATGATAGAAGAAATTGAAAAAGCTAAGAAAAATTATAATATAGATGGAGTAGCAATTAGTGCACCTGGTGGAGTAGATAGTGATACTGGTATTATTGGTGGAGCTAGTGCATTACCTTGTATTCATGGACCTAATTTTAAAAAGATATTTGGTGAAGATTTAGGATTGAAATTAGAAATAGAAAATGATGCTAACTGTGCAGCCTTAGGTGAAGTTTGGAAGGGGGCTGCAAAGGATAATGATGATGTTCTTTTTGTTGTTTGTGGTACTGGAATTGGTGGAGCAATAATAAAGGATAAGAAAATTCATAAGGGAAATAATCTTCATGGTGGAGAATTTGGATATAGCATTTTAAGATATGATGGAAATGATGAAAAATTTAAATTTAAGATGTGGAGTCATTTAGGATCAACAGGAGCATTAATAAAAGATGTTGCAAAGAGAAAAGGAATATCTGAGGATGATATAAATGGACAAGTTATATTTGAATTAGCTGAAAAAGGAGATAAAGATTGTATAGAAGCTATAGATAGTTTTTATTTTTATAATGCAGTAGGTATATTCAACTTACAATATATATATGATCCTGAAAAGATACTTATTGGTGGAGCTATTAGTAATAGGGAAGATTTTATAGATAAAATAAATGAAAAACTAGAAGTAATAATAGAAGATGTTGAATATGGAAATATAAGACCTACAATTGAAAGATGTAAGTTTAAAAATGATGCAAATCTTTTAGGCGCTTTATATAACTATTTACAAAGAAATAATTAAGCTAAAGGTGCGAGAAAAAATAAAGTACTATTTATACAAACTTTAAATTTCTCATATGAAGAGTTAAATGAAATAGAAGAAATATTATCATAGTATTATTCTAATTAATTAGATTATAGTGAATAAACTGTTGATAAATAAGGGATTTAATAAAATAGTATGTTAGTTACTACAATTAAAGGATTAACTAATTTGAAAAAGAAGAAAATATATTTTTATAAAAAACAATTGACAAAAATAATATATAAATATATAATTTGGAATAAATAATAAAATATTCTATCAGAAAGACGGAGGGACTGGCCCTGGGAAGTCTAGGTGTTATCACACTATTAAAATGAAAAATAAAAGTAATATACTTTGTATTTAACATTTTAAAGAGAAATATTAAGTGAGATAACGACTATAAATCCAGCAGTTAATTCTGCGTCTTAAAGATAAGAACAAATATATGAGTGTAAATAGCACTGCTTTCTTATTTTATAAGAAGGCAGTTTTTTTGTTTTATTTAGGAAATTATAAAATGTTACCATATGAATAACATTTTTATAATTTCCAACATTCAGGTTGTAAGTGTTAAAATATTATAGCAAGGTGATTTGGAGCTTGTGACGGAACCTAGATATGATACTTTAACACTTAGGTATATTTTAATAAGGGAGGTAAAAATGTGATTGAGTTAAAAAATTTATGCAAAGTTTATAGTACTAAAGGTGGCAAGGTGGAAGCATTAAATGATGTAACACTAAATATTAGAAAAAGTGAGATTTACGGAATTATAGGTTTTAGTGGAGCTGGAAAGTCGACATTAGTTAGATGTATGAATTTTTTGGAGAAACCAACTAGTGGGAAAGTTATTATAGATGGAAAAGAACTTGGAAGTTTATCTAATAAAGAACTAAGGGAAGAAAGAAAAAAGATAGGAATGATATTTCAACATTTTAATCTTATGAAATCTAGAACTGTATTTGACAATATAGCATATCCACTTAAAGGTAATGGTTATTCTAAAGAGGAAATAAAGAATAAGGTTAATGATTTATTAAAGCTTGTAGAATTAGAGGATAAGGCTAATGTATATCCTTCTCAACTAAGTGGAGGACAAAAGCAAAGAGTTGGAATTGCAAGAGCTTTAGCAAATGACCCAAAGGTTTTACTTTGTGATGAAGCAACTAGTGCCTTAGATCCTCAAACAACAAAGTCTATATTAAGGCTTTTAAAAGAAGTAAATAAAAAGTTTGGAATAACAATTGTAATAATAACTCATGAAATGCAGGTAGTAAAAGAAATTTGTACAAGAGCCGCTGTAATGGAAAATGGACAGGTTGTTGAAGAAGGAAATATATTTAAAATATTCTCAGAGCCAAGAGAGAAGATAACAAAGAATTTTATAGAAAGTACATCTTCCTTAACTAATATTTATGAACTAATTAAAGATGAGTCTAGCGTTGTAAATATAAAGGAAAATGAAAAAATATTAAAATTAAAGTACTTAGAAAATAGTACAAGTGAGCCAATAATTTCAATAATATCTAGAGAATTTAATGTAGATACTAGTATTATTTTTGGAAATATAGAAATAATCCAAGATTCTCCACTAGGGGGACTAATCATAATAATAAGAGGAGAAGAAAATCAAATTTATAGTGTTATAAACTATCTTAAAGAAAACAACGTAGAAGTAGAGGTGATTAAAGATGGAAGATTTAATTCAAAAGTTATTGCCTAATGTAATAACAAAGCTACCAGAAATTTATAAAGCTACAGGGGAAACATTGCTTATGATTGCAGTAGCAGGGTTAATATCATTTTTTATAGGGATTGTTTTAGGAGTTATATTAGTTGTAACTGGAAAGGGAAATATATTAGAAAATAAACCAATATACTATGTGCTAGAAAAAATAATAAATATAACAAGATCAATTCCATTTATTATTTTGTTAGCAGCTGCAATTCCATTAACAAGAGCTATAGTAGGAACTGCTATTGGAACAAAGGGTTCTTATGTACCATTAGTTTTAGGAACTATACCTTTTTTTGCAAGACAAATAGAAAATGCATTATCTGAAGTTGATAAGGGAGTTATAGAAGCTGCACAAGCAATGGGGTCATCTCCTTTTGAAATAATATTTAGAGTTTACTTAAAGGAAAGTATTCCAAATATAGTAAGAGCTACAACCATAACCTTTGTTAGTTTAGTAGGATTAACAGCTATGGCAGGATCAGTAGGTGGAGGGGGACTTGGTGATTTAGCTATAAGATATGGATATCAAAGATATCAAGTAGATATAACTTATGTAACAGTAATAATACTACTTGTATTTGTAAATATAATTCAAGGGGCAGGAAATATAATAATTAAAAAAACAACACATTAAAGCAATAAGTAATAAATAAAAAGGAGAGTTTAAATATGAGAACAAAGAAATTATTAAGTGTTATATTATCAGGAGTTTTAATTTTATCATTAGCTGGCTGTGGGGCAAAAGAAGCTAAGAAGGATAATAATATTATTAAGGTTGGAGTAGTTGGAGAAAATACTGAACAATGGGAACCTGTAATAGAAAGACTTAAAGGAGAAGGTATAACTTTAGAACTTGTGGCTTTTTCTGATTATAGTCAGCCAAACCAAGCATTACAAGATGGAGAAATAGATTTAAATTCTTTCCAACACAAGGCTTATTTAAATCAAGATATTAAAGATAGAGGATTAGATTTATCAATTATAGGAGAAACAATAATAGCTCCATTAGGAATATATTCTAATAAAATAAAATCATTAGATGAATTAAAAAATGATGACTCTATTGCAATCCCAAGTGATGCAACTAATGGTGGAAGAGCTCTTAAGGTTTTAGAAGCTGCAGGTGTTATAAAAGTAGATGAGGTAGCAGGATATACACCAACTTTAAGTGATATAACTGAAAATACTAAAAATATAAAGTTTGTAGAAGTAGAAGCAGCTCAAACACCAAGACTATTAGATGATGTAGCAGCGGCTGTAATAAATGGAGGTCATGCTGTTGATGCAGGCTTTAACCCAAGTGAAGATTCAATTTATTTAGAAAAAGCTAATGGAGGCAGTGATAATCCATATATAAATATAATTGTAGCAAGGACTGAAGATAAAGATAATGAAACATATAAGAAGGTTGTAGATTACTTTAGATCAGATGAAGTTGCAAAAGTTATAGAAGAAGTGTACAAAGGTGCATATATAGCAACTTGGAAATAAGCACTATAGATAAGGGGGCATTAAAATGAATATAAAAGATTATGTATTGAAGGAAAAAGACTATATAATTTCTCTAAGAAGAGAGTTTCATAAGTATCCAGAAGTAAGTTTAAAGGAATATAAAACAGCACAAAAAATCGAGGAAGAATTAGATAAATTAAATATTCCACATAAAAGAATTGGGGAAACAGGAGTTTTAGGTGTTATAAAGGGGAATGGTTCATCAGATAAAATTATAGCTTTAAGAGCAGATATAGATGCTCTTAAGGTTCCAGATGATAAGGAAGTAGATTATAAATCACAAAATAATGGCTATCATCATGCCTGTGGACATGATGCTCATACAGCAAGCTTACTTGGGGCAGCAAAAATATTAAAAGAAAAAGAAGCAGAGCTAAATGGAGAAGTCAGATTATTTTTCCAACAAGCAGAAGAGATAGGGGCAGGGGCTAAAATATTCATAAAAGAAGGAGCATTAGATGGTGTAGATGAAATAATAGGTGCTCATGTATCTTCACATATAGAGGTTGGTAAGGCATCAGTAACAAGTGGACCTATATCAGCTTCATGCGATTATTTTAAAATAATAGTTAAAGGAAGAGGTGGACATGTATCTACACCACATTTATCAATAGATGCTTTATATATTGCAAGTCAAATAGTAGTAAACTTACAATCAATAGTAAGTAGACAAACAGATCCAGTTGATACAGTAGTAGTTGGAGTAGGCTTAATTAATGGGGGAACTATTTATAATGCTGTAGCAGAGGAAGTTACATTAGAAGGTACTACAAGAGCGTTTTCCTTTGAAACAAGAGAAAGAACAAATAAAAATGTAGAAAAAATAGCTAAGGCTATAGGGGAAAGCTATGGGGCAGAAGTTACAGTAGAATTTAAAGATTATGCATCACCACTTATAAATGATGAAAGAGTAACTAAGGAAGTTGCAGATATAGCTAGTAAAATAATTGGAGAAGAAAATGTAATAACTAATGCTCCAAAAAGATTAGGAGCAGATGATTTTGCAGAGTTCTTAATAGAAGTTCCAGGCACATATATACATGTAGGAACTAAGAATTCATGTAATTCCAATACTTGTGCAGAGCATCATAATCATTTGTTTGATATAGATGAAGAGGGATTATTAGTAACAACCAATATAGAAGTAGACTACGTATTAAATAAGTTAAAATAAATTAGAAAGCACATAAATTCATATTTTATGATGAATTTATGTGCTTTTAAATATTTAACCTTGATGATATGTATTCCTATATAATTTAATATTTTTTATATCATTATAGAGTTCTTGGTACTCTAAAAGCTTTTTTGAACCTCTTTTTAGACCTATTTTAGTTGGGCCTACAAAAAGATATAAGCCTTCACTTTTAATAATATAGAAATCAATAGTATTAAAGAATACATCTAATCCTCTTACAGAAAATAATAAGGTAGTATCATGGCTTTGTTTACCATTTGCAAGATAATATATGTTAACTCTATCGGATTTTTCTTCAATTCCAACTTTTCCTTCCCATTTACCTGGTAAAGCTAATGAAAAGCCTAAAGTAGGATTTTCATAAATATAACTGGAATTATCTCCAGAAGCAAAGTTAGTTGAATTTTGCTTTATTAAATCAGAAGTAAGTATTAAATCATATCTTTTAAAATTATATTTTCCAATGAAAAAGCTAGTAACAAAAGTTAAAATAAGCATAAGTGCAAAGGAAATATAAGTTTTTTTCTTTAATTTTTTTAATCGAGTAAACTCTTCAAAGACCATTAAAGATGGATTTATATCTTTTATTAAAGAGATAAATTCTTTAAGAGATACTGGTAGTACAGCTATTGGAATAAAAATAGAATTATTTCCCTTTGCAATTGATAAAACTAATCCATTCTTTAAAAGAATAATACTTTCAATATTACTTAAATGAAGCTTAATAGTGCTAAATTCATTTTCTCTTATTAGATAATTATCTTCTATAGTAAAGAAAAAAGTGCTTTCAAGATCACAAAAGAGAGCAGTATTTTTCAACACTTTATTTTTCTTATTTTTAAAAACTTTAAAAGCTAATAAAAATAATAAATAATAAATTAAAATTACAACCATTGTGATTATGACAATATAAATGAAAATATCGTAAAATTGACTTAGTGAAAGAGTAGCAAAGTAAAATACACTTAGTATAGCAATTGGATAAATAGCTTTTTTGTAAATTATAACGCTTGATAATATTCTATTAAAAAAGCTTAAATATTCTCTAAAGTCTTTAATATTATCAGTTGGTTTAAATTCAAATTTCATCTATTTTACCTCCTTTACTTTTGTATATTTTTTCATATCACTAACTATAAATTCTTTAGGAGTATCAAAGAATTTAAAGTAAAAGAAGTTACCTGTAAATCCAGTAATCTTAAAGCTTAATATTAAATTATCACCTTGTACAATAACATCTCTAACTGCATTCCAATTAATATGTTTTTCTATATCATCTTGAAGAATTAATATACCTTTTTCATCAAAAGAAAGATTAATTTCACAGTTATATATACTATTTAATAATTTTTTCAACTCTTTTTTATAAGCAATAAAAATTAATAATACTTCAAGAGTTATTAATATTAAAATTACAAAGGGAAAAGATGAAGCATTATCTTTATAAAACATTTTTAAGCAGAAGTATGTTGCTAAAAATACTATAATTGTAATTATACTAATAAGAATTAGTATGCTTTTTAAAAGATATTTTCTAAGATATTTTTTATATGCTATTTTAAACTCATCATTATTAACTAAGTTATATTTATACATTGTTCTCTCCTTATTTATTATTGAATTTATTTATTTTAAAGCAAATTAAAATACTAAAATATATTAATTTATAATATTATATTAACATATTTTACAAGTTCGTTCTAATGAATTGAAATATTCTAGTTTTAACTCTTTAGATTCTTACTATTTTCAAAATATGATAAAAAATTTTAGTTGTATTTGTTAATATATAAATAAGATGTAAATTAATATTGAGTATATAAGTCATAGGAGGAAGTTATGAAGAATAAAGGAGCAGTATTTTTTGATGTAGATGGAACCTTAATAGATTGGACAAAGAAAATACATGTACCAACTAAAGCAACAAAAAAGGCAATAGAAAAACTTAAGGAAAATGGATATTTAGCTATACTAGCAACTGGTAGACCTAAAAATTGTATAGATGAGGGAATATTAGATTTAGGTTTAGATGGCTATATATTATCTAATGGAGCATATGCAGAAATAGATAATAAAGTTTTATTTAATGAGCCTTTAGATAATAAAGAACTAAAAGTATTACTTAATTTTTTAGAAGAAAATAACGTTGTATATATGCTTGAAGGACAAGAGTATAACTATGTTTTAGATATGAAGAATAATAAAATTTTAGATCTTATAAGAGAAGCTAATTTAAATATAAATAACTTTAAAACTGAATGGGACAAGGATACAGTAAAGGTTAGTAAAATAATAGCTGTAGCATATGATGAAAAATCCTTTGATATAGTTGTTGATAGATTTAAAAAAGAAGGTTATGCCTTTATGTCAAACTTAAGTAATGGTGGACTTTTTGAAATATATAAAGCTAAATACACAAAGGGGTATGGAGTAGATCAGTTATTAAATTTACTAGATATAGATAAGGATAATGCTTATGCCTTTGGTGATGGTGAAAATGATATAGAAATGTTCCAATCTGTAAAGTATGGAATTGCCATGGGAGGGTATCATAAAAGATTAGAACCTTATGCTTATGATTTTACAGAAGATGTAGAAAATGAAGGAATAGAAAAAGCTTTAATTAGATTAGGAATAATTAGTGATAGCCTAGTAGAAATTTAATTAATAAAATTCTATAATTAGTAATAAGTAAAATATTTCAAAAGTATATAATTATTAATTGAGTTATATAAGGGTAACTCTGAAGGAGGATGTTATGAGAGTAGCGTTAATTGGAATAGGGGCTATTGCTAAAAAAGCTTACTTACCTATTTTATCAGTTTTAGATGATATAGAACTTTTAATTTCTACTAGAAATATAAAGGTGTTAGAGGAAGTATCAAATAAATATAAAATAGATAGAGCTTATAATCATTTAGACAGTTTATTAAAGGAAGATATTGATGCAGCAATAATTTCAACTCATGCAGATGGACATTATGATATAGCTAAAAAATTATTAGAAAAAGGTGTTAGTGTATATATAGACAAACCTTTAACTTATAATTTAGAAAAGAGTATTGAAATAGAAAAGCTTGCAAGAGAAAAAAATACAATTGCTATGGTAGGATTTAATAGAAGGTTTTGCCCAAAGGTTAGAGAACTTAAATCAAAGGGAAAAGCTGATATAATAGTAATGCAAAAAAATAGAGAATATCCACCTGGTGATATTAGAAGATTTATTGTTGAAGACTTTATACATGTTGTTGATACCTTAAGATTTTTAATGGATGAAGAAGTTAAAAATATTAATATAAATTTCTCAAAGGAAGATAATAATCTAGAAAATGTAGTAGTTACATTTAAAGGAGAAAATACAACTGCCATAGGTATAATGAATAGAACTGCAGGAATAACAGAAGAAAACATTGAGTATATGGTAAAAGGTAATAAGTATATAGTAGAAGATTTAGTAGATTCCTTTGAAGTAAACAATAAAAAAGGAAAAATTAAAACTACTTATGGTGGATGGGAAAATACCTTGTATAAAAGAGGCTTTGAAGATATAATAAATCACTTTTTAAATTCAGTTAAATCAGGAAGTAAGCCAAATCCTTCAATTGAAGATTCTATAATTACCCATAGAATTTGTGAAGAGATAGTTAAATATATAGAGAATAATTAATGAAAGAGCTGATACAAACAGCTCTTTTTTTTCATACATATAGAAAATGTATATAATTAATAAGTTCTATATAAAATTTTTAGAAAAATTAAGAATATACAAAAAACTTTGACAAACTGACAACTTTAATTTATACTAAGGTTGTTTATAAAAAAAGGAGATAAAGGAGGATTTTATGATAGAGTTTAAAAATATAAAGAAAAGTTATAAAAATAACGTTATTTTAGAAAATTTTAATTTAAAGATAGAGGATGGAAATTTAGTAGTTTTAATTGGATCGAGTGGATGTGGAAAAACTACATTGCTTAAAATGATAAATAGGCTTCATGAAGCAACATCTGGAGAAATATTAATTGATGGGAAAAATATAAAGGATATGGATCCTATTAAATTAAGAAGAAGTATAGGGTATGTTATCCAACAAACAGGATTATTTCCTCATATGACAGTAAAAGAAAATATAGAAATTATTCCAAAGCTTATGGGAAAACCAGAAGAGGAAATATCTAAAAAAACAGTTGAACTTTTAACTATGGTTGGATTAAGTCCAGAAGAATATATGGATAGATATCCAGTAGAGCTAAGTGGAGGTCAGCAACAAAGAATAGGAGTTGCAAGAGCTTTTGCAGCAGATGCTGAAATAATATTAATGGACGAGCCTTTTAGTGCTTTAGATCCAATAACAAGAGCAGAACTTCAAGAAGAACTTTTTAATATTCAAAGAGAATATAAGAAAACTATAGTTTTTGTTACTCATGATATGGATGAGGCATTAAATTTAGCTGATATGATTTGTATATTAAAGGATGGAAAGATACTACAATATGATACTCCAGAAAATATATTAAAAAATCCATCTGGTGAATATGTAGAAGAATTTGTTGGTAAAAATAAAATTTGGACAAAACCTGAAATGATAAAAGCAGTAGATGTTATGATTTCAAAGCCAATAACAGTAACTCCAAAAAGAAACCTTCTTCAAGCAAGTCAAATTATGAGAGAAAAGAAAGTTGATAGTTTACTTGTAGTAAATAAAGAAAATAGACTTATAGGATATATAACTTTAGAACTTATAAGGAAATTTGAAAATAAAAATCTTTCAGTAGAAGAAGTAATGAATGTAGAACCAATTTGTGTTTGTGGAGAAATAACCCTTCCAGAACTTTTAGAAGTCTTTAATAACTTACAAAAAGGATATTTACCAGTTTGTGATGAAGCTGGAAAACTACAAGGATTAGTTACAAGAAGTAGTTTAATTTCAGTTTTAAGCAGTCAATATATAGAGATGGGAGGTAACAACTAATGAATAATTTTATAGAAAGTTTAAAGATGTTTATAGATCAATTAATAGTAAAAAAATCAGAAATAGTATCACTATTATTAGCTCATATACAATTAACAATAGTAGCAGTTTTAATAGCTGTAATCATAGGAGTACCTCTTGGAATTCTTATTAGTAGAAATAAAAAAGTAGCTAATTGGGTAATAGGAATAGCAAATTTAATCCAAGCAGTACCAAGTTTAGCTATTTTAGGATTCTTAATTCCCCTTATAGGGATTGGATCAGGACCTGCAATAACAATGGTAGTTTTATATTCCATGCTACCTATAATAAAAAACACATATACAGGAGTTACAAATATTAATCCAGATACATTAGAGGCAGCAAAAGGTCTTGGAATGACAAGTAGTCAAACTTTAAGGATAGTAAAGATACCTCTAGCAATGCCGGTAATTATGGCAGGTGTAAGAATGGCAGCTGTTACAGCTGTAGGACTTATGACAATAGCAGCCTTTGTAGGGGCAGGTGGTCTTGGATATTTAGTATTCTCAGGAATTCAAACTGTTGATAATAACTTAATTTTATTTGGAGCTATACCTGCTGCTGTATTAGCTTTATTAATAGATTTTATAACAGGGAAAATAGAAGAAGCTACAATGCCAAATGGAATTAAAAAAGCAGATGGAACAATGAAAATAAAAAGAAGTAAGATGTCAAAAAACACGAAGAAACTTGTAGCAAGTATAGCAGCAGTATTAGTTTTAGTATTATTAGGCTTTTCTATAATTCCAAAATTTTTACCAAAGGATGATAATACAGTAGTAGTAGCATCTAAAAATTATACAGAACAATTACTTTTAGGTAATATTTTATCAGAGTATCTTAAAGCAAATACAGATTTAAAGATAGAAGAGAAGTTTAATTTAGGTGGTAGCCAAGTTACATTCAATGCAGTAAAATCAGGGGCAGTAGATATGTATGTAGAATATTTAGGAACAGCTTATGTAAGCATACTAGATATAACAGAGCCAAACTCAGATAGAGAAGATGTTTATAATATAGTTAAAGAAAGCTTTAAAGATAAATATAAGTTAGAATTATTAAATCCAGTAGGCTTTAATAACACCTATGCAATGGCAGTTACACAAGAAACAGCAGAAAAATACAACTTGAAAACAGTTTCAGATTTAGCCAAAGTATCAAATGAATTAATAATTGGACCTACAATAGAATTTCCAAATAGAGATGATGGATTAGTAGGATTAGAAAAAGCATACAATATGACTTTTAAAGATGTAAAACCAATAGATGGTAGTTTAAGATATACAGCTTTAGTAAATAATGAAACACAAGTAATAGATGCATTTACAACAGATGGACTTATAGATAAGTTTAATTTAGCAGTATTAGAAGATGATAAAGACTTCTTTCCACCTTATGACGCAGTAACAGTTATAAGAGAAGAAACACTAGAAAAACACCCAGAATTAAGAGAAGTTATAGGTGTGCTAGATGGGAAATTAACAGAAGAAGCTATGAGAAGTATGAACTACGAAGTAGATATAAATAGAAGAGATGTAAAAACAGTAGCAAAAGAGTTCTTACAATCACAAGGGCTTATTTCAAATGAATAATGAAAAATTAAGAATGTAGAATTTAGGAAATAATTCAGAGTAGCTGAATTATTGGAATTTTTGATAATATCTAAATTTAAATTTTAGTTTAAATAAAAAATAGTTAAGATAGCTTAGCTATGAAAATTAAGTTTTTCCCTTTTTAGTATAGTTCTCTTATGGTAGATAAATTTAAAAGACCTGTTTATTAGGTTTAATATTTATTTACTATAGGAGAACTTTTTAAATTTAATAAAAATAGCAAATATATAAGATAAACTATTAAATAATTTAGAAAAATAGTCATAGATAAAAGCTAAGAAAATTTAAAAACCTGAATATTCCATGTAATATACATTGAAATTATCGTGAATAGTTGGTATAATAGAACTCTGTTTTGTAAAATAATTTACTTTTATATAGAATTTTTGGAGGGTTTACTATGCCAAAGAGAATAGCCATTTTAGGTGGTCCAAGATGTGGAAAAACTACATTAATACAACAACTTTATGTGGATATGAAGATTAGAGATTTAAATGTTGGAGTAGCAACAGAATATAGTACTGATTATTTAAGAGATAAAGGAATGATAGAAAATATCTCAGAACAATATGGGATATATTTAGGACAACTTCATTTAGAAGAAAGCTTAAATGATTTTGACTATGCAATTACTGATTATGCTACTTTTGTTCCATACATATATGGTAGATTTATGCTTGGAGACAAGAAGAGAACAACTAAGGAAATAGAAATATTAAAAGATTTATATATTTTAGCATTAAGAGACTTACCAAAATATGATCATATCTTCTTTGTGCCAAGAGAATTTGGATATACAAAAGATGGTGTAAGATGGCAAGATGAAAAAGTAGCTCAAGCTGTGGACAATGCTATATTAAGTTTCTTAGAAGCTGAAAATGTTAGATACACAACTATAACAGGCTCAACTAAAGAAAGATCAGAAAAAATACTAGAAATGCTTAATCTTTCAAATGCAAAAGATGGCAAGGATGTTAATTTAGACATGGCTAGAAAGTAATGAAGAATTATAAATTAAGAATGTAAAATTAGGGAAATATCTCAGCTAGCTGAGATATGAAATTATAAAAACTCCTTCGGGAGTTTTTTTGTTTTTTAATATTATTTCTACCTTTAGTTTGTAAGTGTTAAAATATCATAGCAAGGTGACTTTAATGGTATCTATGGAATTAAAATTATTAATTCCGAGGAATGAGGAATTATTACCTTTAGTGTGCAAAGAGATAAACAATATATGACGGTGACTTGGAGCGTATGCGACGGAACAAGGAATATACTGTTTATCTCTTCTTTATAGAAGTTTTTCTAGGTTATCTATAAGTTCTCCAATAGCACTAACATAGTTGCTAATAATTCTATCAGCAATTTCTTTTGGCATATCTTCACTATAGATATGAAAAGTTGAGTTTCTATCTTCTAATAAATTAATCCAAGTTTTATCGTCTGAAATCAAATTATTAACATATGCCTTTTTAAATATTGTTCTAGGAAAGGAGTTTTCTAAAGTAACTCCTAAATACTTCATAAATTCTCTTAAGGTTTTATGTGTTAATTCATAAGTAAATTCAAATCTTTGTATTAAAGAATCTCTAATAATATCATTTTGTCCATCGTATATATCACTAACTTCTTTAAGTTTGATATAAGCTTTCTTTAAATTAATATATTTAAATTCAATATTTCTCATATAAGGTGATTCCCTCACTTTCAATTTGTTCTATAAAGAAATCATCATGTATTTCTGACATATTAGAAAAATCAAATTCTAATAATGTAGTAGTATTATTTTCTATATCATAAATAAAATCTAATAAATTATCTGAATTACTTTCAGTATATATTGCTAAATCTATATCACTTTTGGGTGAATTATCCTTTCTAGCTCTAGATCCAAATAAAACAACTTTATTAATATTTTTATACTTACTTGATATTTGACAAATTTCTTTTACAATTTCTGAATCTAAATTGTATTCAGTTTTAGTAAGCAAAAAATCACCCCCATTAAATTATATAAAGTAATACTTTCATATAATATTATATACATACTCATATATTAATTAAATATAAATATATGAGTTATATAGTTTAAAAGTGATATGGGGGTGTTTTAGAAGGTTGTTGGTGAGTCTATATAGGTGTGTTTTAGAAAATTGTTGGTGAAGTATTTAATTGGAGCAATTAGAAAACAGTTTTTTTTGTTTTTTATGAAATTATTATAAAGTAAAATATTTAGGGAATTTGATGACAGTAGTAAAATTTATAGTTTAAGAAGTGGATTTTTTATGATTTCCAACCTTCAGTTTGCAAAGAGATAAACATTGTATGAGGTTGACTTGGAGGGGATGCGACGGAGCAAGGAATATAATGTTTATCTTTTTTTAGCAACAATATTTTAAAACAGAATAGTATATAGAATTATAGTATAATATAATCATAGTAAGGTAATTATTATGATAAGTTAATATATTAAAAGTAAACAGGGTGAGATAATTATGAAGCTTAAAAATTTAAAAATTAATAAAATGAATAACTTGATTTCTTTAGCTATATTTGGAAGTTATGGAACACAGTATTGGAGAGAAGGATATAGTGATATAGATATTTTGGTTATAATGGAGAAAAGAGAGGATATTATAGAGGAGATAGAGTTGGAAGAGGAACTTATTCCAATTTTAAGAGAATACTTTAAATATTCTAAGATACATTTAACATTTATAAATATGAAAGAATTTGATAGTATATTTGCAAGACAGTATTTAGAATGTGAAGATAAATTAATTGTTGATGAGCTTAAAGAAATTGATTTTAGATTGTATGTAAATAAATATTTAAGAAATAATAAATGGTTAGAGGATAAAATTAAAAAGGATAATAAAATGTTGGAGGATATTAATGGTGGCAGCTTATTATAAATATAAAAAAGAAAGCTTAAATTTAAAGTTTATTAGTGCAAAAGATACATTAAAACTGATGCAAGGAGCAATAAAAGAGTATAAGCTATCAAACTCTATTTATTTAAAAAGAGCTATTATAGGATATTTTCAGGATTTTTCTGAATATATAATTGATATGTCTGAAACTTACTTGGTGATAACAGGGAACTATACGGATGGGTGTTCAGGTATTGAACTAATAAAAAGAGCCAATTTATATGATTTTATAGATGATAATTTGGCTAAGTTTTTAGTTTCTGTTGTTATATTAAGAAATAGATATACGCATGATTACTATAAGAGGGATAAAATAGAAAATGATATATTGATGTATTCTATAGAGAAAATGGAACTATTAGAAATCTTTTTACAAATAACAGAAGAAAAAGTAAGATTAAGTGCAACTAATTATAATAGATAATTGATAATGCATAATACATAATTAAGGAAAAAAATCCTTTGGATTTTTCAACAAAAGGTGCTTTGCACAAATGCAAATTAAGTTTTGCTGTGCAAAACATCATTAATTCTGGATTATACATTTACATTTAGAATCTTATCCTTTCATTCTTCTGAATGCAAGTGGTGTTTTTCCATGAATTTTTTTAAACATCTTTACAAAGTTCCCACTATAGTTATAGCCTACCATTTTAGATATTTCATCAATGCTTAAGTCTGTAGTAGATAGTAAATTCTCAGCCATTGCCATTCTAATTGATGTTGTATATTGGCTAATAGACATATGGTATTTAGCTGAAAATCCAGCTTTTAATTTTTGTTCATTTAAAAATACCATTTTACTTAAGCTTTTAATAGTAGGAGGATTTAAGGCTTCCATTGTTAAGATTTCATAAGCTTTTTGTAGAGCTTTAACATCTGAAGCAGTTAAATTAACATATCTATCTTTTCCTATTTTTATAGTTCCATAATTTAATTGATTGGTAAAAGCATTTTCAGGGGAAGATTGTATTTCCTTTGAAATAAGAGCTATACATTCTAAGATTTTACTTTCTAAGTATATTGGAGTTAGCATATCGTTTTGAGATAAACTTCTTAAGCTTTGAATAATAGAAGCTATATCAAGAGGAAGATAGTTATAAGTATAATTAGTAATAAAGCTATCAAAACCTATTGCATTAGGGAAGTTTGGATTTATTATCTCATCAAAGTATTTCTTATAAATAGTTACTTCAGCTCCATGAAGATGCTGCCCATTCTTCCAAGATTGAGTTCCTTTAAGTCCTTTTTCAGAGATAAAAAATGAAGAGGGACTAAAAGAAGACACGGGATTATTTTCAATTTTAAATTTAGTTTCACCAGTATAAACAGTTCCAAAGCGTACTAATTCTTCTTTATGATCAAAAGAGATAGAAAAATCATAAGGAATAGTGTAATCACCAATTCCAAAATCATAATATCCTTCCCTGCTATACTTAATAAAGTAACCAAGCTCAGGTCTATCTTCATTTTTATAAATAGTGCAGTTTTCCATTGGATATTCAGAAAAAGTCATTTTATCTAAAACTGTATTTTGAAATTCTTTAGTCGTTTTACAAATCATAGCTGTACCTCACTTATAAAAATAATTTATAATTGATAATGCATAATTTCGGAAAAAAATCCTTATAGATTTTTAAATTAAAAGTTTTTGTATATTTAAGTAGGCTACTATTTTAAAATTTATTTTACTTAGTCATTAGGATAATTTAAATCACTTTAAAAAACAATAATTTTACATTCTTAATTCTACATTTTTCATTCCCAGCCCGGGTATACTATTTTTATAATTTCAATCCTTCAGCTTTTAAGTGTTAAAATATCATAGCAGAGTTTTTTGGAGCTAAAATTTCATAATTCCGAATAATGAGGAATTATTACCTTTAGTTTAGAAGGAGATAAACATTGTATGACGGTGACTTGGAGCTTGCGACGGAACAAGGAATATAATATTTATCTCATTTTTTTATTATTTAGGAAATTATATCTATATATAAGTTATATATAATTTTATTAGAATAGTAAAATTAATAATTTAAGAAGTGAATTCATTATAATTTCCAACCTCCAGTTTGTAAGTGTTAAAATATCATAGCAAGGTGACTTGGAGCGTATGCGACGGAACCTGGATATGATACTTTAACACTTTTTTATTATAGCATAAATTATTATAAAAGGTGATAAAATTATTAAATTGGGTGCAAGTATTGTAATGAGAATGAATCTCATATACAATCAAAAACAGATGAATGAGTAGCATAAAAATTAGCTACATTGATGGAGGTATACTATGAAAAGAAATTTATTAAAAACATTAGTAGTTTCATGTATGACAGCAATAATGCTTGTTGGATGTGGAAATGGAGCTACAAAAGAAGATAAAACATCAGAAGAGAAAGTAGTAGTTACAGATGTAAGAGGAGAGGTTGAGATACCAAAAGATCCTCAAAGAATAGTTGATTTAAGTGGTAATAGTGATATTTTATCAATTTTAGGATATAAAGTTGTTGGAACAGCAAATAGTGATGCTTATGATTACACTAAGTTTCCAGCATATTTAGAAGATACATTAAGTGGAGCAGAAATCTTAGGATATAGCATGCAAGATACTATGGATGTAGAAGCAGTTATGAACTTAAATCCAGATTTAATAGTTATATCAACAGTTCAAGAAAAAATGTATGATCAATTAAGTGAAATAGCTCCAACAGTTATGATTCAATTAGAAGCTTTAGATTGGAAAGAAGATGTTAAGGCTTTTGCAAAAGTATTTAATAAAGAAGATGAAGCAAATAAATGGTTAGCAGATTATGAAACAAAGGCAAAAGAAGCTGGAGATAAGATTAAGGCAGAATATGGCGAAGATACTACATATCTTTCATTCTTAGCAAGTGGTGGTCAATTCTTTATCTTTGACGGTGCTGGATTTGGTAGCGTATTATATGAAGATATGGGACTTGCAAAACCAGAAGGAATGCCAGAACAAAGTGATATTAGTCTTCCAGTTGTAACTTATGAAGGTTTAGCAGCAATTAAATCAGATTATATTTTCTTAATTGCAACACAAGAAGATTTAGCACAACTTGAAGGTAATGCAATTTGGAACAGCCTACCGGCAGTTAAAGAAGGAAAAGTTGTAGTGTTAGAAGCATCTCCTTACTTTAACCAAGGATATAGCTCAATTGGTAGAGAATTATTAGTAGATGAAATAGGTGACATGTTAAATGAAACAAAGTAAAAAACATACAATAATATTTACAATTTGTAGTTTGTTACTTTTAATAGGAGGACTGGTTCTAGCTATAAGGCTAGGATCAGTTCATATTGGTTTTTCAGAGATTTATGATAGCATCTTTAATTATAGTGAAACTTTAGAGCTTATGTTAGTTAGAGATGTTCGTATCCCAAGAGCTTTATCTGTTTTACTAACAGGAGGTATTTTAGGAGTAACAGGCGCAATGATTCAAGGGGTTACAAGAAACCCTATAGCAGAACCATCAATATTAGGTGTAAGCCAAGGTGCAACACTAGTTATAGCAATTTTTTATGCAGCGGGAATAGCAATAAACACAAGAAACGTAATGATAGCTTCATTTATAGGAGCACTTATAACAGGAATTATAGTATTAGGATTTATATCAAAAAAAGCAAATAATAATTCCATTGCAAAAATACTTTTAGCAGGAACAGCTATGAGTACATTTTTTATTTCATTAACTACAATAATAGGACTTTTATCAAACCAATCTCAAATGATAGGTTTTTGGGTATCAGGTGGTTTTAGAAATGCAACTTGGGCAGATTTTAAATTAGTTTTTATTGTAGGAATAATAGGACTTATAATAGCAATTTTATTATCACCAAAGATAAATATATTAAATCTTGGAGATGATGTTGCAATTGGACTTGGAGAAAATCCAGAAAAAATAAGATTTACAACTCTTATGGTTATGATACCAATGTGTGCAGCAGCAGTAGCAGTTGGAAAAAATATAGCCTTTGTTGGACTTATAGTTCCACAAATAGTTAGAAAATTATTAGGGGAAGATTATAGAAAAAACATACCATGTTCATTTTTACTTGGTGCAGTTCTTTTAACATATGCAGATATAGCAGCAAGAATGTTATTTGATCCATATGAAACACCAATTGGAGTATTTACAGCTCTTATTGGAATACCATTCTTTATATCAGTAGCTAGAAAGGAGAGGGGATAATGAAGAAAAAGAAATTTAAAATAGCATTAATTATTTTAATAGCATTATTACTTATCTCCTTTGCAGTTACATTATGCTGGGGTACATATAAAGTTTCAGTAGGAGATGTAATAAAAACCCTTCTTGGAAAGGGAAGCAAACTTCAAAATACAGCAATATTAAGTATTAGACTACCAAGACTTTTAGTTGGAGCCTTTGTAGCAATTGCATTATCTACAGCAGGAGCAATTTTACAAACAATAACTAAAAATGACTTAGCAGATACAGGAATTATAGGTATAAATGCTGGAGCAGCAGTAGCAGCAGTATTATTTATAACTTATCAAACAGGAACATATTATAGTGAGCTTGGATCTCTTTCTATCTTTGTATTACCTTTTATGGCAATATTGGGAGCAGGAGTTTCTTCATTTATAATATATATGCTATCAAGCAGAAAAGGTATAAGACCAAAGAGACTTTTATTAATAGGGATTGGATTAAATGCAGGACTTAATGCATTTATAACCTTCTTCACCTTTAGAGGTGGTGTTGGTGATTACAATAGAGTTTTAGTTTGGACATCAGGAAGCCTTTGGGGATCTGGCTGGAGTTATGCAAAAGTAATAATTCCAATAGTAGCAGTAATGTTTGGATTAGTTTTATTAAATCATAAAAAATTAGATGTTTTAAACCTTTCAGATGAACTTGCAATATCATTAGGTTTAAATTTAGAGAGAGAAAGAAAAAAGTTTTTAAGCTTTGCAGTTATATTAGCAGGAACAGCTACAGCATTTGCAGGAAATATAGGATTTTTAGGTCTTATATCTCCACATATTGCAAGAAAATTAGTTGGACCTTATCATAAACACTTTGTTGTAATATCAGCAATAATAAGTGTGATTATAGTTCTTCTTGCAGATGCAGTTTCAAAGAATTTATTCTCTCCAATTGAAATTCCAGTTGGAATAACAGTATCAATATTTGGAGTACCTTATTTTATTTATTTAATGATGAAGGAGAAGTAATTATGGAAGCTATTAGTGTAAAAAATTTAAGTGTTGCCTACGAAAGCAATACCATAATTGAAGATATGAACTTATCAATACCAAAGGGAAAAATAAGTATAATAATTGGAGCAAATGGTTGTGGAAAATCAACTTTATTAAAGACTATAGCTAGAATTAATAAGCCTAAAAATGGAGATATATTTATAAATGATAAAAATATAAAAAGGGTAAAAGAAAAAGATATAGCAAAGGATGTTGCATTTTTACCACAGGGGCCAGTATGTCCAAGTGGTCTTACAGTAAGAGAACTTGTAGCCTTTGGAAGATTTCCTCATCAAAAAATGATAGGTGGACTTAATAATCATGATAAAGAAGTTATTGACTGGGCAATAAAAGAAACTGGTCTTTCAGAATTTGCAGATAGAGAAGTGGAAAATTTGTCAGGGGGACAAAGACAAAGAGCTTGGATTGCTATGACTTTAGCACAAGAAACAGAAATAATAATGCTAGATGAGCCAACAACTTACTTAGATATGTCTTATCAGCTTGAAGTTTTAGAAGTTTTACAAAGATTAAATAGAGAAAAGAAAATAACAGTAGTAATAGTTTTACATGAGCTTAATAATGCATGTAGATTTGCAGATAACATAATAGGTCTTAAAAAAGGAAAGCTTATATGTGAAGGAAGACCTATAGATGTTATAAATAAAGAAAATCTAAAAGAAATTTATGGAATAGATGCTAGGCTTCAATTAAGTGAAGATGGTAAATATCCAATTTGTATGGATTATGAGCTTTTAAGATAAGATTTTAAAGGTAGGTAAAAATGAGAAATAAAAACTTTATAATAATAGTAATAGGTCAAATTATATCTTTATTTGGAAATGCAATTCAAAGATTTAGTATGTCACTATATTTATTAGAATTTACAGGAAGTACAGCTGTATTTGCAAATATATTAGCAATATCAACAATACCCTATGTTTTATTTGCACCAATAGCAGGAATGCTTTCAGATAAAGTAAATAGAAAAAAGATAATGGTTTACTTAGATTTCTTTTGTTCAATAATAATAGGAGCATATGCCTTTATATTAATTAGTGGAAGAGATAATAAATTTATTGTAGGAATAGTAATGTTTATTCTATCAATATGCTATACATTATATGGTCCAGCAGTTACAGCTTCAATTCCACAGGTGGTAGAAGAAGAAAAACTAACAAGTGCAAATGGAATAATAAATCAAGTTGGATCTATAGTTAACTTTGCAGGTCCAATAATAGCAGGAATTGTTTATGGAATATTTGGAATAAAAGCAATAGTAATAGTAAATGCTATAAGCTTCTTCTTTGCTGCTATAATGGAATTATTCTTAGATATACCAGATGTGAAAAGAGAAGAAGTTAATGAAAATGTAGATATTAATAAAAATATAGATAGTAATGATAATACACATAGTAACAAAAATGTTATCAATGAAACTAAAGAAAAAGTATTTTCAATTAAATTCATAAAAGATTCCTTTGTAGATATGTATAAGACCTTTAAATATTTATTAAAAGAAAAGAAGGTTATACTTTCAATAATAATCTCCTATGCACTATGTAATATTTTCCTAGTGCCAATATTATCAATAGTAGCACCATACTTTATTAATATATATTTAGAACTATCATCAGAAATATACGGTATAGTAGAAGCAGTTTGTGTTTTAGGAATGATAATTGGAGGATTCTTAATAAGTGTAAAACCAAAGATGTTCTCAATGAAAAAAATACAATATACATATATTCCAATGCTAATGGGAGTTATATTAATGATATTACTGCCGCTAATAAATATTAATAGACTTTCGCTAGCAGGACTTTTTGCTATAGGGGGATTAGGCATAATGCTAACTATTGCAATAACTAATGTATTAACACTAACCTTTATACAAAAAGAAATACCAGAAAACATATTAGGAAAGGTATCAGCCTTTTCAGTAGCAGTTGCAACTGTAAGTGTTGCACCAGGACAATTACTATATGGACAAATTCTAGAAAGTGGGATGTCATTAAGTATGATCTTCTTCTTAACAGCTATAGCCAATATAGGATTAATAATATTTATAAAAAGAAAAGTAGTAAATAACATTAATAATGGATAATTTATAATATAAATATAATAACTTAATAATGAATGAAGGACTCCTATTAGTTTTATAGTGATTTAGAAGATTCTTAAGTCATAGATAAAATTAATAGGAGTATTTTTATAATTTAAAAAAACAATATTTTAAAACAGAGTTCTATATACTTTAATTACTTTAAAATATAAATTTTCATTTTAAAATTACACACTTTAGGGTATAATGAATAACTAGAGAAATAGAGATAAAACTTAATTTATATTTAAGGAGGAAAAGCCCTTGGCAGATTATATAAATGAAATAGAAAAAAGAAGAACCTTTGCTATTATATCTCACCCAGATGCAGGTAAAACTACATTAACAGAAAAGTTCTTATTATATGGAGGAGCTATAAGACTTGCAGGATCTGTTAAAGCTAGAAAGGCTTCAGCTCATGCAGTATCAGACTGGATGGAAATAGAAAAGCAAAGAGGGATTTCAGTTACTTCATCAGTAATGCAATTTAATTACAGTGGACACTGTATAAATATATTAGATACACCAGGTCACCAAGACTTCTCAGAAGATACATATAGAACACTTATGGCTGCAGATAGCGCAGTTATGGTAGTAGATGGAGCAAAAGGTATAGAGGATCAAACAAGAAAGTTATTCCATGTTGCATCCCTTAGAGAAATGCCTATATTCACATTTATAAACAAGTTAGATAGAGAAGCTAAAGACCCATTTGAATTATTAGAAGAAATCGAAAATGAACTTGGAATAAAAACTTACCCAATGAACTGGCCAATAGGTTCTGGTAAGGAATTTAAAGGAGTTTATGAAAGGGACAACAATAGAATAATTGCTTTCTCAGCAGGAAATCACGGTCAAACTGCTGTAGAGGCTATTGAAGGTTCAGTAGATGACCCTAAATTCAGAGAAATATTAGGAGAACCGCTTCACGATAAACTAATGGAAGATATAGAACTTTTAGATATAGCTGGAGATGAGCTAGATTTAGAAAAGGTAAGAAAAGGAGAATTAACACCAGTATTCTTTGGATCAGCCTTAACTAACTTTGGTGTTGAGCCATTCTTAGAGCACTTCTTAGAAATGACTTCATCACCACTTCCTAGAAACTCAAGTATAGGAGAAATAGATCCATTTGATGATAACTTCTCAGCCTTTGTATTTAAAATACAAGCAAATATGAATAAGGCACATAGAGATAGAATTGCCTTTATGAGAATTTGTTCAGGAAAGTTTGAAAAAGGCGAAGATGTTTATCATATGCAAGGTGGCAAGAAAATTAAGCTTTCTCAACCACAACAATTTATGGCTCAAGATAGAGAAATTGTAGAAGAAGCATATGCAGGAGATATAATTGGGGTATTCGATCCAGGTATATTCTCAATAGGAGATACATTATGTGCACCTTCAAAGAAATTCAAGTTTGAAGGAATTCCAACCTTCGCGCCAGAACATTTTGCAAGAGTTAGACCAGTAGATTCTATGAAGAGAAAGCAATTCGTAAAAGGAGTTACTCAAATAGCACAAGAAGGAGCAATCCAAGTGTTTAGAGAATCCTTTGTTGGGATGGAAGAAATAATAGTTGGAGTTGTTGGTGTACTTCAATTTGAAGTTCTAGAATACAGATTAAAAAATGAATACAACGTAGATATAAAGATGGATAGACTTCCATTTAGATACGTAAGATGGATAGAAAACAAAGATATAGATATGGATAAATTAAACTTAACTTCAGATGCTAAGAAAGTTAAGGACTTCAAAGATAGAAACATCCTTATATTCCAAAATGACTGGGGTATTAACTGGGCATTAGAACACAATAAAGGTCTAGTACTTTCAGGTGTAGGAAAAAGCGACGAGTAAGAATAATAGATAATGCGTAATGCATAATGGATAATAAATGAGAAAACTCCCGAAAGGGAGTTTTAATTTTTTTAGTAATTTGGAACAAATTACATCTAGAATTTTACATTTTACATTCTTAATTCTACATTTTATATTATGTATTTATTAATTATAGGAATCTTTTTTATAATATATGATAATAGTACAGAGAAAATAAAGATTCCTAAAACTATTAATGGTATCATTATAGCTGGATTACTTAAATTAGCGTTTAATATATTATGACGTATTAAATATTTTATAAATAAATCATGAATTACTACAAGAAATGTAGATAAAATTCGAATTATATCTGCTGAAATTATTCTTTTATTTGACAAAATAATCACCTCTACTAAATATTATAAAAAAAGTAAGTTATTTTCAACTGAATTAAAATAAAAATTGACAAAATTATAGGAAATTAGTTGAAATACTTCTTTTGAATTGGTAATCTATATAATGGAAGGAGGGAGAAAGATTGAAACTTAAAAAAATTAGAAAAATATTAGCACAATTTCTTATAGTTGCTCTTATGATGCCAAACCTAAATGTTAAGGCAGTTACTAATGAAAGTACAACAGCAATAGAAAGTACTACAGTAAATGAAGAAGCTACTAATGAAATTACTACAGTAATTGAAAGTGACAACACAACAACTCAAGAAGAAGCTATTGAAGAAATAAGTGATAATAATAATTCAATAGAAGAAATTAAAGACACTAATGAAGAATCAGTAACTCCTGAAAATCAAAATGAAAATGAGGTTACTGAAATTAATCAAGTAAATAACAATATAGAAAATGAATCAACAGAAACTATTAAAGGAAAGACGTATGAAAAGAAAAAAGCAATAAATGTTAATGCTAGAATTGCTACTGCAATGTTCTCATTAGAAGAAGGTGAGGAGGATAAAGAAGAGTTTAGATTAAAGCAAGAAGCAATGAACAATTTAGAAGTTCTTGTTCCTATGACAGATAGTGAATATGAATTAACAATTGCAAATTCTGATGGAAGCTTTGAATATTTAGAATCCTTTGATGATATTGATTCAGCTGTAAATGCAGCAAATAGTATTTCAGAAAATAGCTTAGATGAAAGTCAACTACCAGCAGTAATAAATGCACGTGGACAAGTTGTTTATTCTACAAATGAAATGGCTAGAATATTAAGACATGTAAACAACTCAAATGTGGTTGGAAATGTTAATGTTTATCCAAACGCAAGTCTTTCAAGTCCACTTATTGTTGTTAATCAAGGATACATTGATGATGTTCCGATTTTAGATGTTTATGGTAATGCAACTAAAATAATGGTTAATGGATATGAAGGATGGATAAACAACAATAGAGCATCTGGAAATTATGACATGATAGTAGTTCCACTTAATCAAGCTTCAAATCCAAGTTACTATACTGTTAGAAATGGAGAATTAATTCATTTTATCAGCTACGATTTAACAGGAACAACAGGATTTGAAAAGATTTTAGGAAAAGCACCTAGTATATTAAGGGAAGGTGTTAGATACTTAAGTTATGATGGACAGTATTTCTATAGTTATGACCATACAAATCAAAATGGCATAGTAAATGGATTAAATACATTAATAAGCGATTATAAAGCAGGAGTTAGAACTAATTCTGTAAATAATGGTAATCCTTATTATGTTTATTATCAATACTTACCATTTAGAAGCCAAACAATTTATACAGCTGCAGATTTAAATAATTTTATAAATAACCATCCTAGAATAAAAGGAACTAGCTCTAAATTAAAAGATTTAGGACAAGCTTTTAAAGATGCAGAAACTCAATATGGAGTAAATGCTTTATTAGCATTAGCTGTTGCTATAAATGAATCAGGATATGGAAATTCAGAAATAGCTAAAGATAAAAATAATTTATTTGGATTAAATGCTGTTGATGCATCGCCAGGATTATCAGCAGATAGCTTTGCAACACCAAGAGATTCAGTTATTGATTTTGCAAAGAACTGGATTTCAAGAGGTTATGCAGATCCAGCTGATTGGAGATATTATGGAGGATTTGTAGGAAATAAATACAGAGGTGCCAATGTTAAATATGCTTCAGATCCATTCTGGGGAGAAAAAGCAGCAAGCTTTGCTTATGAGATTGATAAGACATTATCTGCTGGAAGCTCTAGCTTAAGAGATACTAACTCAAAGCAAATAGGAGTAGTTAGAGCTAATAATCAAGTTATTAATAAAAATGGAACTTTACTTTATAATACAACTGTAGATACATCAGTTATAATTTCAGACCTTCAACAAGTGGTTTTTAATGGAAAAACTTGTTATGAAATTTATCCAGAAAGAAATACATCAACATTAGAAGGTAAATATCACGGTAATTATAATTGGAGTGATAGAGCTTATATAGAAGCAAGTAATATTTCATTAGTAAATGTATTTACACCACCTTTAGAAATTAAGTATGGGCTTAATAGATATTCAACAGCTGTTGAATTAAGTAAAAGTAGTTTTACGTCAGCAGAAACTATAGTAATATCTAATGGTTATGCAATACCAGACGGTTTAGCAGCTACACCAATAGCTTCACATTATAAATCTCCATTATTACTAGTTGAAAAAAGTTCAATTCCTAGTGAAACTCAAAATGAAATAAAGAGACTTGGAGCTAAAAATGTTATTATTATTGGAGGAACTTCAGTAGTAGATAAAAATGTAGAAGCACAACTTAATAACTTAGGAATATCAAGAATTACAAGATTAGGTGGCGCAACTAGATATGAAACAGCTATTCAAGTAGCTAGATATATAGATCAAAATCTTTATGATATACAAAATGTAGTAATTGCTAATGGCTATGGAGAACCAGATGCACTTTCAATTGCACCAGTATCAGGAAGAGATAAAATGCCAATAATACTTGTAGAAAGTAATAATATTCCAACAGAAGCTTATAACTGGATGAGAGATGCTAGTTTAAATAATGCTTACGTAATTGGAGGAACAACAGCTGTTTCTAATAATGTTTTAAATAGCATTAATGCATTAACTAGACAAGATATTTCAGGAAACAGATTAGGTGGATTAACAAGATATGAAACAAATGCTATAATAATTGATAAGTTCTATGGAAGTATAACAGAAAATGTATATATTACAGAAGGGCTAGAACTTGCAGATGCTTTATCAGCAGGACCAGTTTCAGTAATTAATAATTCACCAGTAGTAATTTGTGAAGATGGATTAACACCAACTCAAAAGAGTATTTTTGCTAATAAGACTACAAACAAAATAATACAAGTTGGTGGAAAAGTATCAAAAGCATCTATTCAAAATCTTAGAGAATTGTTAAGTAGAACAAGATAGTATTTTTATTTAAATTTTAATAAAATACTTTAGATTAAATAAAAAAGAAGGTTTAAAAAACAGAGGTTTTTTAAACCTTCTTTTTTTATAATCTCAACTCTTGGGTTTTGAGCACCTAATTAAAGTTTGCTATAGAATAAGGAAAACTAAAATAAGTACTTTTTTAAAACAAAAATGATAGCAAAATAAATATATAGTGCCTATCAAATATAATATAGTAATAAATTAACAAATTGGAGGGTGCTATGAAAAAGAGAAGTAATAAAAAAATAATAATAACTTTATTAATAATAAGTATGCTTATAGGAATAGGAGGCTGTTATTCATTCAATAATGATTTAACATATTTGGATTCAATGGAAGTTGAGGACTCTTTTCCTAATCTAACATACTTAGATTCAATAGAAGCTTGGAATATTTTAGAGGATGAACCAGGAACTTTGATTATTCAGACAGTTGGAGATGTAAATATTAACTGGGAATCTGGAAATCAACCTAATGTATTAGGATTAGCAAGTGATATTCCAATTTGGGATATTAGCTTGGTAAATATGAATTAAAATAATAAAATATTAAAATTAAATGAAGTTACAGGAAAGGGAATAATAAACTTAAAATCAATAGGACTAGGAGAAATATCAAGTGTATTAATAGATGGAAAGAAATACAAGAAGTTTAGAGGGAGTTTAATTGAAACAAAAGAAGGGAAGCAATCATATGAAATAAAGTGGGAATAGATATATACAATTTACAATATATGTACTTGAAGTTTATAGGCTATAAATATATAATTGATATATATTTATAAGAACTGTGAAAGGATTGAAAAAAATGGTAGAACAAAGAAAAATTCCATTTTCTCCTCCAGATATAACTGAAGCGGAAATAAATGCTGTAGTAGAGGTCTTAAAGTCAGGATGGATTACATCAGGACCAACTTTAGCTAAGTTTGAAGAAGAACTTGCAAGTTATTGTGAGGCTAATAAAGCAATAGCATTAAACAGTGCAACAGCAGCTATGGAACTTATATTAAAAGTTTTTGATATAAAAGAGGGAGATGAAATAATAACAACTCCTTACACATATACTGCAACTGCTAGTGTAGCAGTACATAGAGGAATTAAGCCTATATTTTGTGATGTAGCAAAAGATTCATTTTTCATAGATTATGATAAAATAGGTGATTTAATAACAGAAAAAACAAAGGTAATTATGCCTGTAGATTTTGCAGGAGTTCCTTGTGATTATGATAGAATTAAAAATGTTTTAAAAGAAAAAAATAGAGAAGATATAATTATAATAGTAGACTCAGCTCATGCTTTTGGAGCAAAGTATAAAGGTGAAAGAGTTGGAGCTCAATGTGATTTTCATACATTTTCATTCCATGCAGTAAAAAACTTTACAACTGCTGAAGGTGGCGCTATAACATATAATGATAATAACTTTAAAGGAAGAGAAAATTTATTCCAAGACTTTAAGTTTACTTCATTACATGGACAATCAAAAGATGCTTTATCTAAAATGAAAGCAGGGGCTTGGGAGTACGATATAATTACAGATGGATTCAAATGTAATATGACAGATATAAATGCTGCTATTGGTAGAGTACAATTAACAAGATATGAAGATATGCTTAAATACAGAAAAGAAATCTTTGATACTTATACAAGAATATTAGAAAAGGAAGATTTTTCTATAATACCAGTTACTGAATATGGTGAAGGAACAGAAAGTTCATATCATATATATCCATTAAGGATTAAAGGTTTTGATGAAGACAAAAGAAATTTACTTATTCAAAAATTAGCTGAAAAGGGAATATCAACTAATGTTCACTTTAAGCCACTACCAATGTTTACATTATATAAAAATTTAGGTTATAAAATAGAAGATTATCCAAATGCATATGCTCAATATGCAAATGAAATATCACTTCCAGTTTATAGTACTTTAGCTTTACAAGATGTAGAATATGTTGCTGAAGAATTAATTAAGGCTGTTAAAGAAATTAATAATAAACAATAAAAAATAAGTGGGACTGTTTTATAAGTCCCACTTATTTTTTTATTAAATATATTTTAATTTTCCTCTTTATATAATAGTGCAATAAAATTACCAGCATAGAACCAATATATTAATGAAATGAAGCTAATTATATAAACTAAGTTACTTTCCATAAGATTTACAACAGGTATTCCTAATAATAGCCCTAATAAAATGCAATTGGTTATCTTATCCTTACTATTCATTTTTTGAATTTTAGAAGTAGCAAAAAGTATAAGGGTAGATATAAAAAGTATTAACATAAATGTAGCTATAAATCCGTTAGTTGTAGTTATTTCCATATAAATATTATGGATTCCACCTTTAGTTACACCTATTAATTCAGCTGGTTGATTTTGAATTAAAGTAGGGATTGTATTAGAAGTACCAATACCACTAAAAAATGAAAATTTTATTATACGAATAGCGGCAATCCATATATACTCTCTACCAGTAAAAATATAATGTAAAGTTTTATCATCTAACTTGAAAATAAAGTATATAAAAACTATAGGAAGAACAACCATTAAAGTTCTTATAAAATTATTTTCTATATAAACAAAAGCAAAGATAAATATAAGAGAAAGTATAATAAGATATCCACTTCTGCCAGAAGATAAAACTAAAGTTACTCCTTGAAGTATTGTATTAATAATTAAAAATATATTAACTTTCTTTAATTTAGATTTTGAAAGTAAATAAATACCTAGTACTATTGAAATAGCAGCAGCTACACCAAGAGAATTTTCATTTTTAAATATCCCGATAAAATAAAGTGTTTCTTCAACTCCATCAGAATTAATTATATTAATTACAATATTCTTATTTAAAAATATTAAAACTAAAGAAGATAAAGAGGCAATAAAAGAAAAAGCAATATAAAAAAATGAGTATATATTAATTTCATTTTTTATAGTTTCTTTATCTTTATAATTATCTATAGAGAAAATAACTGTAAATATTAATACGTTCATAAGCCAGGTTTTATAATTTAAATCAGTAGGATACTTATAAATAGTAAAAAATAAAGTTACAGCCAAAAATAAATATAAGAATATATTAAAGATATAAATTTTTCTTTTTCTTCGTATAATACCTACAAAGTTAATTATAAATAAGAATGCAACCCAAAGAAGACAAATCTTATTTAAAATTTTAAAGAAAGGAAAATCAAAAATTATGGTTACATAAGATAAACTAACCAATAAATATAATAATTTTAAATAAAAGCTATTTGAAAAAAAATCATAGACATTAAGTAAATATTTTTTCAACTAATTCAACTCCCTATATTAAATTGTAATTTTATAGTTAATATTTTATCATTTATATATTAATTAGTCTAAGAATTTGTACAAAAACATTGTATAACACAATAAATGTGGTAAAATATTATTGTTAGTTTTTTTGTATAAACTTATAAAGGAGAGTATAACTATGAATATACCTTTAATAGATTTAAAAGCTCAATATGAGTCATTATCTAAAGAGTTAAATGAAGCAACTTTAGGAATATTATCTTCAGCTAATTACATAATGGGAAAAACAGTTTTAGACTTTGAGAAAAAATTTGTAAACTATATAGGAGTTAAGCATGCAATATCAGTAGGGAATGGAACTGATGCCCTAGTACTTGCTTTAAAAGCAATGGGAATAGGAAAAGGTGATGAAGTTATAACTACTCCATTTACTTTCTTTGCAACAGCTGAAGCAATATCAGCAGTAGGAGCAACTCCAGTGTTTGTAGATGTAGAAAAAGAAACATTTAATATAGATGTAACAAAAATAGAAGAAAAAATAAACTCAAATACAAAGGCTATAATGCCAGTTCACATATTTGGTCAAAGTGCTGATATGGATGAAATAAACGAAATAGCTAAAAAGCATAATTTAAAAGTTGTAGAAGATGCTTGCCAAGCTATAGGTGGAAAATATAAGGGCAGAAATATAGGATCATTAGGAGATGTAGCTTGTTTTTCATTTTTCCCAACAAAGAACTTAGGTTGTGCTGGTGATGGTGGAATGATAGTTACAGATAATGATGAAATTGCAACTATTGCAAGAGCACTTAGAACTCATGGAAGTGGGGAAAATGGTCAAAAGGCTTATAACCTACTAAATAATATAGAAGAAGAAGTTCAAACAGCAGAAGGTGCTAATGATACAGTTTATAACCCGCTTAAATACTATAACTATTTAATTGGATATAATACAAGATTAGATGCAATTCAAGCATCAATTTTAAATGTTAAAATAAATGAAATAGATAATTGGAATGCTAAAAGAAGAGAAATAGTAAGCATTTATAATGAAGCTTTACAAAATAATGATTTAGTAACTCCAGTTGCAAAAGATTATAATGAGCATGTTTATCACATGTATATATTACAATCTGAAAATAGAGAAGAAATTATATCAAAACTAAAAGAAGCTGGAATAGCAACAGGAGTTTATTATCCAGTGCCATTACATCTTCAAAAAGTTTATAAAGATTTAGGATATAAAGAAGGGGATATGCCAGTTGCAGAATACTTATCACATAGAACTTTTGCAATTCCTGTATACCCAGAGTTAACTAAAGAACAAGTTGATTATATAATAAGCAAGATAAAGTAAGTGTGAATAAGTAAGAGTGTAAAGTTAAGAGTGAAGAGACAAAATTAAGAGGATGTTTTAAAAATTAAATTTAATTGTAATTTCTTAACTCTAAACTAAAAGAGGAGGAAGAATTATGTCAGTTTTAAAAGAACAATTATTAGAAAAAATTAATAATAAAACTGCAAAAGTTGGTGTAGTAGGATTAGGATATGTTGGATTACCTTTAGCAGTTGAAAAAGCAAAGGCTGGATATGAAACTATAGGTTTTGATGTTCAAGATCAAAAAGTAGAAATGGTTAATAATGGTAAAAATTATATTGGCGATGTAGTTGATGCGGAACTTAGCGAATTAACTGAAAAAGGAATATTAAGAGCAACTACAGATTTTAGTTTTATAAATGATGTAGATACAGTATGTATTTGTGTTCCAACACCACTTGATTTATATAAGCAACCAGATTTATCTTATGTTGTAAATTCAACTAAGAATGTTGCTAAATACCTTCATAAAGGAATGATAGTAATTCTTGAAAGTACTACATATCCAGGAACTACAGAAGAGGTACTAAAGCCAATTTTAGAAGAAAGTGGATTAAAATGTGGAGAAGATTTCTTCCTAGCATTCTCACCAGAAAGAGTAGATCCAGGTAATAAGCACTTTAACACTAAGAACACTCCAAAGGTTGTAGGTGGATGTACTGAAGAATGTACAGAAGTTGCAGCAGCTTTATACGAAAATGTATTAGAAGGAGAAATCCATAGAGTTTCTTCACCAGCAGTAGCTGAAATGGAAAAAATATTAGAAAATACTTTCAGAAATATAAACATAGGTTTAGCAAACGAAATGGCTATCCTTTGTAATAGAATGGGAATAGATGTATGGGAAGTTATTGATGCAGCTAAAACTAAACCATATGGATTTATGCCATTCTATCCAGGTCCAGGTCTTGGTGGACACTGTATACCTCTAGATCCTTTCTACTTAGAATGGAAGGCTAAAGAATATGATTACCACACAAAGCTTATAGAAACATCAGGAATTATAAACGATTCTATGCCAGACTTTGTTTTAGAAAACATTATGAAAATATTAAACAAAGAAAAGAAAGCATTAAATGGTTCAAAAGTATTAGTTATGGGATTAGCATACAAGAATGATATAGATGACTATAGAGAATCACCATCATTTAAAGTAATAGAATTACTAGAAAAGAACGGTGCAGAAGTTATAGTTAACGATCCATTCTGCGATACAGCAAAATACAAAGGCAAAACTTACTACTCAGTAGACTGGAAAGAAGTTATAGACGAATCAGATATAGTAGTAATAACAACTGGACACACAGTTTACAACTATGAAGAAATAGTAGATAGAGCAAAAGTAGTTTATGACACAAGAAACGCAACAAAGAATGTAGTAAACAATAGAGAAAAGATATACAAACTTTAGATGCGAAGCATAATGAAGAATTAAGAATTAAGAATGAAAAATTAATGATAAAACTCCCGTAAGGGAGTTTTTTTATTTTATAATTATTTCAAAACTCCTTAAGGAGTTTTGAAAGTAAAATTTAAATTAAAGTAATTTGGAACAAATTACATCCAAAATTATACATTCTACATTTTACATTCTTCATTGCTATTGAGGACGAAGTGCTCAATAGCTTTGCCTACTCCGTCTTTTTCGTTGCTGTCTGTTATATAATCAGCTTCTTTTTTTATTAATTCTAAGCCGTTTCCCATGGCTACTCCAATTCCTGCGAATTTTATCATTGAAAGATCATTTTCTGAGTCTCCTATACACATAACTTCTGAGGGATTTATGTTTAAACTTTTAGCGTAGTATTCTACAGCTTTTCCTTTTGAAACTTCACCTGACATAATTTCAAAGTTGTTATGTCCAGAGCTAACTACATGAACTTTGTCTCCTAAGACTTTTTTTAATTCTTCTTTAGCAGTCCAAAGATTTTCTTTGTTTTCTCTTTCTTCAATAACAATTCCTTTTAAAATAGTTCCGTTAAAGTTTTTGATAGTATCAATAAAATTATCAGTATCTACTAAAAACTTAACTTTTTTATCCTCTGATAAATCTTTATTCATAATATAATAAGCATGAGTTTCTGGTACTTCAGTTTCTCTAATTAAAGTATCCCAGCTATTAAAAGTAATAGTTAAACCATATTTTTTTATAATATTATAAATTTCTAAAACTAAATCAAGAGAAAGAGAACTTTCTAAGATAGCTTTATCATAATGATTAGTTTTTATATAAGCTCCATTAGAAGATATTACAGCAGTATCTATACCAATCATATCAGAATAATATCTTGCAGAAGAAAATAATCTTCCAGTAGTTATAGCAATGTTTACTCCAAGTTCACTTGCTTTTCTTAGGGCTTCTTTATTTCTTTCACTAACTTCATGTTTGCTATTTAATAATGTACCATCCATATCAATACATATTAGTTTAATATTATTTTTCACTTTACTACCTCCCAAGAAAAAATAATTCCTATAACTAGTATAGTCTAAAACTTAAGAAAATAAAAATTTAAAAATAAAAGATTTATATGTCAGAATTTGCGATAGAAAATAATATTCAAAAGAACATACGTTTGATATAATGAAAACATAAATAATAGAAGGGGGGAGTAACTGCTAAATAGCAGCTACGAAAATTTATGAGAAATTTAATAATTAAAGCAAGACAGGAAGACAAAAAAGCTTTAGAAGAAATAATAGAAAAATTTAGACCTCTTATTAACAACACGGCAATTAGTTTTTATATCTATGGACATGATTCAGATGACATCAAGCAAATAGCAATATTAAGTATTATAAATGCAATAAACAAGTTTGACATAACAAAAGAAGAGTTATTTACAGCCTATGTAAAAAAATGCGTAAAAAACTCTATGTATAAAGAAATAGAAAAAGCAACAAAGGTTTATTACAAAGACAAAGAATCCAAAGAAATATCACAGCTTCTAGAAGAAAAGGATATAATAAGTGATGAGCTTAGCTTACAAGATAAATTCATAAAAAAAGAAGAAAAACAAAATTTAGAAAAGGCTATAAGCTTATTAGAAGATACCGAAAGAAAGCTACTTAAAGAACTATATGTAGAGAACAAAACCTTAGCAGACTACGCAAAAGAAAACAATATAGAATATCATAAAGTAAGATATATTAAAGAAACTACAATAAAAAAACTAAAAATACTTTTAAAATAAATTAAAAAAGGATGTAATTTACTCTTGATAATGAAGTAAATTACATCCTTTTATCTATTATATATTAAATATTTTTTGAGTTTTCAATCCTTAGTTAATAAGTGTTAAAATATCATAGCAAGGTGACTTGGAGCTTGTGACGGAACCTGGATATGATATTTTAACACTTTTTTAAGGTCTCAAAAGAAATTTAAGCTTTTGTAAGGTTCTTATTTTTAATTTGCTACAGTAGTAGTAATCTTTATTTCTTAGTCTACAGTATTTGCTTAGGTTTGCTTTATCGTTTTTTATATATAAGAAGGTTAGTATATCTTGTTCTTCTTGATCTAGCTTTTTAAAGGCTTCAATTATTTCTATATTTGAAAAGTCTTTAATTATTGAATATTCAATGTTAACTTTCTCATCTATTAAGCTATCTACAATTTCAATATCTGAATCTTTACAGAAGTTATTTAAACTAACTTCTTCATTATATTTAATTTCACTTCTTAAAATTGAAATATACCCATTTTTAATACTCCAAAGAGCATAAGATGAAAAGCTTTGTGTACCTCTTGATAAATCATATAGTTTTATAGCTTTAAGTAAATTCATAATTCCTATTTGCACTAAGTCTTCAAAAGTTCTGTTTTTTAAGAAGATTTTTTTGCTTTCTTTAATGATTAAAGGATAGTACATATTTATAATTTCCTCCTTAGCATTATAGTTATTATTTTTAGCTTCAATTAATAATTTCTCCATAATATACCTCCAAAAAAAGTTTATTTATAAAGAAATATCCTTTAAAAAGATAAATTGAGAAAAAATATATGTTTATTTTCTTATGAGAAAATATGGAATTTATAAGGGGGAATTTTGAGTTAATTAAAAAATGAATTAAATATTAGGAAAAAGTATATAAATAGTGTGGTAATAATAGGGGGAAAATGATTATTTAATTTGGATATATTTAAATAATAAAAAATAAGTAAAAAAATTAAACTTTTTTGTAAAAAAAAGTAGGACGAAAGTATTAGTATAATAAGGAAAAAAGTCCTATAATGTGAAAGTGATTAATTATGGAAATTGGGGGAGAATAATGTTTGTAAGTTTAATCTTAAAAGATTTTATTATAGAAAGTAAATTTAATGTTATTAATATATTAGAAAAAGTAGAGGAAGCAAAGTCTCTAGGAATAAAAAAGTTGGTTATTGCACCAGTTTATTATGATGAAGAATCTAAAACTTCAATAAAGGAAGTAGAGGAAATTATAAATGATTTAAATTCTTATTTAGAAGAAAAAAAAGAAGATATAAAATTATATCCAGCCAACTTAATTAGGGATAATTATGAAAGTGTCAAAAAATTTATAGATGGTACATTAGGGAGTATAAATGGGACAAGGTACATTTTGTTAAATGCTGATGAGAGTATGGATTTAAAAGAGTTAATAGAAGTAATTTATGAATTTAAATTAAGAAATTATATACCTATAATTGTGGCTCCAGAAAGAATTAAAGAAATAACTGATAATTATAAAAATATAAAAAAGATAAGTGAAGAAGGATGTCTTTTTCAATTAGATATAGCAAGTATTAACGGAGAATATGGAAAGCAAGTTTTAAAAACTTCAAAAGCTTTAAAGAAAAAGGGAATCTATAGTTTTATAGGATTTAAAGATAAAATTAGGAAGCAAGAGATTAATAAAGATTTAGAAATTATATCCAAAAAAGGATTAGCAATATTGTTAAAGAATCAAGAAATAAATAGAAAACAAGAAAATAAGAGAAAAAAAAGAAAATTATTTATGAAAGTATAAAAAATAAATATAAAAAATAAATGTAAACAAAGTATTAACGCTATTTAATTTTTTTAATCAAAATAAAATTATATTAGAAAAGAATGTGAAAAATATATAGAGTATATATC
>NZ_JACSQZ010000016.1 GCF_014836325.1 Clostridium gallinarum
AATATAGTTGAAGCTAAATCTTATAAAGAGTTTATAAAGAAATTAAAGCTTTTTGATGATTTTAATTTATATTTAGATAAACAAAAAATAAAAATAACTGAAAAAGAAGCTCAAATTAAATACTTAAATATAGATTTTGTAAAAGAAAATTATAAGGAAAATAAGGAATATATAAATCATATATTAAATTTAGCTAATTGTTATGATATTAATGAAGTGTTATTAATGTTTGCAAAATATGAAGATATTAATAAAGAGGTATTATCTTTAAAAATAGATATTGAAAAGCAAGAAAAATCTATTGAAAAGCTAAATAATGAATTAGATATTAGAGAAAAGAGAATTAGGGAAAAGCTAGAATATATAGGTCTTGAAAATGTAGATTTATATGATTTAGAGGAAAAGCTATTTGAAATTAAAGAAAAAATAAATCAAAAGAATGAAATATTAAAGACCTTAGAAAATATAGAATCAGCTTATAATGCCTTAACAAAGGATAAGGATATAGAAGCTATAAAAGAAGATTTAAAAGATATAATAAATGAAAATATAAATTATAGTTATTCATCAGAAGAAGAAATAGATAATCAGGTTTCTATAAAATCACATGAATTAATAGAAATAGAAAAAGAAATTAAAGATGTTGAAAATCATTTAAATAATAGATTTATAGGTAAAAGACCAATACCTCAAATAGAAGAAGAAATTAATGAGATTAAAGAAAAAATCAATAAATTAGAAACTTTACTTAAGGCTACAGAAATAGCAATAGAAAATTTAAATGAATCTATAAGAGAAGTAAGAGGAAATTTTGGAAATATATTAAATTCTAATGTAATTGATTATTTTAAAACATTAACAGATGGTGAATATGAGGATGTTATGGTATCTGATTCTTATGATATGAAGGTAAGAAAAGGAAAAGAAATACTACCTGGAGCAATATTAAGTAATGGGGCAAATGATCAATTATACTTATCATTAAGATTAGCTTTTATAAATATGATTTATAGGGGGATGGACTTCCCTGTAATCTTAGACGACGCCTTTGTTCAGTATGATGATATTAGAGCAGAAAAGGCTCTAGAAGTTCTATTAGAAGCAAACTTTAATCAGCTTCTTATATTTACTTGTCAAAATAGAGAAAAGAATATATTAGATAACAAAAATATAGAATTTAATTATATATTTTTATAATGATGGTAATAATAGTATTGACAAGGTAGATAATAGAATATAGAATTGTACTTATGAATAATGCAAATCATTTGCATAAACGAGGTGGAATAATGAAGAGAAAATTAATAAGTCTAGGACTTATATTAGGTATATTATTTTCTTTTGCTGGTTGTAAAAGTAATGAAGACTTAGATGATGATAATGGAGAAAGATTAAGAGTAGGAGTTACTATTAATCCATTAAAAGATTTTGCGGAAGCTATAGGTGGAGATAAAGTAGATGTATTTTCAATAATACCAGATGGAAGTGATGCTCATGATTTTGATCCAAAACCAAGGGATTTAAATGATTTAGTGAAATCTGATATTTTCATATATAATGGACTTGGTATGGAAGAATGGATAGATTCTGTTTTAACTACTGTTGAAGGAAAAGATGTAAAGATAGTAGAGGCAAGTACCGGAGTAGATGAAATAAACTTATCAGAAGAAGATGCTCATGAGCATGCTACTGAAGAAGAACATAATGAGAATCATGATGAAGACCATGATCATGACCACGATCATGACCATAATGGAAAGGACCCTCATACTTGGTTAAGCTTAAGTAATGCTATTATAGAAGCAGAAAATATAAAAAATGCTTTTTGTGAAGTAGATCCAGAAAATAAAGGTTACTATGAACAAAATTTTGAAAAGTTAAAAAGTGAATTTAATTCACTATATGAAGAATATGTTCCTAAATTTAATGAATTAAGTAATAAAGATTTTGTTACTGGACATGCAGCCTTTGGGTACTTATGTAGAGATTTTGGATTAACTCAAAATAGTATAGCGGATGTATTTGGAGAAGGAGAGTTAACTCCTAAAAATTTAGAAGCCTTAATAAATTATTGTAAGGAAAATGGAGTTAAAACAATATTTAGTGAATCTACTTCAAGTGAAAAGGAAGCAGAAACTTTAGCTAAAGAAGTATCTGCAAAAGTAGTAAAAGTATATAGTCTTGAAACTAAAGAAGATAATATGAGTTATTTAGAAGGAATGAGATATAATCTAGAAACTATATATAATGAATTAAGTAAATAAAGATAATATAGAATATTATTTAAATTAAGCAAGAATAATACTAAAATAATGAATTAATTTTATAGGATATATATTATATTGAAAAGTCTTGGAGAAAGTTCAAGAGTTGAGCAATATTTTATGTATCCTATAATTTTATTTTATTATACGAGGAAAGTATAAAAAGTTATGCCTTATTATTAACTATTTATACTTTCCTTCCTTCAGTTTGGAAGTGTTAAATATCATAGCAAGGTGACTTGGAGCTTGCGACGGAACCTGGATATGATACTTTAACACTTTTTTATGTAAATTATAAGAGTAAATTAAATATTTTTTGTATTGTAAAAATGAAATAGGTTAATAAGTTTTTGACTGATTTTCTATTTGTATGATACATTACAAAAGATAATTGAAAACTATATAGGTTTTTATGGTAAAATTACTAAGTAAGGTGGTGTATATATGAATAGGGCATTAAAATATTACGAAGAGGAAATTTCTAAAAATGAAGATAAAATAAAAGACTTAAATAAAATTATTAATATAATTTCAATTATAAGACTTGGAATAGTATTAGCAGTTATAGCTGCTGTATATTATTTTTTCAAAATAGAAAATGTAGTTTTACTAATTTTATCTATAGTAATAGGGTTAGCTATTTTTCTTATTGTTGCTATTTTTCATAATAAAAAGATAAGAGATAGAAAAGAAACAAAATTAATTATTTCAATTAACAGCAAGGGAATAGATAGAATTAATGGGAACTTTAAAAAAGTAGAAGATAAAGGGGAAGAGTTTTTAGATGAAAAGCATCCATTTACTAGTGACTTAGATATATTTGGTAGGAACTCCTTATTTCAAATGATAAACTCTACTAAAACTAAGTTTGGGAGAGAAAAACTTAGTGAAATAATTTCTTTAAAAGAAATACCTAGAAAAGAAGAAATAGTAAAGAGACAGGAAGCTATTAAAGAATTAGGAGAAAAAGTTAAGTGGAGGCAAGAGATAGAAGTAAAGTCTACTCTTAAGAAAAGTGGATTAAAGGATATTAATAAATTATTAGAGTGGGCAAACTCTGAAAGAAAAATTAATTCTTTATTTAAAATAATTCCTTATTTTTTCATAGCACTTACTATTATATCAATAGTATTAGTTACTATTAAAATTTTACCTATAACATATTTAATATTAGTATTTATGATTAATTACTTAGTTGTTAAAGTTCTTACAAAGGATTTGTCAGAAGTAATTTCTTTATTTGATAGTCATAAAAAAGATATAGAAGCTTATTCAAATATATTGGAGTTAATAGATAAAGAAGATTTTAAATCAGAGTTATTAATAAGTTTAAAGAATAAACTAAGAAATAATGATACTAATGTAATAAAAGAAATGAAAAGACTAAAGTCTTTAGTTGACTGGTTAGGGGATAGTAGTGCCAACGGATATTATTTAATTTTAAATGTAACTCTACTTTCAGATATATTTATATTAAGAAATTTAGAGGAGTGGAGAAAATTAAATGGAGATAAACTAAAAGAATGGCTTGAAGTCATGGGAGAAATTGAAGCTTTAGCTAGTATTTCAAACTTAGCTTTTGATTTTGAAAGTTGGTGCTATCCTAAGATATATGATGAAGATATTTTGGAAGTAAAAGATTTAGCACATCCAATGCTTGGAGAAAAAGCAGTTTCTAATAGTTTTAATTTAAATTCAAGAAATGGTGTTAGTAGAAAGGTAGCTTTAATTACTGGATCTAATATGTCAGGAAAAAGTACATTCTTAAGAACTATAGGAGTAAATTTATTATTAAGTTATATAGGAGCTCCTGTTTGTGCTAAGGAATTTAGTTGTAGTATTTTTAGTATATATACATGTATGAGAACTAAGGATAACTTAGAAGAAAGTATATCATCATTCTATGCGGAAATATTAAGAATAAAGATATTAATTGAAGCAGCAAAAAGAGGAGAAAAAGTCTTCTTCTTACTAGATGAAATTTTTAAAGGTACTAATTCTAGAGATAGACATGAAGGAGCTATGGTTCTTATAAATCAGTTAGTGAAGAATGGAGCTATGGGCTTAGTATCAACTCATGATTTAGAACTTTGTGATTTAGAAAAAACTAAGGAATGGATTAAAAATTACAATTTCCAAGAATATTATGAAGGAAATAAAATTAAATTTGATTATACTCTTAGAGAAGGAAGAAGTAAAACACAAAATGCTGTTCATTTAATGAAGCTGGCTGGTATTGAATTTAATGAAAAATAATATTATTTTTAGAACTTATAAAAGTCTTAAATAAAACTTTTATAAGTTCTTTTTTATTCTTTAGGAAATTATATCTATGGACAAGTTATGGATAATTTTATTAGAGTAGTAAAATTCGTAGTGTAAGAAATAGAGCTTTTATAATTTCCTTCCTTCAGTTTGAAAAGAGATAAACATTGTATGACGGCGACTTGGAGCGCATGCGACGGAGCAAGGAATATAATGTTTATCTCTTATTTTATTTGAAGAATGTTTTAATAATAGAATTTTAAATTTAAAAATAAATCAGGAAGCAAAGTTTTCTATATAAATTTAGTAAAATTATACAAATAGTAATGAAAGCTAATGAAAAAAATGGCATAATATACTTAGAAGTATAAAAAAATTGAGAGGTATGAAATGGCATTTATAATAATTGATTTAGAGTTCAATAATTTAGAGGAAATACAGAAATATTTTCCTAATATATTTAAAGAAAATCCAAACTTAGAAAGTGTTGCTTTAGATAATGAAATAATTGAAATAGGTGCAATAAAGCTAGATAATTATATGAAGCCACTAAAAGAACTTAAGATGTATATTAAGCCATCAGCAATACCAGTTTTAAATCCTAAGATTTCAGCAATAACTAATATAAGCGAAGAAGATTTAAAAGATGGTCTAACTTTTGAAGAGGGGATAGAGGAGTTATCTAAATTAATAGATGAGGGAGATATAATATGTTCTTGGGCTAAGGATGATATTATAGAAATAATAAATAATGCATTATATTATAATTATAACAATCTAAACTGGCTAAAAAATTATTTGGATCTTCAAGAATATTCTACAAAAATATTAGGAAAGAAAAAATCTCTAAGTTTAAAGAATGCCTTAGAGGAGCTAAAAATTAAGGTGGATAATAACAAATTACATGATGCCTTAAATGATGCCTTATACACATCAGAAGTATTTAAAAGAATATATAATTCTAGAGTATTAAAGAACTATATAATTAATGATATTTATAATATGCCAGCTGTTGAGGTAAAAAATTTAGCAGAATATAAATTAAATAAATATAAAATAAAAAATAAGTGTCCAAAGTGTCAGGAAAATTTTGAGTTAGAGTATGATTTTATACCAATAAAATGGAGATTTGTATCTCTTGGAATGTGTCCCAAATGCAATAATAAGATAATGAATGAAGTTATAATAAAGAAAACCTTTAGTGGGGAAGAAGTTTATAATGAAATTTCTACAATAATTAATGAAATTGAGTATATTAACTGTAGTTATAAGATTAAGAAAATAATTAATAAATTAATTAACTATTAAAATTCCTATAATATTAAACAATTACATTACAAATATGATAAAATATATATAGATAAGTTGCTATAAATGATATTAACTAACTTTATTATTAGTTAAATAAATATTTAAACAACTTATAAAAGTAAATAATATTATGCTTTCATTTTTACTATTTTACTTAAATAAGTCTAATAAATAAAATTGCAAATATATATGTTATTGATTAAACATATATAGCTTAATATTAATTTTAAGTATAGGAGAATAAAGATTATGAATATTGCATTTTTTTTAACACCGAAAAATGAGGTGATTTACGAGTATTTAGATGCAACAATGAGACAAGTTATAGAAAGAATGGAGCATCATGGATATACAGCAGTTCCTCTAATAGATAAAGATGGTAAATATATGGGGACTTTAACGGAAGGAGATTTGCTTTGGAAGCTTAAAAATACTCCTGATTTGAATTTTAAAAATTCTGAGAATATTAGAGTTAAAGATATACAAAGGAAAAGAAAACATAAAAGTGTATCAATAAATTCTGATGTTGAAAGTTTAATATCTTTAGCGACAAGTCAAAATTTTGTTCCGGTAGTTGATGATGAAGGGATTTTTATTGGAATAATTAAAAGAAGTGATATAATTAATTATTGTTATAGTGAAATGAAAAAGAAAAAAATAGTTTAAATTTAGATAAAAGGAGGATTATTATGATAGTAGTTATTTCTCCTGCAAAAACTTTAGATTTTGAGGAAAAAAACAGTAATTTACCAATGAGTGAACCAAGGTTTTTAGAAAAATCGCAGGAAATAATAGATGAAATTAAAAATTATGATAGCTATTCTTTAGAAAAGCTAATGAAAATAAGTACAAAGTTAGCGACTTTAAATAGAGATAGATATCAAGTTTGGACACCTAGCTTAGATACTGCAAAGCAATGTATTCTTGCTTTTAAAGGTGATGTATATAGAGGGCTTGATGTAGGAAGCTTAACAGATTCAGAACTTTTCTATGCAAATGAGCACCTTAGAATTTTGTCGGGTTTATATGGAATTTTAAGACCTTTTGATGGCATTAAGGAATATAGACTTGAAATGGGAACTAAGCTTAAGGTTAATGATTTAAAGGATCTTTATGAATTTTGGGATAGAACTTTAGAAGAAAGTTTAATTGAAGAATTAAACAATCATAATAATAAAACTATAATTAATTTAGCTTCAAATGAATATTTTAAATCAGTAGAAGGATTAATGAAAAGTGATAAGGTAAATGTAGTAACTCCTACATTTAAGGAGTTAAGAGGAGACGAATATAAGATTATATCCTTCAATGCTAAAAAGGCAAGAGGGATTATGACTAGATATATAATACAAAATGAAATAGAAGATATTGAAGATATTAAAAAATTAGATGTAGATGGGTATTTATATAATGAAGAAATGTCTACGGATAAAGAATTAGTATTTATAAGAGAATAGTAATATAAATTAATATACATTACAACATATTTTAAGGAGTGAAGAACATGACAAACCAAAACTTAGAAGGCACAATGGGGGATTTACTAAAAGACTTCGATGTTAAAAGAATAAAAACTGGAGATATATTAGATGGAGAAGTAATTGATGTTACTGATAAAGAAGTTTCAGTTAATATTAATTATGCCTTTGATGGGGTTATAGAAAAATCAGAATTAACTAATATGGATAAAGATCCTAGAGAAGTTGTAAATAAGGGAGATAAAATAAAGGTTTATGTTTTATCACCTAATGATGGAGAAGGATATGTTCAGTTATCAAGAGTTAAAGCTTTAGAAATAACTGAAAGAGAAGATATTAAAAAAGCTTTTGAAAATGAAGAAACTATAAAAGTTTATGTTAAAGAAGAGGTAAAGGGTGGCTTAGTAGCTTACTATGGAAATATAAGAGTATTTATACCAGCTTCTTTAGTTTCAAGAGAAAGAGTAGTATTAGCAGATTATATTGGAAAAGAATTAGAAGTTAAAGTTATTGAATTAGACTTTAGAAATAGAAAATTAGTTGCATCAAGAAGAGTAATTGAAGATGTAATATACGAAGATAATAAAAAAGAACTATGGAAATCAGTTAAATCTGGAGAAAAGAGATCAGGTGTTGTTAAAAAGATAATTAAAGCAGGTGCAATAGTTGATATCGGTGGAATAACAGGACTAATTCACTTAAATGATTTATCATGGGGAAGAGTTCATAGAGCAGAAGATATAGTTAAAGAAGGCGATAAAGTAGAAGTATTCGTTGGAGAAGTAGATGCTCAAAATGAAAGAGTAGCATTAATATTAAAAGATGTAAATGAAGAACCTTGGACTAAATATAGTGAAGGGCTAAAAATAGGTGATATCTTAGAAGGTAAAGTAATGAAGTTCTTAAACTTCGGTGCTTTTGTTGAATTATACCCAGGAATTGAAGGATTAGTTCACATAAACGAAATTACAGAAGAACATATAGCAAAACCTTCAGATGTATTAACACTAGGACAAAAAGTAAAAGTAAAGATTTTAGATGTTGATAAGAATAATAAGAGAGTTTCTTTAACAATAAAAGATGCTGAAGAAAAATCTAAAGAATACTTACAATATAATGATTCAGATGAAGGAGTATCATTAGGAGACTTATTCAAGGGATTATTTGATTAATAAATAATTCAAAACTAAATAAGAAATATAAAAAAGTAGTATCTAATTTTAATTTAATGCTACTTTTTTGTGTTTTAAGATTTAAATGATGAAATTATTGAGTTTTTAAAATATGTAGAGCATTCAGATGATAAAACAGCAAATGAATCTACAGGGACTTTAGTTAAAAATATTCATAAAAAAGTAATTGAAGTTAAGAATAATCCTAAGGTGGAGGTAGAATTTATGACACTTTTAGAACGTGATAGAGAAAAATTGGAAGAAGGAAGACAAGAGGGAAGAGAAGAAGGAATTGAACTTGCAAAAAAGGTATTTAAGCTTTTAGCTATGGGAGAATCAATAGAGAATATAGCTAAAATATGTGGAATATCTGAAGAGAATGTCAGAAAGATAATAGAATAGAAATTAATTGAAGTACCTATAGAGTTAGGTACTTTTATTTTTTAGAAAATATATTAATATACATTATGAGTATTGGCAGTATCAATATATAAGAATGTATAAAAAGTTTTCCAGAGTATTACTTATTTAGTTATATTTCAATATATTTAGGGAAATATAATATGGAATATTAAAACGGAGGTAATAATATGGAAAATAATATGGAGTTAGAATATCCAATGTTTTGCTATCAATGTGAACAAACTGTAGGGGGAAAGGGTTGTACTAAATTAGGGGTATGTGGTAAGACTCCTGAAATAGCAGCTCTTCAAGATTTACTTATTTATCAAGTAAAAGGGATAAGTTGTTATGCAAAAGAAATAATTGAAAAAGGTGAGAATTTAGATAAAGATATAGTAAGTTTTATAGAAAATTCGCTATTTACGACATTAACAAATGTAAATTTTGATGCAGATGTTCATGTAGAAATGCTTAAGAAATCTCAAAAAATAAAAGAAGCTTTAAGAAAAAGAGTGGGAAAAATTAAAAATGATACAGAGCATGCTACATATAATTTAAGTAGCACAAAGGCTGAAATGCTAGAGGATGCTAAAAAAGCAGGAATAATGTATGACAGAAATTTAGATCCAGATATTCGTTCTTTAAGACAAACAATAGTATATGGTCTTAAAGGAATAAGCGCATATGGTCATCAAGCAAGAGAGCTTGGATATTATGATGATCAAGTAGATAATTTTTATGCAAGGGCGTTAGAAGCTACATGTGATGATGCTTTAGATGTGGAAGAATTAATAAGATGGACTATGAGAACTGGTGAGATGAGTGTAGCAGTTATGAAAAAGCTTGATGAAGCTAATACTACAGTTTATCAAAATCCATCACCTCATAAAGTTAATGTTAATATTAAAAAAGGTCCATTTATTATAGTTTCAGGACATGACTTGAAAGATTTAGAAATTTTATTAGAACAAACAGAAGGAAAAGGAATAAATATTTATACCCATGGCGAAATGATACCAAGTCATGGATATCCAGGACTTAATAGATATTCTCATCTTGTAGGGAATTTTGGTTCAGCATGGCAAAATCAACAAAAAGAATTTGATAATATACCAGGCTGTATTTTAATGACAACAAATTGTCTTATGAAACCAAGAGATACATATAAGGATAGAATATTTACAACTAGTGTTGTTGGTTGGGATGGAGTTAAACATATAGGTAAAGGGAAAGATGGCAAAAAAGATTTTAGTGAAATAATAAATAAAGCTTTAGAGCTTGGTGGATATGAAGAAGATCAAGAACCACATGAAATCTTAGTAGGATTTGGACATAAAGCCACTTTAAGTAATGCAGAAACAATAGTTAATGCAGTTAAGAATGGAGATATACGACATTTCTTCTTAATTGGAGGTTGTGATGGAGCAAGACCAGGTAGAAATTATTATACTGATTTTGCAAAGAAAGTACCTAAAGATTGTATAATACTTACATTAGCATGTGGAAAATATAGATTTAATAAACTGAATTTTGGAGAAGTTGCTGGACTTCCAAGATTACTAGATGTAGGTCAATGTAATGATGCTTATTCAGCAGTTAGAATTGCGACAACACTTGCAGATGCTTTTGGTACAGATGTAAATGGATTACCATTATCATTAATTATATCTTGGTATGAACAAAAGGCTGTAGCAGATTTATTAGCATTATTATCACTTGGAATAAAGGGAATATACTTAGGACCTTCATTACCAGCATTCTTAAGTCCTAATGTGCTTCAATATTTAGTTGATACTTTTGATTTAAAACCAATAAGTACACCAGAAGATGATTTGAAATCTTGCTTACAACAAAGATAATAAATAGCCCTCTATTTACTTGTAAAAGTATATAGAGGGCTATTCTTTTTATATATAATTTAAATTTTGTTTTATATCATAGGGGTGAGTATGCATACTAATATTGTTGAATTAGTATATATTAAAATCAGTAATCATAAAGGAGGATTAAGATGTCAAAGTATAATTTACAATCCAATGAATCTTTTATTTTAGAAAACGATCATGTTAGACATGGTAATAGTAATGGCGAGTTAATATTAACTAATTTAAATCTTGTTTATATTACAACAAAAGGCGTTTTTAGAACTAATTATATACATCAAATATATCCAATTAAGCAAATAAAAGTGTTTAATGAGAAAGCTCAAGTAGTTTTGGGTAAGGATGGTAATATTGATATTTACTTTGTAAATGGTATGGAATCATTTAAATTTTGGAATACAGATTCTCTATTTAGCATGAAAAAGGCAGAAAAAGAAGCAAGTAGATGGATAAATGCAATAAACAATTTAATTACTGGACAAGTTTCTGAAATTGACATGGCAGTTACTTCTAAGTCAGTAGATTCAGGAGTAATAGCAGGAGCTATAAAAGATACTTTTGAGGTATTTAAAGGAGCTTTAGGAGGTAAGACTCAAAATAATAATGAAATAGCAAAAAAAGTAGCAAAAAAATGTAGTTTTTGTGGTGCTCCAATTTCTGGAGTGGAAGGGCAAATTGTTAGATGTCAGTATTGTGATGGTGATCAACAACTATAAATGAAAGGAGTTAAAATATAATGGGAATAATTAGAGCATTTACAGGAGCGATTAGTGGAACTTTTGCAGATCAATGGAAGGATATAATTACTGCAGGGAACTTTGATGAGCATACTGTTGTTAATCAGGGAGTATATCAGCAGACTAATAAAGGGCGAGGTTCTAATTTCAATGGTTCTATAGGTGTAATTTCAAATGGTTCAAAAATATTTGTTCCTGAAAATACAGCTGCATTTATTTTTAGTAGTTCTGGAATTGAAGAAATTATTACAACTCCAGGTGGATATGAATATCAGAATGGACAAAAGAGTATTTTTAATGGAGATGGAATAACTAGTGCTATTTTTAATCAAGTAAAAGATAGGATAGCATATGGAGGACAGACGTCTGATCAGAAACAAATTTCATTTGTTAATTTAAGAGAAATACGTGATATAAAATTTGGAACTCGCGGGCCATTAGTTTATAATGATATGTTTTATGGTACTGATTTAGAGATACTTTCTTTTGGAACATTTTCTATAAAAGTGATTGATGCTGAAAAATTTATTAAAAATTATGTTCCAGCTAATAATACTTATTATTCCTTTGATGATATAAAGGCAAGATCTCAAATTATTTCTGAGTTTGTCCAATCATTTACTGTAGCATTAAATTCATTATCAACAACATATCGAATATCTCAATTACCTTCACAGTCTAATCAAATTGCAGAAAAAATATCTTCTGATAACTCAAATGCAGGAACTTGGAAGGAACGATTTGGTTTTGAAATAGTAAAGGTTGGAATTGAAAATATTGAATTCTCACAGGATTCTAGAGAGTTAGTTAAAGAATATTCTTCAAACAAAATGAATCTTAAAGCTTACGAAGATATTTCACAAAAAGCATCAAATATTTCAGCACAACAAAAAATAGCACAAGGGATTCAGGATAATGGACTAGGGGATGGTGCTGGTATGATATTTGGTATGAATATCGCTCAAAATATGAATACTCAGACAGCAGCACCAATAAGTAAAAAATCTGATATGTCCTTGGATGAACAAATAGAGGCGGTAAAAAAGTTGAAGGAATTAGTGGATATTGGTATTCTTTCACAAGAGGAATTTGAAATTAAAAAGAAAGAAATTATGGGATTATAAATACAGTATAATAATACACAAATACTTAAATGGAGGTAAGAGATCATTTAAGTATTTTTTATAACTATAATTAAATTTTTATGAAAAATATAATATTTATATACTAAAATAGTTTAAATAGAAATAGGTGTAGGAACTTATTGTAAATAAATGTAATGTTTGATATGCTTTAAAATAGATATTGATAAATTAGAGTTTTATAAGTGTAAAATACTTTTGACATAAGTAAAATAGCAAATGTCAAATGACTTTGATAGTGAAAATTCATTTTAGATTATAGAATTATTATGCAGGAGGACATTTTATGGAGATTGGAAAACAAATAAAAAAGTACAGAAAAGTGATGGAGCTTTCACAGGAGGAATTAGCTGAAAAGATATTTGTATCTCGTCAAACTATTTCAAATTGGGAAAATAATAAAAATTATCCTGATGTGAAAAGCTTATTATTATTAAGTTCTTTTTTTAATGTCTCTCTTGACATATTAATTAAAGGAGATATTGATGAAATGAAAGAAAAGATTAAAACAGAGGATATTAATAAATTTAAACATGATAGTAATATCTTTGCTGTACTTTTAGTATTAACTATTTTATTACCTATTCCACTTATGAAATTTATGGGACGTGCTGGTATTATAATTTTTGCTACGATTTGTATAGTAGAAATATATTATGCAATTAGAATTGAAAAATACAAAAAGAATTTTAATATCCAAACTTATAAGGAGATTATTAACTTTTTAGAGGGGAAGAGTATAAATGAAGTTGAAAAACATCAGGAGTATGGGAAAAGACCTTATCAGAAAATTTTATTAGCAATGGGATCGGGATTATTAGCAATAGTAGTTTCAGCTATTATGATGTATTTATTGTTATAAAAATGATATAAAAAAGTTATAAAGTAACCCTATAAAATAGATATTAGAAAAAATCTATTTTATAGGGTTTTTATATAATATAATATAATTTTGTATTATACTAGTATTTAAATAATTCTAGATATCTGCATTCTGTAATATCACCTAAATTAATCATCATTTTTTCATCGCCATTTAAAATTCTTATAGGAGTCCAAACACCATCTATAAACTCTCCTTCTTCTAACTTTATTATGTCTGTTTTTAAATTTTCACTTGCTTTGTTTATTATTTGAATTGAACACATCATTCCAATAATATAGAAACAATCATCACTAACTTCGATAATTATTCCAGAACCCAATGGTTTAAAAGGTTGACGAGGTGCATAAGTTACTTTTATATCATATTTACTAAATTTTAAAAGTACGCCGTGATCATATTCAGATTTTTTAACAAAGGCTTTTAATTTACTAGTTCCTCTATATTTTAAATAGAGAGGTGTTATTTCTTTTATTACACTATAAACTTTTGATATATAAGGTTTACAACCTTCTATATCAAAGGCTGTTGGATCTATATTTAATGCCTGCATTACTGCTAGAGGAGGCTTGGATACTTTTGCTGGATCCATTGAATATTCTTCTACTGCAAATAATGAATAGCAAAGAGCGTTACATTGACCAATAGCATAAAGAGCATATGAAGCTGTAACAGCATCTTTTCTTACTTCTGGAACTATTAAAGGATTTCCTGGATAACTATATTCATCCATAACATAAGGAACGTAAGGAACATATATATCTGGAGCAAAGGCTATTATAGAAGGAGTACAAATTCTCCAGATTTTATGTGTTTCTAAAACAGGTCCTCCACTTGGATAAGAACCTGCAAACCAAGGGAATTGTTTTAGCCATGCATTCACATAATATGGAATATCATATTCCTCTTTTCCATATGAAGAAATGTATTCAATAGCTGTAGCAAAAGCATAGGCCATAAAACTCTCAGCAGCATCTTCACCAAATACTTCCTGCCAAGTACCGTCTAACGCAAAATTTTCTTTAATTTCTTTTGGAACGTTTTCATTAAAAGCTAAATTAGCTTGATCACAGTAATCTCTATCGGTATTAAGTAAACCTATTTCATTTTCTATTTGCATCATAATTACAGTGTTTTCTACGGAATCAATATCTCTTATATGAGCCATAAGATTTTTAAAAGCAAGAGCATCTTTTTTTATAGCTTCACTACAAAAAGGTGAAATAGTATTTAAAGATTCACCATTTTTCTTTTTAGCTCTGAAGTATTTTTTTGAGTCTCTTTTCATCCAACTAGGAATATACATAGACTCGGCATTTTTCCATAAACCAAACCATAAAAATATTAAATGAATATTATTTAATCGTGCATTTTTAATAATATTATCAACTAATGAAAAGTCATATATACCTTCATTTTCTTCAATACATTCCCAATAAACTGGAATCAATACTGTGTTTAAATTTAAGTCATTTAAATTAGGCCATAAATTTTCTTCCATATATCTAATATTGCTAGCATTAGAGTTATGTATTTCACCTCCAAGTGCAATAAAAGGTTTGTTATGAACAAATAATGTATCGATACCATCTATATTTTTAATTTCAGGTAAATTTAAATTTGATGTTTCCATTTAATTATCCTCCCATATTTTATATTAGTGTAAAGTTTTTTAAATTACTTTTCTTTATATACTAAGGTTTAGAGAATTTTTTTCATAAAAAACATATGTTAAATTTGAAATTCAATCCTCTTATCTATATTTTAGAACAGCTTGAATTTTATGTAAATGATAATATAATAATATATATAACACTATATTAGGATGGAGTAAAAATAATGAATTTTCAAACCAATATTAATCAAAATAAAAGTGAAAGTGAAAATTTACCTCTTAAATTAATAGCATTTGGAATAGAGTATAATCAAGAACCGATAAATAGGCCTAAAGGAATACAATGTCATCAATGGATTCAATGTGTTAAAGGAAGCGGAGAGTTTATAGTTTCTAATCAAAAATTTTTAATTACAGAGGGTTGCGGTATGTTTATAATGGCAAATACTCCCCATTCTTATAAAGCTATTGATGAAGAGTGGAAAGTAAATTACGTATGTTTTGATGGTACTGCGTGTAATGAGATTTTAGATAGTCTTCAATTAAAGGAAACAAGTGTATTTAAGGTTGTTCAATATAGATTAATAGAAAAAAGTATATATAAGTTATATGATATATATAATACTGATAATACATATATTTATTCACAATATTCTTGTGCATTGTATGAACTCTTAATTAATATTTCTAGAAATATTTGCCGTATATTTAGTAGTGAAAGTATTTCTAAAAACATAGGTATAGAGTTAGTTATACAATATTTAGAGGAAAATTATATGAAGCCAATAACTTTAGAAGAAATTTCACAAGAAACTAATTTTTCAAAAGAGTATTTATGTGCCTTATTTAAGAAGCATATGGAAAAAACAATTATCACATATCTTCAAATAATAAGAATTGCTAATGCAAGAATTTTTCTTTTAAGATATCCTCATAAAACTGTTTCAGAAATAGGTAATTTGTGTGGTTTTGATAATACAAGTTATTTTTGTAAAACATTTAAAAAGCTTGAGGGGGTTACACCACAAGTATTTAGAGAGAAAAAATAATAGCAGTTATTTATAAACCCTATAAAATAGATATAATAAAATCTATTCTATAGGGTTTTTCTATTTGGAATTTTATCTAAGTCTTATAGATACTAATAAAATTAAATAGATAAAAAAATAAAAAATAAGAAAAAAATTTTTTTATAAAAAATCTATTGAAAAAAATTTTCAAGTATGTTATATTTTACCTAGAAAATGTTTACAAAGGGTTTGGGTGTAAATTTAACTTATAACTTAAGAAAAGATATTTTGAAATTATAATATGGTTTAAAGGGAATAAAATTAAATTAGGTACTTTATTAAAAATTAAAATAAAGTTTATTATGGGAGGGTATATTAAATGAAAAAGAAATTATTAGCAACTATACTTGCTGGAATGATGTCCATTTCCTTCGTGGCTTGTGGACAAAAAAGTAATACTGACTCAAATAGTAGCGACACTGGAAAAGACACTGCAAAAACACAAATAACATGGTGGGCATTTCCTACATTTACTCAAGAAAATGCAAGTGATGCAGTAGGAACATGGGAACAAAAAATAATTGCCGCATTTGAAGCAGAAAATCCAGATGTAACTGTAAAATTAGAAACATTAGATTTTACTTCAGGACCTGAAAAAATTACAACAGCAATTGAAGCAGGTACAATAGCGGACGTCTTATTTGATGCACCAGGACGTATAATTACGTATGGAAAAGCTGGTAAATTAGCAGATTTAAATGACATGTTTACAGATGAATTTGTAAAAGATGTAAACAATGATGCTTTACTACAAGCTTGTAAAGCAGGAGATACAGCTTATATGTATCCAATAAGTACAGGTCCTTTCTACATGGCATTTAATAAAGAAATGTTAACAGAAGCGGGAGTTCTTGATTTAGTTAAAACAGGATGGACAACTGATGATTTTGTAAAGGTTTTAGACGCTTTAAAGGCTAAAGGCTATAATCCAGGATCATTATTTAGTAATGGACAAGGTGGAGACCAAGGTACACGTGCTTTCTTCACAAACTTATATAGCACTAGCATAACAAACGATACACTAACAGAATATACTACAAATGATGCTAACTCTGTTAAATCAATGGAATTAATTAAGAGTTTAATAGAAAAAGGTTCATTAATGAATGGATCTCAATATGATGGATCTGCTGATATTCAAAACTTTGCAAATGGACAAACTGCATTTACACTTTTATGGTCATCAGCTCAACCAGGTACACAAGCTAAATTATTAGAAGCTAGTAAGGTTCAATATTTAGAAGTACCATTCCCTTCAGAAGATGGAAAACCAGAATTAGAATACTTAGTAAATGGATTTGCTGTATTTAATAATGGTGATGATGCTAAAATAGCTGCATCTAAAAAGTTCATCCAATTTATTTGTGATAACGAAGAATGGGGTCCAAAGAATGTTGAAAGAACAGGAGCATTCCCAGTTCGTACATCATTCGGTGAAATATATAGTGATGCAAGAATGAAAGAAATTGGTTCTTGGACACAATATTACTCAACTTACTACAATACAATTGATGGATTTGCTAAAATGAGAACTTTATGGTTCCCAATGCTTCAATCAGTATCAAATGGAGAAGCAGATGTAAAAGCAGCTTTAGATGATTTTACTACTAAAGCAAATGAAACAATAAAAAAATAAGTGTATTGAAATAATTTCTTCTTGTACATTAAATCAATGTGCAAGAAGATATTTTTAAAATATTACTTATAGATAGGTGATTGGAGGGAAAATATGAAAGCTTCAAGCAAATTAAAGATGAGAGAAACTGTTGTGTCATACCTTTTTCTTGCTCCTGTATTAATATTTTTTATAATATTTGTTTTAGCTCCTATGATTATGGGATTTGTTACAAGTTTTTTTAATTATACAATGACTGATTTCACATTTATTGGAATAGATAATTACATAAGTATGTTTAAGGATGAAGTATTTATAAAATCGTTAATAAATACTCTAATAATTGTAATAGGATCAGTTCCAATTGTGGTAATCTTCTCCTTATTTGTGGCTTCACAAACATATGAAAAAAGTGCATTTACTCGTTCTTTTTTCCGCTGTGTATTCTTCTTACCTGTTGTTACAGGTAGTGTAGCTGTTACAGTTGTATGGAAATGGATTTATGATCCATTATCAGGTATATTAAATTATATTTTAAAAACAGGAAATTTTATTGATCAAAATATTAGCTGGTTAGGTGATAAGAGATATGCATTAATTGCAATTATAGTTATATTACTTACTACGTCAGTTGGTCAGCCAATTATACTTTATATAGCATCACTAGGAAATATAGATAAGTCCTTAGTAGAGGCAGCTCGTGTAGATGGTGCTAATGAATTCCAAGTTTTCTGGAAAATAAAGTGGCCAAGCCTATTGCCTACAACACTTTATATAGTAGTTATAACAACAATTAATTCATTCCAATGCTTTGCTTTAATACAGTTATTAACATCTGGAGGACCAAACTATTCTACTAGTACAATTATGTACTATCTATATGAGAAGGCATTTAAACTTTCTGAGTACGGATACGCTAATACAATGGGAGTATTCCTAGCAGTATTAATTGGTATTATAAGCTTTGCACAATTCAAAATTTTAGGTAATGATGTAGAATATTAGGAAGGAGAGAGAGCATAATGAAGAAAAAAATCACACCTTTTGGGGTAATAACAATAATACTTTTGAGTATCTTAACTATTATTTTTGTCTTTCCTTTCTATTGGATTATGACAGGTGCCTTTAAGTCTCAGCCAGATACTATTAAAATTCCACCGCAATGGTGGCCAACAGCTCCAACAATGGAGAATTTTAAACAGTTACTTATTCAAAATCCAGCAGGAAAATGGTTATTCAATAGTATTTTTATAGCAGTAGTTACAATGCTTTTAGTATGCATAACATCTTCACTTGCAGGATATGTTTTAGCTAAGAAGAAATTTTATGGTCAAAAGTTTTTATTCTCAGTTTTTATAGCAGCAATGGCACTTCCAAAGCAAGTTGTATTAGTTCCTTTAGTTAGAATCGTAAACTTTTTAGGAATACATGATACATTAGCAGCTGTTATCCTTCCTTTAATTGGATGGCCTTTTGGAGTATTTTTAATGAAACAATTTAGTGAAAATATTCCAGGTGAGTTATTAGAATCAGCAAAAATTGATGGTTGTGGTGAACTTAGAACATTTATAAATATTGCTTTTCCAATTGTAAAACCTGGCTTTGCGGCACTAGCAATATTTACTTTTATTAATACATGGAATGATTATTTTATGCAATTAGTAATGCTTTCATCAAGAGATAAACTTACAGTTTCACTTGGTGTAGCAACTATGCAAGCTGAAATGGCAACAAACTATGGATTAATAATGGCAGGTGCAGCACTATCAGCAATTCCAATAGTTGCAGTGTTTCTAATGTTCCAAAAATCATTTACACAAGGTATCACAATGGGAGCTGTAAAAGGTTAAGTTATATAAATGGAACTATCAAAGCACAATGACCTTTAACTAGCAGGCATGTGAAAGGTAGTTCCATTTTAGTTTTCTAAGAAAAGGGAGAATTTGTATGATATATGATGTTATAAAGAATATTGGTAAATATAGAGGACAACCTATATGGTTAGATAAAGCAATTAGTTTTTTAGAAACTACAGATTTAAATTCACTTCCGATTGGACGTACAGAAATAGAAAAAGATAAAGTATTTGTAAATGTAATGGAAGCTAATGCTAGAGAAGAAGATGAGCTACAGTTTGAAATTCACAAAAAATATATGGATATTCAAATTGATATAGAGGGATCTGAAAATATTAAGATTGGATTTGATGTAAATAATGTTTTTCAGTCATATAAAGAAGAGATAGATTTTGGAGCTGTTGATTGTACTGAATCAATAAGTTGTAGATTAGGAAACGAAAGGTTTATTATTTGTATGCCAGATGAACCTCACAAACCTGGAATCGCTACAAGTGATAATACTTATCTAAAAAAATGTGTAGTAAAGGTAGCTGTAAATTAGTAGTTAGAATATTTGATAGGAGAAGAGTATGTCAGGAAATAGAGGGGATTTATCAAGTAAAATATTTAATCTAGACAATTGGATTATGAGATTTTTTTCAAGAATATTTGATGTTGTAATATTGAATTTTGCATTTATCATATGTTGTATTCCTATTATAACAATAGGAGCATCACTTACTGCTATGTATTCAATAACATTAAAAATGGTAAGGAATGAAGAATCTCATATTATAAGAGGTTTCTTAAAAGCATTTAAACAGAATTTTAAACAGGGAACTGTAATTGGAATGATAGCAATTATAATAACATTTTTCATTACAGTAGACCTAAGAATTATAGGAATAATTGGAGATGATAAGTTTAAAGTGTTACAAGTGTTGTGCTATGTATTAGCAATTTGGGCATACATTATATTTCTATATGCATTCCCACTTTTAGCTAAGTTTAAAAATACAACAAAAGAAGTGTTTAAAAATTCTTTTATACTTAGTGTTATTAATTTAAAATGGACAATACTTCTTATACTTCTTAATATTCCATTTGTTTTAATGTTATTTTATTCTGGGTTATCTATGTTTTTACTTTTTACAATATTAATTATATGTGGGTTTTCTGGCCTAGCACTAATTCAATCATTTATTTTTGGCAAAGTATTTGAGAAATATGAAAGTTAAAAGTTAATTAGATAAATTTAAAATAATGTGATATAGAAGGGAAAAAATTATGAGTGATAAGGTTAATAATTTAAAAGGTAATTTAATAGTTTCATGTCAAGCCTTACCCAATGAACCGCTTCATTCCTCGTTTATTATGGGGAGAATGGCACTTGCGGCTAAAGAAGGTGGCGCGGCTGGAATTCGTGCAAATACAAAAGAAGATATTGCTGAAATAAAAGCACAAGTGAATCTACCTATTATTGGTATTGTAAAAAGGGACTATGATGATTCTGAAGTTTATATTACGCCAACTATGAAAGAAGTTGATGAGCTTATGGAAGTAAAACCAGATATTATAGCAATTGATGCTACATCTGCACTAAGACCAGAAGGAAAAACTTTAGATCAATTCTTTAAAGAAGTAAAGAATAAATATCCAGATCAACTACTTATGGCAGATTGTTCTACTGTAGAAGAAGCTCTTCATGCAGATGAGTTAGGCTTTGATTTTATAGGGACAACTATGGTTGGTTATACAAAGCAAAGTGAAAATCTTAAAATAGAAAATAATGATTTTGAGATTATTAGAGAAATTCTTTCAAAAGCAAAACATCCAGTAATTGCAGAAGGTAATATAAATACACCTCAAAAAGTTAAGCGTGTAATTGAATTAGGATGCTATAGTGTTGTAGTTGGTTCTATTATAACAAGACCACAACTTATTACAAAATCATTTGTAGATGAGTTAAAAAATAATAAATAAATTAGCCTTATGTGGCAGAAGGAGATTATTATGAGAGATTTAAATAAATATAAAGGAGTAATTCCTGCATTTTATGCATGTTATGATGATAATGGAGAAATAAGCCCAGAAAGAGTAAGAGAGCTTACAGAATTCCATATAAAAAAAGGTGTTAAAGGTATTTATGTAAATGGATCTTCAGGAGAGTGTATTTATTTAAGTGTAGAAGAAAGAAAGCTTGTTCTTGAAAATGTAATGGCAGTTGGAAAAGGAAAGCTTACTGTAATTGCCCATGTTGCATGTAATAATACAAAGGATAGTGTAGAACTTGCAAAACATGCAGAAAGCTTAGGGGTAGATGCTATTGCAGCAATTCCACCAATATATTTTAGACTTCCTGAATATGCAATTGCAGATTATTGGAATGCTATGAGTAATGCAGCTCCTAATACAGATTTTATAATATACAATATCCCACAACTTGCAGGTGTTGCTTTAACACAAGGACTTTATGCAGAAATGCGTAAGAATCCTAGAGTAATTGGAGTTAAGAATTCATCTATGCCAGTACAGGATATTCAAATGTTCTGCGCAGCTGGTGGAGAAGATTATATTGTATTTAATGGTCCAGATGAACAATTTATTAGTGGACGTGCTATTGGTGCAGAAGGTGGTATTGGTGGTACATATGGAGCTATGCCAGAATTATTCTTAAAGTTAAATGATTTTGTAATTGAAAATAGAATGGAAGAAGCTAAAAAGCTTCAATATGATATTAATGAAATTATATACAAAATGTGTTCATGCCATGGAAATATGTATGGAGTAATTAAAGCAATCCTTCGTATTAATGAGAATTTAAATATAGGAAGTGTAAGAGAACCTTTAGCAGCTTTAGTTGAAGAAGATATGGAAGTTGTAAAAGAAGCTGCTACTATGATTAAAAATGCTATTAAAAAATATTGTTAATATAAATACTCAGAAGAGGTGAAAATGTGAAAAACTATGTAAGTATTGATATTGGAGGAACTGCAATAAAATACGGAGTCATTTCTGAAGATGGAATAATATTAATAAAAGATAAAATGGATACAGAGGCACATAAGGGTGGCCCTGAAATTTTAAATAAAGTCTTTAAAATTATAGAAAACTATTTAGAAAAATATAAGATAGAAGGAATTTGCATTTCAACAGCAGGAATGGTTGATACTGAAAAAGGAGAGATATTTTATGCTTCCTCTTTAATTCCAAATTATATAGGAACAAAATTCAAAGAAGAGATAGAAGGAAAATATGGAGTACCTTGTGAAGTTGAAAATGATGTTAAATGTGCAGGGCTAGCAGAAAGAATTTCAGGAGCAGCTATTGATAGTAAAGTAACATTATGCCTTACTATAGGTACTGGAATTGGTGGATGTATTCTTATTGATGACAAAGTATTTCATGGTTTTAGTAATAGTGCCTGTGAAATAGGATATATGAAGATGTTTGATAGTGATTTTCAAACACTAGGAGCAACTAGTATTTTAACAAAAAAAGTTTCAGAGAGAAAACAAGAATCAATAGAAATATGGGACGGATATCATATATTTGAAGAAGCTAAAAAAGGTGATGATATATGTATAGAAGCTATTGATGAGATGGTAGATATAATTGGTCTTGGAGTTGCTAACTTATGTTATGTAATTAATCCAGAAGTAGTTGTACTAGGTGGAGGAATTATGGCTCAAGATACTTATTTAAAGCCTAGAATAGAAAAAGCTCTAAAAAAATACCTTTTACCAAGTATTTATGAAAAAACAAGATTAGAATTTGCAAAGCATAAAAATGACGCAGGAATGCTAGGTGCATTCTATAACTTTAAAAATAAACATGAATAAAAATATATTTTAAATGGATAGGAAAGTATAAAAAATTATATCTTATTATTAACTTTTTATACTTTCCTTCCTTAAGTTTTTAAGTGTTAAAGTATCATAGCAAGGTGACTTGGAGCGCATGAGACGGAACCTGGATATGATACTTTAACACTTTTTTAAATTTTTTCTATTTTAAGCATATTAGTTCCACCAGTAGTAGCACTTGGCATGCCTGCGGCAACTATTATGTCGTCGCCTTTCTCAGCGATAGATAAATTAGTTGCAACCTTCTTTGCCTCAAATAATATTTCATCAGTTGTTGTAAATACTTCACATTTAGTAGGGAATATACCGAAATTAAGATTTAATCCTCTTCGTACTTCATCATAAGGAGTTATAGCAATAATAGGGCACTTAGGTCTATATTTAGATATAAGTTTAGCTGTAGCTCCACTATTAGTAGCTGCAACAACAGCTTTTGAATGTAATAAAGTAGAACTTCTGCAAGCAGAATAGCTAATAGCTTCTGAGAATGAAGTTAGTGAAGGCTCTTTTAATCTTTTATTTAAGTAGTTATAATCTAAATTTGCTTCCGTTTCAATTGATATACGAGACATCATTTCAGCAGCTTCTATAGGATAACTTCCACTAGCACTTTCACCACTTAACATAATTGCATCAGTTCCATCAAAAATAGCATTACATATATCACAAGCTTCTGCTCTAGTAGGAAGGGAATTTCTTATCATAGAATCTAGCATTTGAGTTGCTGTAATTACTATTTTTCCAGCTTCATTACATTTTCTTATTATGTTCTTTTGAATTATTGGAACTTTTTCAATAGGAATTTCAACTCCCATATCACCTCGAGCTACCATTATTCCATCAGAGGCCTCGATTATTTCATCTATATTGTCTACACCTTCTTGGTTTTCGATTTTAGCTATAATTTGAATATAATCTCCACCATGCTGTTTGAGTACATCTCTTACATCTTGTATATCAGAAGCTTTTCTAATAAAAGAGGCAGCTACAAAATCTATTTCATTTTCACAACCAAAAATTAAATCTTCTTTATCTTTTTCTGTAATTGAAGGTAAATGTATTTTAACATTAGGAACATTAACTCCCTTATGATTTTTAATAGTCCCACCAACAGTAACTATACATTTAATTTCTTTATCTACAATTTCTTTGATTTTAAATTTTAAAAGCCCATCATCAACTAAAATTTCTCCACCTGGCTTTACATCTTTATATAATTCTTTATAGGAAACAGTACATTTTTTATTATCTCCTAAAATTTCATCATCACAAATAAAAGAAAATTCATCATTTTCATGAAGTTCTACTCCGTCATTAATAAAGTTATGAGTTCTAATTTTAGGTCCTTTTATGTCAAGAATAATTGCTGTTGGGGAATTTAAATCATCTCGTACTTTTTTGATAAGATCTATTTTTTCTTTATGAGTTTCATGTGTTCCATGAGAAAAGTTTAATCTTGCAGCACTCATTCCAATTTGGATAAACTTTCTTAGAACTTCTTCTGTATCGCTTGCAGGGCCTATGGTAAAGATCATTTTTGTTTTTTGCATAACATCACCTCAAATTAAATATTATGAATATTGTGAATAATTATAATAAAAAAATAAAATTTAAGTATTATATATACTATGATATACTTATTTCATAATATAATTCTAACATAATTTAGCATGAGAGGAGAGAATAAAATGAATATTTTACAAAATTTAGAACCTAAAAAGGTTTTTCAATATTTCGAGGAAATTTCTCAAATACCAAGAGGATCAGGAAATGAAAAAGCTATAAGTGATTATTTAGTAGGTGTAGCTAAGAAGCTTAACTTAGAAGTGCATCAAGATGAAGCTTTAAATGTAATTATTAAAAAGCCAGGAACAGAAGGATATGAAAACTCTACAACTGTTATCCTTCAAGGACATATGGATATGGTTTGTGAAAAAAATAAAGGAACAGACCATGATTTTGAAAAAGATCCATTAAAATTAAGAGTTATAGATGACATGGTATATGCAACAGATACAACACTTGGAGCTGATAATGGTATTGCAGTTGCTTATGCATTAGCAATATTAGATTCAACAGATATTCCACATCCACCATTAGAAGTATTAATTACTACAGATGAAGAAACAGGAATGTCAGGTGCAATGGCAGTTTCTAAAGAAAATATAAATGGTAAAATTCTTTTAAATTTAGATAATGAAGAAGAAGGTCATTTATTAGTAAGTTGTGCTGGTGGTATTAGAAGTAAGCATACATTAAAGGTTAATTTAGAGGAAATAGGAGACTACAATAACTTTTTACATATTGCAGTAAGAGGATTAAAGGGTGGTCACTCAGGAATGGAAATTAATAAAGAAAGAGGAAATTCTAATAAAATAATGGGTAGAATTTTAAAATCTTTATTATCTTCTGTAGATTATAAATTAGCATCATTAAACGGTGGATCCAAAAATAATGCTATACCAAGAGAAGCAGATGCTATAATTGCTCTTAAAGCAAGTGATGTAGAAAAGGCTAAGGAAATAATTAATTCATGGAATCCAGTTTTATTAAATGAATTAAAGGCACAAGATCCAGGTGTTAAAGTTTCTATTCTTGAAAATACTGAAAAGGTAGAAAAAGTATTTACAAAGGGAGATACTGAAAAGACTGTTAATTTACTTTACTTAATACCAAATGGAATTAACACAAATAGTGTTGAAATAGAAGACTTAGTTGAAAGCTCAACTAACTTAGGTGTAGTTACAACAGTTGGAGATAAGGTTGAATTTGATAGTGCTATAAGAAGTTCTATTGCATCATTAAAGGATGAAATAGTATTAAGAAGCAAAACAGTAGCAGATTTAATTGGAGCAGAGTTTGCAACTACAGCTAGCTATCCAGAATGGCAATATGATAGTGAATCAAAGGTAAGAGGAATTTGCCAAGATGTTTATAAGAGAATGTATGGAAAAGATGCTAAAATAGTAGCTATACATGCAGGAGTTGAGTGTGGATTATTTAATGAAAGATTAGGAAAGCTTGATATGATAAGCTTTGGACCAAATCTTTATGATGTTCATACACCACAAGAACATATGAGTATTTCATCAGTTAAAAATGTTTGGGATTACTTATTAGAAGTATTAAAAGAACTTAAATAAGTTTAGATAATATTTTATATGAATTAAAAAATCGATGACTATAAAAAGTCGTCGATTTTTTTTTGAAAAATTGTTTTACATAATGAATATTGTAAGGAAATCTAGAATATATATAAAGTATGAAAGAGGGGGAGGATAAAGTGAAATACACAAAATATCAATACAAAAAGAAAAATAAAGGAATAAAACTATTAACTTCCTTGTTAATGACAACACTTGCAGCAATAGCAATTGGAATATTTGCAGCATGGTTTTTATTAAAGTTTATTCCAAATATCGATGCTTTAGGAAAAATAAATAACAAACCTCAATCAGAAGAAAATAACAATAGTGGAAGTACAGAAGTTGTAGATTTAGAAAATTTTGCTTTAATTCAATGTGGATATTTTTCTAAAGAAGAAAATGCAAAGCAGATATTAAATAAAATAGATAGTGAATTTAATCCTTTTATTGCAGAAGATTCTGAAGGGAAATATAGAGTTATTGCAGGAATAACTACAGAGGAAAATAGCTATGAAATTGTTGAAAAGTTAAAGGCAAGTGGAGTAGAAACAGCCAAAATAAAAATTAATTTAAATAAAAATGATGAAGTTCAAAATCAAATAACTGCAATTACAAATGGATATTTAGAAATATTAAATACAGTTAATGAAGAAGAAGTTAAAGAAATAAACACTTCTGACTTTAAAAGCTGGGTAAATGAATTAAAGGAAATTACAGAAGGGGATAAATTGGAAGTATTGGGAGAATATAAAGCACATATAAGTGAATTACCAGAAGTTGTAGATAAAACAATTACGGTGTCGGAATTAGAGTATATTTATTCCATATTAAATAAAATTCAAAGTTAAAATAACGTTATAAGGGTAAATATAACAAAAGTATTACAAATAAATAAAAATTGAATAAAGAAGGGCAAAGCTACTTGTTTCAAAGCTTATATAGTGATAAACTATATTAGATATAAGATAGGGACAATTATCTTTGTCTTTATTTTTGGTTTTAAAGATGCCAATTTTGTCAATGCTATAAAAATATATAAAAGTAGGATGTGATAGGTTTGAAATATGTTTTAGCATCGTCATCAGAGAGACGTCAAGAACTATTACATAGAATAATTAGCGACTTTAAAGTAGAAGTTAGTAACTTTGATGAAAGTACTGTATCATTTAATGGAAACATAGAAGAATATGTAATTAATTTAGCGAAAGGTAAGGCCATTGCTGTTAGGGATAGTCTTAATGAAGAAGCTATAATTATTGCAGGTGATACTGTAGTCGTATTGGAAAATGAAATTTTAGGAAAACCTAAAAATGAAGAAGATGCATATAGGATGCTGAAAGAATTAAGTGGAAAAGCTCATAGAGTTTATTCAGGTATAGTAGTGATTAATATGTATAATAATAAGATAGAAGAGGCTGCTTTACATACTGAAGTTAAAATAAGCACCTTAACAGATAAGGAAATATTAAGTTACATAAAAACTGGGGAGCCACTTGATAAGGCAGGAGCCTATGGAATACAAGGCTATGGTGGTGTTTTCGTAGAAGAAATACATGGATGTTACTACAATGTTGTAGGATTACCATTAAATCTTCTAAATAAAATATTAAATAAGGTTAGGGATTAGGATTTTGGGGTATATTTATAAATAAATTACTATTTGAGGTGTTTATTTATGAATAATAGCATAAAAGTTATAGATATTCCAGAAGAAGAGAGGCCAATTGAAAAATTGCTCATGAATGGTCCTGAAACCTTAAGTAACGCAGAACTTCTTGCAATAATTTTAAGAACTGGTACTAGAGGAGAAAATATTATCTCATTAAGTACTAGAATTTTATCAGAATTTAATGGACTAGATGGTCTATTAGAAGCTGGTTTAAATGAAATTACCAGTATTAAAGGAATTAAAAATATCAAAGCAAGTCAGATAATGGCTATAGGTGAGCTTGTTAGAAGAATCAATATGTTAAACTTAGTTAAAGAAAGAAAAAGTATTGTTTCTCCAAGTGATATAGCAGAAGTTGTAATGAAAGAGATGGTATTTTTAAAACAAGAAGTACTTAAGTTAATAATGCTAGATACAAAAAATAATATAGTAGGAATAAAAGATGTTTTTAAAGGAAGTTTAAATACATCGATAGTACATCCTAGAGAAATCTTTAAAGAAGCTTTAAAGAAAAGTAGTTCTAGTATAATTATTTGTCATAATCATCCTTCAGGAGATCCTACGCCAAGTAAGGAAGATATAAATATAACAATTAGACTAAAAGAATGTGGTAAGATAATGGGCATTGATTTATTAGACCATTTAATAATAGGAAAAAATAAATATATTAGTTTAAAAGAAAAAGGAATAATATAAGCGAAAGGGGAATTCATATGGGATTTTTCAGCAGTAATAAAGACATGGGAATAGATTTAGGAACAGCAAATACGCTTGTTTTTGTTAAAGGTAAAGGAGTAGTATTAAGTGAACCTTCAGTAGTTGCAATAAATAGTGTAACAAGAAAGCCACTTGCAGTAGGGGCAGAAGCTAAACTTATGATAGGAAGAACTCCTGGAAATATAGTTGCTATTAGACCTTTAAAAGATGGTGTTATAGCTGATTTTGATGTAGCTCAAACAATGCTTAAAAAATTAATAGAAAAAGTAACTAGCAAGAGTGCTTTTACTAGCCCAAGAATAATAGTTTGTTATCCATCAGGAGTAACAGAAGTTGAAAGAAGAGCTATAGAAGAAGCAGCAAAATTTGCAGGAGCTAGAGATGTTGTTTTAATGGAAGAACCAATGGCAGCAGCAATCGGAGCAGGACTTCCAGTTGGAGAACCTACAGGTAGCATGATAGTTGATATCGGTGGAGGTACAACAGAAGTAGCTATAATTTCTTTAGGAGGAATAGTTACTAGTAAGTCATTAAGAGTAGCTGGAGATGAATTAGATCAGTCTATAATAGCTTATATTAAAAAAGAATTTAATCTAATGATTGGTGAAAGAACAGCAGAGCAAGTTAAAATGGAATTAGGTTCAGCATATAAAGTTGATGATGAAGTAAGAGAAATGGACATAAAAGGAAGAGATATGATAACAGGTCTTCCTAAGACAGTAAAGGTTACTGAAGATCAAATAAGAGAAGCTTTAAAGGAACCAGTATATGCAATAATTGAATCTATAAAGACTACTTTAGAAAAGACACCACCTGAATTAGCAGCAGATATAATGGAAAAAGGAATAATGTTAGCTGGTGGCGGAGCATTACTAAGAGGATTAGATGCACTAATTAATCATGAAACAAATATGCCTGTACATATAGCAGAATCACCATTAGATTGTGTTGTATTAGGAGCAGGTAAGGCATTAGATAACTTTGATGAGTTAAGCAGAACTCAAAGAGGTCAATAATGAAGCTTCGTAAGAATAAACTGGCAGCTACTGTAATAGTGCTGTCAGTTGCCTTTTTAGGCATAATTATTTATACGATTAATAATGAACAAAAAAGTGCAATTTCAAGTGGTGTTGGTAGTGCTATAAATCCATTACAAAAAGTAGTATATTCTATAAATAATAAAATAAAGGGGAGCTTAGATTTTTTCTTGAATTTTTCTAAAATAAAAGAAGAAAATAAGGAATTAACTAAAGAAAATATAGAATTAAAGAATAAACTTTTAGAGTATGATAAATTTAAAGAAGAAAATGAAAGATTAAGAGAAGTTTTAAATTTTAAAAACTCTAAAAACAATTATAGTTATATAGGTTGCGAGATAATTGGTTATAGTGGGGAAAGTTTTTCTGATGGATATATTATAGATAAAGGTGAAAATGATGGATTAAAAAAAGATATGATAGTTATTTCTGATAAGGGATTAGTTGGACAGGTTACCAGTACAGGGACTAATTGGGCTATAGTGGAAAGTTTATTAAATGAAAATATAGCTGTTTCTGTTATGGTTGATAGTACAAGAGAAACTACTGGAATTTTAAAAGGATATGTTACTCGTACCAATTCTGGTTTAACAAAGCTTACTAATTTACCATTGGATTCAGAGATTAAGGAAGGGGATGTAATTCTTACATCAGGACTTGGTCAAATATATCCCAAGGAAATTAGAGTAGGTGAAGTTATTTCAGTGGAAACAGATGAAATAAAAGTTATGAAAACAGCTATAGTAAAACCTTATGTTGATTTTGATAAACTAGAAGAGTTATTCGTAGTAATACCAAATGAAACAAGAGAAATAAAATATGAAAATTAGAGGTTAGTGTATGAAAAAGTGGGTTTTGATTTTAATTTCAGTAGTACTCTTAATTCTTGATAATTCTCTTATGCCATTTTTAGCTATTAGAGGAGCTTTTCCAAGTTTACTTTTTACATTTGCAATAGCTTGTTCAATCGTTAGTGGAAGAAAGGAAGCAGTAACTATTGGAGTTATATCTGGATTATTGCAAGATATATATTTCTATGAAGGATTTGGAATTAACTCTTTAACTAATATGTTAATATGCTTACTTGCAGCCATTATAGGTGAAAATATATATAGAGAAAAGAAGCTTATTCCTGTAATATCTATGTTTTTTTTATATGTATTAAAAGTAATTTCAATATACTTAATATTAAAAATAGCAAATAAAACAATAAATATTCATATAGGAATATATGCTTCACTTTATAGTACTTTAATAATGTTCTTTGGGTATAATTTTGTTTTAAGGCTTTATGATAAAAAATATAAGAATAGATCATGGAGGTTTAAATGATAGTAAATAAACCGAAAAAGAAAAAGAAAATTTCTAGATATGCTGTTTTAAATATATTAATGATAGCTCTTTTTGCTACTTTTATTACAAAATTAGTATATCTTCAAATTTATAAACATGAAAATTATAAGGAAAAAGCAGATATTAGTTCTACAAGACTTATTTCAGAAGATGCACCTAGAGGGAAAATTTATGACAGTGAAGGTAATATTTTAGCTACTAATATTCAAACATATACATTAACATATACTAAACCTAGTGATGATAGTGAAAACTTTTATGAAACTATGGAGAAAGTATTTAAGATTCTTTCGGAAAATGGAGAGACCTTTGAAGATGATTTAATGATTAAAATAGATAGTAACGGAAAATTCTATTTTGATTTTAAAACAGATGATGCAGATACTAAAAAAATAGTAGAAATCAGATTTAAAAGAGATAGAGGACTAAATGAAGAAATAGAAAAAGAACTTTTTGATAGTGAAAAAACTGATTTTACAGATGAAGAAACTGAACAAGTTAATCAAGAATTATTAAAAATATCTGCAGAAGAAACTTTCTATAAGCTTATAAAGTCTTATAGTCTTCAAGAACTTGTAAATCCTACTCCTGTTCAAGAAGAAGGAGAAAGCAATAAGGAATATAATGCAAGATTAGAGGCTTATAATGATAAATATGAAGAGTTATCTGGTAAAGAAATATTAGATGAAATTTTAACTAAGTATTCTCTTCAAGATGTTAGAAAATTTTTAGTTGTTAAAGATGCAATAAAGATGCAAAGTTTTAAAGGTTATAGAGCTGTAAAAATTGCATCAAATATAAAAAATGATACAGCAGGGATTGTATATCAAAAATTAAATGATTTGCCAGGGATAGATGTAACTATAGAACCAATTAGAATCTATCCATATAATAGTTTAGCTTCAGGAGTAATAGGATATTTATCTTCTATTGATTCCTCTAAGGAAGACAATTATGAATTAAGAGGATATGATGTATCTTCTGATTTAATTGGTGTTGCAGGTATAGAATCTGCGTTTGAAGATCAGTTAAGAGGTACTAAGGGTGGAACAACTGTTAAAGTTAACTCTAAAGGAAGAGTTACAGAAGAGTTATTTAAGTTAGATTCGTATCCAGGAAATAATGTACATTTAACTATAAATAAAGATGTTCAATATGCTGCAGAACAAGCAATGGAAGATACTATGGAACGTATAAAAAGTATAGCTCCAAATGCTACAAGAGGTGCTGTAGTAGCTATTGAAGCTAAAACAGGTAGAATAGTAGCAATGGTTAGTTATCCAGGATATGATCCTAATGTATTCTCTGTTCCAGGATTACTTACTGATGAATTATCTCAAGAATATTTTAATCCTGATATAAGTAGTTATGCAGAGGAGTATATAAAAAGAACAGGAGCTACAGGAGGAATAGATTACTTATTTCCTGTAGATGAGGATACAGGGGAAAGAGAAGATAAGTTTGATACTTATCCAAAAAGATTTTTTAACTATGCGACTCAGGGTTTACTTCCAGCAGGGTCTACATTTAAACCACTTACATCAATTGCAGGTTTAATGGAAGGTGTAGTTACAACATCAGAAGTTATGAATGATACTAATGGTACATGGAGCAAAGAAGATTTACCTGGACTTATATTAAAAAACTTCGAAGGTGTACCTAATGGACTTACTGACTTAAGGAAAGCTCTACAAGTTTCCTCAAACTATTATTTCTATGAATTAGGATATAGACTTTGGAAGAGTAATGGAGAGAATATTGAAGCATTAGATACTCTTGCAGAATATGCATGGAAGTTTGGACTTGGAGTAGATCCTGACAAACAAAATTCAATTAGCTTATCTACAGGAATACAAATTGAAGAAAACTTTGGGCAAGTTTATAATTTTACATCATGGAAAAAGCAAATATTGGATACTCCAATGTATGAAATAGTAGATGCATTGAACCAAGGTATTTATTATAGTTATTCCTTTGTTCCACTTAATATAAGTGATAGTGATGATGATTCAGAGGAATTAAAAGAAGCAAAAACAGCTTTAAAAACTTATATGAAGGAAACTTTAGAAAAAGTAGGTACTGATGAAGAAGTTAGTGATACTACTAAATATGCAGAGAGTTTAGTTCCATATATAAAGAAAGTTATGGATTTATCTGATGAATTTAAAGCTTCAGTAGTTTCGATATCTCAAAAAAGAACTGTTGATATAGATGAAGAAGCGGGGATTATATCAGATGCAATAGCATATTACATTATTAGTAATGTAACAGTTCAAATTAAAACTCCCGGACAACTTATATCAAGTGCTATTGGTCAAGGTATGAATAATTTTACACCAGTACAAATAGCAAATTATGTGGCAACTCTTGCTAATGGAGGAGTTAGATATAAACTTACTCTTGTTGATAAAATTACATCACCAACAGGGGAAGTAATAAAAGAATATACTCCAGAAGTAGTCGATACAATAGATATACCAGAAGAATACTTACAAGCTGTTAAGGATGGAATGTATAGAGTTAATACAAGTTCTAGTAATGGAACAGCTTATACAAGTTTTGCTAATTTCCCAATTAAAGTTGGAGGTAAAACAGGTACAGCTGACTTTAGTACTGATGAAAATTATGTAATTCAAGGAAGACTAGCATATGGTAACTATATTAGTATGGCTCCATTAGATGACCCGGAATTAGTTATATTCTCAACTATTTATGATGGTAAAAGAGGTAGTGAAGGTGCAACTATTCACAAGGCTATATATGAAGCATATTTCAAAGAAAGATTATTAGAAATAGATCCTTCTTATGCTTCTAAATCAGAATCTTTTAGAAAATATGTTTTAGAATCACCTCTTAAAGATAATAAAGAAGGTGCTGAAACAGAAGAGACTACTGAAAGTAGTGAAAATACAGAAAACAATACGGAAAATACAAATTCTAATAACTAAAAAGCTGAGTTTACTCAGCTTTTTTTATAATTTTCATCATTCAGTTTTTAAGTATTAAAATATCATAACAAGATGAGTTAGAGCTTTATATGAAATTTAGATATGATATCTTAATACTTTTTTATTATTTTAATAAAAATAATGGATATTTTTATTCTTTTTTTAATTTAATACAAAATTAAGTTGTTAAATTATATAATATAATTGTATAATTGTAAGTATGTAATAATATTAATAATAAGTTATTGTGATAATTGGTGGAGGGTGGCCAATGAAAGTACATAGTATACAAATAAGGGGTACTAAAGAAGGTATTAATGCGACTATAGATATGGAGAAATTTGATAGTTTTCAAGATATGTTAGATGCATTAGTTAAAAAACTATCAGTTGGTAAGAGTTTTTATAAAGGCGCATCCCTTAAAATTGAAACAAATTTAAATTTATTAAAAGAAGAAGATGCAGAAAAATTAAAAGATGCTTTATTTGAAAATATACAAGTAAAGGATTGTATATTTGAAGAAATAAAAAAAGATGAATCTAATGAAAAAAAAGAAAATAAAGAAAACAAAGAAAATAAGATGTTCACTGGTATTTATGAAGGAAAAACAAAGTTTATTAAAAAAACTATAAGAAGTGGGCAACAAATAAAATATTATGGTAACATAGTAATAGTTGGAGATATAAATCACGGTGCAGAAGTATATGCAGGAGGCAATATAGTTGTTTTAGGAACTATAAAAGGACAAGTTCATGCAGGAGTTAGTGGAAATAAAAAAGCTATAATTTCAGCTTTTAATCTACAACCAGAAATATTGCAAATTGCAGATATAGTCACTATTGCTCCTGAGGATGGAGTTAAACCATCTTATCCGGAATTAGCAAAAATTAAAGATAATACTATTGTTGTAGAACCATATTTACCAAAGAAATATATATAGTGTTGGAGGGAGAATAAAATGGGAATTTCTATAGTAATTACATCAGGAAAAGGTGGGGTTGGTAAAACAACAACTACTGCTAACATAGGTACAGCATTAGCAGCATTAAATAAGAGGGTTGTAGTTGTAGATGGAGATACTGGTCTTAGAAACTTAGATGTATTAATGGGACTTGAGAATAGAATAGTTTATACAATTTCAGATGTTATTGAAAATAGATGCAGATTAAAGCAAGCTTTAATTAAGGATAAAAGATATCAAAATCTTTGCCTTTTACCAACTGCTCAAACAAAGGATAAAGATGATATAAGACCTCAAGATATGTTAAAAATAGTAAATCAATTAAAAGAGGACTTTGATTATGTAATAATAGACTGTCCAGCTGGTATTGAACAAGGATTTGAAAACTCTGTAGTGGGAGCTGATAAGGCAGTTGTGGTTGTTAATCCAGAAATTACTTCAGTTAGAGATGCAGATAGAGTTATTGGAAAGCTAGATGCTAAGGGGTTAGACGATCATTCAGTAATCATAAATAGATTAAACTATGAAATGACTCAAAGAGGAGACATGTTAGATGTACCTGACATAATCGAAACTTTATCAATAGAATTATTGGGGGTAGTTCCAGACGATAGAAATATTACAGTTTCAACTAATAAGGGAGAGCCTATAGTTTTAGATGAAAAATCAATGTCTGGACAAGCTTTTAGAAATATAGCTAGAAGATTAACAGGGGAAGAAGTGCCTTTACTTGATTTAAAGACAGAGGGAGAAGGATTCTTCGCATCATTAAAAAGACTATTCAAACGTTAAAGGGGGAGTGAGAGGTGGACTTTTTTAGAAAATTTTCAAATAAGCCAACACCGAAAGATGTTGCAAAAGATAGACTAAAGCTAATATTAATACATGATAGAGGGGATTTGCCTCACGAAACCCTTGAAAAGATAAGAATGGAAATATTAGAAGTATTATCAAAGTATATAGAAATTAATGCAGAAGATGTTGAAATTGCAGTAAGCAAAAGTGAAAATGTAGATGGTAATAATCCAGCTTTAGTTGCAAATATTCCGATAAAGAATATTAAAAACTAAATAATTTGAATTTAAAACTCCTACGGGGGTTTTTTCTTTTGAGTGAAATTATATCGAAATTAATTAATAAATTCTTAAATTTTAGCTTTTTATTAGATATGTTATAGAGAAATACTTTATTTTTGGATATAATAAATCTAGGTTGAAAGATGGAGGTGAAATACAAAAGATGATAAGATTATCAAAGTTTAGAATAGACTTTAAAAAGCTAAAGGAAATAGATAAGGTGATATTATTCTCGATGATTTCTTTGATGATATTTGGAATAATAAATATTTATTTAGCAAGTTCAGCTGAGTATGGAACACTGTTTTTAAAAAGACAATCTATATGGTTTGTTGTTTGCCTAGTTGCGTTATATTTTATGCTAGCAATTGATTACACATTATTAAAATCCTATACTCCTTTATTTTATTGGGGGTCTATAGTATTACTTATAGTTACAATGTTTATAGGAACTGATATAAATGGAGCTAGAGGATGGATAAGACTTGGACCATTATCTTTTCAACCAGCAGAGTTAGCAAAGATAGCAACAATAATGATGTTAGGTAAAACACTAGAAGAAATGAATGGAACTATAAATGATTTGAAAAACTTCTTTACTATGGCATTTTATTCTGCTGTGCCAGCTGTATTTATAGTAATTCAACCAGATATGGGAATGACTATGGTTCTATTTTTTATAGTAGTAGGAATCTTTTTTATAGCTGGACTAGATTTAAGAATAATAGGTGGAGGATTATTATCTTTACTTTTAATTATTGTAATAGTTTGGAATTCGGGGTTGATACAAGATTATCAAAAAACAAGAATAACTTCATTTATGAATCCTGAGTCAGATACATCTCAGTCTGGATACCAACTAAGACAATCGTTAATTAGTATAGGTAATGGAGGAACTTTTGGACTACAAGGAAATACTATAACTAAAGAAAATTCTGTTGGTTATGCTGCACAATATGTTCCAGAGGTTCAAACTGACTTTATTTTTGCTAGTATAGCTGAACAATGGGGATTAGCTGGAGCAATTTTCTTATTTGTACTTTACGGATTATTAATATCAAGAATGATAGCAATTGGAAGGACGGCTAAAGACACATTTGGATCAATCATTTGTGTTGGATTAGTAGCATATTTTCTATTTGCTTTATTACAGAATATAGGAATGACTATTGGACTTATGCCAATTACAGGTATAACTTTACCACTTCTTAGTTATGGAGGTAGTTCATTACTTACTACAGTAATGTCAATAGGCTTAGCCTTAAATGTAGGAATGAGAAGAAAAAAGATATATTTCTAGTAAATGTATGATGTAAAATGAATAATGTAGAATTAATGATGTAATTTGTACCAAATTACTAAAAATACATATAAAGAAAAATCTGCTGTTTTAAAACTGCAGATTTTTCTTTTTTTAACGCATAGGAAAGTATAAAAAGTTATGCCTTATTATTAACTATTTATACTTTCCTTCCTTCAGTTTGCAAAGAGATAAACATTGTATGACGGCGACTTGGAGCGTATGCGACGGAGCAAGGAATATAATGTTTATCTCTTTTTTATAGCATAAAATTATCAAATATTAAATATAAATACATTATTAAGGATAGGGGAGAGAGGTGTATGGTTAATAACTATAATGAAGCATATAGAGATTATTATGAAAGGATGAGAAAAAGAACTAGTGGGAGTACAAGGGAAGTAGATAAGATAGTTAGCAGTAGAGAGGATATATATCCAAGTATGACAAATGTACGGAATAATTATAACTATAATAGAGGTACTTATGGAATTGTAAAGGAAAAGAAAAAGTTCAAATATATAGATAGATTTATATTGAGACTTATAATTACATTTACATTATTCTTAGGAGTTTTTACATTGAAAATAATGCCTAACCAAAAAGCGAAAGAGATTTATGAAACTTGTAAAACAGCTATAAATAGTAACATTGATTATAATGAAGTATTTTCTAAGATTGGGAAGTCTGGTACTAGCTATAATGATATTTTAAAAAATATAGAGGAAAAATATTCTGAAATTATAGAGGATATTAAATTAGAAGATTTAAATAAAGCTTTTAATCTATAGAGTATAAAATTTTATTAAGTAGAAGGTGATTTTATAGAATTGTAGCAATTAATAGGGAGATTTAAATGAAGAGAGAGACAAAAAAGATTTTAGCAGAGATATTTTTAATCTTATTGATATGTAGTTATAATCCAATGTTTATATTTGCTTTTATATGGGTATTTTTACATGAGGTAACTCATATAATGGTAGCATTAAAATATGGATGTAAATTTTATAATATAGGTTTTCATATATTTGGATTAAATGCAGAACTTTCAGATATAGATATACTAAAAGACAGGGAAAAGGTTAATATTTATCTTTCGGGAGCTATATTTAATATATTTGCTTCACTTTTATTATATCTAATTAGTTTTAGATATAATAACAATTTTATTGAAGCTAGTATAAGTTTAAACATAGGGTTAGCTATATTTAATTTACTGCCTGCCTATCCATTAGATGGATCAAGAATTTTAGAGATAGTTTTATCAAAAAAAATTCTGTTTAAAAAAGCTCAAAGAATTATAAGTATAATAAGTTTTACAATAGCAGGTTTATTTATTGTTATTGGGATGTACATTTATATATTTCTACATAGTGTAAATTTTAGTATTATCATAGGAGCAATAATTATAATTTATGTTACTAGGATGGAAGAGCATACTTCCATGTATATAACTATGGGAAACGTAGTTAAAAAAAGAAAAAAGCTTTTAAAGGATAATTATATAGAAAATAAGAATATATCAGTTTATTACAAGCAAGGACTTGTTAATGTATTAGCTTTAGTTGATAGAAATAAGTTTAATACTTTTTATATTTTAAATGATGATATGAAGCTAATATATGTATTATACGAAGATGAATTGATAGAAGCTTTAAAAAGTTATGGGAATATGACTGTGGAGGAATATGTAAATAAAAAATCCTTAAAATTATAAAAAAGGATTAAATTATAATTAGCATATGTATTAGTAATAGATTTACCTTTAGTTTTATATATGCTAGAATAGAAAGTATGCATGGCTGTCTTAAGGCAGCCATTTTAAATTCTTGATTTAGGAGGAATGATTATGAGAAAAATTACTGATCATATTTTATATAAGGTTGAAAAGCCATCAAGATATGTTGGTGGAGAATTAAATCAAGTAGTTAAAGATCCAAAGGATGTTGACATAAGATTTGCTTTTTGTTTTCCAGATGTTTATGAAGTAGGAATGTCCCACTTAGGAACAAGAATTCTTTATCATACAATAAATGAAAGAAAAGATACATATTGTGAAAGGGTTTTTGCTCCATGGCCAGATATGGAAGCAGAGCTTAGAAAAAATGAGATTCCTTTAATGACTTTAGAAACAAAGGACCCTCTTACAGAGTTTGATATATTAGGTTTCACTCTTCAATATGAAATGAGTTATACAAATATATTAAATATGCTTGATATGGCAGGAATAACTTATAGAGCCTCAGAAAGAAGAGAAGATGAACCAATAATTATGGCTGGTGGACCTTGTGCTTACAATCCAGAACCATTATATGACATAGTTGATTTCTTTGAAATTGGTGAAGGTGAAGAAATCATGAATGATGTTCTTGATGTATATAAAAAGTACAAAGGAAAAGGAAAGAAAAAGGAATTCTTAAGAGAAATAGCTAAAATAGAGGGAGTTTATGTACCTTCTTTATATGATGTTACTTATAACGAAGATGGAACTATAAAGGAATTTAAGCCTAAATTTGAAGATGTTCCAGCTAAAGTAAAGAAGAGAATAGTAAATAATTTTGATAAGGTAGACTTCCCATTAGATATGATAGTACCTTATTCTGAAATAGTACACGATAGAGTAGTTTTAGAAACTTCAAGAGGATGTACTAATGGATGTAGATTCTGTCAAGCTGGTATGATTTATAGACCAGTTAGAGAAAAGACAACTAATACATTACTAGAACAAGCAAGAAAAATGATAGATGCAACAGGATATCAAGAAGTATCATTAGCTTCATTAAGTATTTGTGATTATTCAGATATACAAAACCTTGTAAGTAGTTTAATAATGGAACATGGAAAGAAAAATGTAGGGGTAGCTCTTCCATCTATTAGAGTAGATGCCTTTTCAGTTGATTTGATTAAAGAAATTCAAAAGGTTAGAAAAACTGGATTAACATTTGCTCCAGAAGCAGGATCTCAAAGAATGAGAGATATTATAAACAAGGGATTAACAGAAGAGAGAATATTAGAAGCTACTAAAAGTGCCTTTGAATCAGGCTGGAGCACTATTAAATTATACTTTATATTAGGACTTCCATATGAAGAATTATCAGATGCTGCAGGTATTGGTGAACTTGCAGAGAAAATGGCTGCAGTTTACTATGAAATTCCAAAGGAAAAAAGAGCAAAGGGATTAAAAATTACAGTAAGTACTTCAATACTTGTACCAAAACCATTTACTCCATTCCAATGGGCACCAATGGCTAGACCAGATGAAGTATGGCAAAAAATAGATGCTGTTAAAGGTGCTATAAAAACAAGAGCTATTCACTATAATTATCATGAGCAAAAAACTTCATTTATGGAGGCTGTATTTGCTAGAGGAGATAGAAGAACTTGTGACCTATTAATAAAAGCCTTTGAAAAAGGTGCTAAATTTGATGGTTGGTCAGAGTACTTTAATTATGATATATGGATGGAAGCTATGAAGGAATGTAATATCGATGAAGATTTCTATGTTTATAGAGAGAGAAGCTATGATGAAATACTTCCATGGGACTTTATAGATATTGGAGTTAATAGAAGATATCTAGAAGTTGAAAATGAAAAAGCAAAGAAAGCAGAACTTACACAAAACTGTAGAAAAGGATGTACAGGATGTGGAATTAATGTAAACTTTAAAGAAGGGAAGTGTTTTGAAGGTGCGTTATGTAATTAAGTTTACTAAGGAATCAGAAATTAAATTTATATCTCACTTAGATTTAATGAGAACTCTACAAAGAGTAATAAGAAGAGCAAATCTTCCAATGGAATACTCAAAGGGATTTAATCCTCATATGGCAATGTCAATAGCACAACCTTTATCAGTTGGTGTTTATTCAGATGCTGAATATATGGATATAGTATTAGTAGAAGAATTAAATGAAGAAGAAATAATAAATAGATTAAATGAAAAAACTGCATCAGGAATTAAATTTTTAACAGCTAAAAAGGTAGTAACTAAAGAGGGAGAAAAGAAAGTTCCTCAAACTATGGCATTAGTAGATGCAGCAAGGTTTACAGTGAAAATCTTATGTGAAGATGCTAAAGTAGTAGAAGAAAAAATGAAAGAATTAGAAAATAAGGCTGAATGGACTACTATAAAGAAAAGTAAAAAAGGTGAAAAAGAAGTTAATTTAAGAACTATGATTAAGGAAATGAAATATTGGATAAATGATGACGAACTAGTATTAAATATCCTTATTTCATCAGGAAGTAGAGAACATTTATCACCAGATTTAGTAGCAAGCTATATAAAGAGTAATATTGATGAAATAGTAGAAGATGCCTTTATAGATATAAAAAGAGAAGAAATGTATGTATTAAAAGATGATAAATACGTACCAATTTATAAATTTATTTAGGGAAGTGTATTTTTATGAGAGAAATTTTCATTGAAAGAGATGAATTGCTTTTAAGAATAGCCATAAAAGATAATGGAAAGCTTGAGGAGTGCTTCTTTGAGGAAGCCTCCAAAGACCCTAAAATAGGAGAAATTTATAAGGGAAGAGTAAAAAACATAGTACCTGCTATAAATTCTATTTTTGTAGATATTGGATTAGAAAAAGAAGCTTATATGTATCTTAGTAATGAATTAAGAAATGAAGGAATTAAAAAAGGTGATGAAATTCTAGTAGAAGTAATAAAAGAGCCAATAAATAATAAAGGTGCTAAGGTAAGTAAAAATGTAAGTATTCCAGGAAGATTTATGGTGCTAACTTTAGGTGGAAATGGAATAAACTTCTCTAAGAGAATTAATAGTCAAGAAGAAAAAGATAGAATATTAAAGGCTATAAGCAATGTAGATGGATATGGAATAACTATTAGAACAGAAGCAGTACATGCCGGTGATGATGATTTAATAAAAGAAAAAGATAGACTTTTAGTTGAGTTTGAAACTCTTATTAAAAAATTACAATATAGCTTAAATCTTGGTAAGGTCTATGGTGAAAATATTATATTAAATAAAGTTCTTACTGAAAATTTGAATACAAAATGTAAGATATTTACCAATAATGAAGAAGATTTAAATGAAATATATTCTTTAATAGAAGAAAGCAATGACATAGTTGTAGAAAAGTTTAATAATGCTAGAAGCCTATTTGATTTTTATGGCATAGAAAAAGAAATATTAAAGCTTAGACATAAAAAGGTAGCTTTAAACTGTGGTGGGAATATAGTTATAGATAAAACTGAAGCTATGTATGTTATAGATGTAAATTCCTCTAAAAATATTAAAGGAAGAAGCTTTGATAAAACTATATTAGAAACTAATTTAGAAGCAGCCAAAGAAATAGGAAGACAAATTAGGCTAAGGAATTTAGCTGGAATTATTGTTATAGATTTTATAGATATGAGAGATTTTTCTCATAAATCAATAGTTATGGATGCATTAAAAGAAGCATTAAAAGAAGATAAAGGAAATATTAAGATATTCCCATTTACAGAACTAGATTTAATTCAAATTGCAAGAAAAAGAAGAGGGAAATCTATATATGAATATTTAGAGGAAAAATGCAAGAGATGCCATAGTGAAGGTTTTGTTTTAAAACTATCATATATAGAAAAGTTAATAAGAAATGAAATTATAAAAGTAGAAGAGGAAAGCTCAATAAATTCTTTCTATATTGAATTAGATAGAAATTATGAAGAAATAGTTAGAGGAGATGAGTTTTCATTTTTGGCAAATATAAGTTCATTGAAAAATGAAATTTATTTAAATTTTGTAGATGGAATTGAAGGATATAAAATAGAACCTTTAATTTTTAAAAGTCAAAAAGAAAATGTGAAAAATTATCTTATAAATGCTTATGAAAAATATGAATAAATTGCTTTACAATCTACATAATAGTATGGTAAAATAGCAGATGTTAAACCGCACATAAGAGGTTTTTAGTTAAACAAAGTTTAGAGCTTTGTACCTCGGTTGGCGAGACCGTAATAAGAGGAGGTGTTTTTAATGTACGCAGTATTATCTACAGGAGGAAAACAATACAGAGTTCAAGAAGGAGACGTAATATTCGTTGAAAAACTTAACGCTGAAGTTGACTCAACAGTTGAATTAACTGAAGTATTAGCCGTTTCAAATGGTGATTCTTTAAAAGTTGGTACACCAGTTGTAGAAGGTGCTAAGGTTGTAGCTAAAGTTGTTGCTCAAGGCAAAGCTAAGAAAATCACAGTTTTCAAGTATAAGCCAAAGAAGGACTACAGAAAGAAAACTGGTCACAGACAACCATACACTAAATTAGTAATCGAAAAAATCGAAGCTTAATTATTATGATTAAGATTAGGATTTTCAAAAAAGATGATTTGAGACTTGGTTTTAAGATAGAAGGGCATGCTTTATCAAGGTCTGAAATAGAGAAAAGTGGAAATGCTTATGATTTAATTTGCAATTCAGTTTCTGTATTATCTCAAGGTGCTTTAATAGGTATGGAAGAGGTTTTAAAGCTTGATATTAAGTATGAAATAAATGATGGATTTTTACATATAAATTTATCAAATCTTAAGATTGAGGACTTAGAGAAGTGTCAAGTATTACTTTTAACTTTTGAAAAAAGTATAGAAAGCTTGATTGAATCTCTTAAATTAACTTTTGGAAGTAAAAAAGATAGTGAATATATAAGATTATTGAAAAAGGAGGTGCAATAGTATGTTAATAATGAACCTTCAATTATTTGCCCACAAGAAAGGGGTAGGTAGCTCTAAGAACGGTAGAGACTCTGAAGCTAAAAGATTAGGAGTTAAAGCTGCTGACGGAGAGTTCGTTTTAGCTGGTAACATTTTAGTTAGACAAAGAGGAACAAAGATTCATCCAGGAACTAATGTTGGTAAGGGTGGAGATGACACTCTTTTTGCTAAAGAAGACGGAATTGTTAGATTTGAAAGAATGGGTAGAGATAAGAAAAAAGTTAGCATTTACCCAGTAAATCTTGAAGAAATAGCAGAATAATTTATTTTCATAAAGCACCCTATCTAGGGTGCTTTATTTTGTGAAAATAATAAATTTAAATGGGCAATTGACAATGAATAAATTTGCCCATTGTACACTGTCAATTGTCCATTTACATATAATTTGTGAAATATAATGGATACTTATTTAAATGTAATAATTAAATAATAATATTATTCACAATTATGATATAATAAACCTTACAAAGTTTGAAATAATAAGAATAAGGTTAGAATAATTTATGAAAGATAGGTGATTTTATGTTTATAGATAAAGCGAAAATATTTGTTAAATCTGGAGATGGTGGAAACGGATGTGTATCCTTTAGAAGAGAAAAATACGTTCCATTAGGTGGACCAGATGGAGGAGACGGCGGAAAAGGCGGAAGCGTAGTTTTTGAAGTTGATCCAGGTCTAACTACACTTTTAGATTTTAAATATAGAAAGAAATTTGTAGCTGAAGCTGGTGGAAAAGGTGAAGGCTCTAAATGTTATGGAAAAGATGGAGATGATCTACATATCAAAGTTCCAATGGGAACTATTATAAGAGACTTTGAAAGTAATAAGATAATAGCAGACCTTTCTCATAAGGATGATACTTTTGTAATTGCAAGAGGAGGAAAGGGTGGAAAAGGAAATTGTAAGTTCTGTACACCAACTAGGCAAGCACCTCATTTTGCAGAGCCAGGTATGCCAGGAGAAGAAAGATGGATTACACTTGAACTTAAGTTATTAGCAGATGTAGGACTAGTAGGATTCCCGAACGTAGGAAAATCAACATTCCTTTCAACAGTAACAGCAGCTAAACCAAAGATAGCAAACTATCATTTTACTACTTTAAAACCTAATTTAGGTGTTGTTAAAGCAGAAGGTATGAATGCTTTTGTTATGGCAGATATTCCAGGTATTATTGAAGGAGCTGCTGAAGGTGTAGGTTTAGGATTAGACTTCTTAAGACATATAGAAAGAACTAGATTATTAATACATGTTGTTGATATATCAGGAATAGAAGGAAGAGATCCATTTGAAGATTTCGTAAAGATTAACGAAGAACTTAAGAAATATTCAGTTAAGCTTTGGGATAGACCACAAATTGTTGTAGCAAATAAAACAGATATGCTTTATGATGAAGAAGTTTATGAAAACTTTAAGAAAAAAGTAAATGAATTAGGCTTTGATAAGGTATATAAAATGTCAGCTGCTACTAAATCAGGAGTAGAAACAATAATTAAAGAAGCTGGTAGAATGCTTTCAGAAATTCCAGTTACAGAATTAGAAATAAGTGAAGATGAAAGATTTATACCAGAAGAAAAGAGATTTACTTATGATGTTTCTATTGAAGATGGAGAAGATGGAAACAAGGTATATGTAGTTTATGGATCATTCGTAGATAGATTATTAAACTCAGTTAATATACATGATGCTGATTCTTTAAGATATTTCCATAAGGTATTAAATAACAAGGGTGTATTTGATAACCTTAGATCAATGGGAATTGAAGATGGAGATATAGTAAGATTAAATGACTTTGAATTTGAGTATTTATTATAATTAGGAGGAAAAATATGATAACAGGAAAACAAAGAGCTTACCTAAGAGGACTTGCAAACAATATGGATCCAATATTTCAATTAGGTAAAAATGGAATAGAAGAAACTTTCTTAAAGCAAATAGAAGAAGCTTTAGAAGCAAGAGAATTAATTAAAATTAAAGTTCTTGAAAATAGCGGTTTAAATACTAGAGAAGCATCTAATGAAATATGCGAGAAAATAGGATGCGAAGGAATTCAAGCAATAGGAAGTAAGATGGTTTTATATAAAAAATCCTCTAAAAAGCCTAAGATAGAATTACCAAGGTAATTATATGAAAAAGATTGGTATATTAGGAGGAACCTTTAATCCTATTCATTTAGCTCATTTATATATAGCATATGAAGCTAAAAGCCAATTAAATTTAGATAAAATAATTTTTATACCAGCAGGAAGCCCTCCACATAAGAAAAATCAAAATATTGTAGAGGCTTCCTTAAGGTATAAGATGGTATATGAAGCCATTAAAAATTATGAGGATTTTGAAATAAGTGATTATGAAATAGAGAAAAAAGGCTTTAGCTATACTTTTGAAACCTTAAGGAATTTTAAAGATAAAGATAATGAATTATATTTTATTACTGGAGCAGATTGCCTTGTTAATATAGAGAAGTGGAAAAACCCAGAAGAAATATTTAAACTTTCAAAATTCATTGTTTTTAATAGACCAGGCTACAATAAAGATGAATTAGAAACTCAAAAGATTAAAATTGAGGATAAATTTAACACAAAGATTACTTTTTTAGATATAATAGACTTAGAAATTTCATCTTCTATGATTAGAGAAAGAATATCAGAAGGTAAAAGAGTAGATTTTTTCTTATCTAAAGAAGTTTTAAATTTCATTAAAGAAAACAATATATATAATTATAAAAATATAAAGTAGTAAAAGAGGTTTAAGGAGAGGATTATGCTTAGTATAGAAGAAATGAAAACCTACCTTAAAAACAATTTAATGGAAAGCAGATATATTCATACTTTAGGTGTAGTTGATACTGCTATAAGATTAGCAAAGATTAATGAGGTAGATGAGAAAAAAGCAGAAATTGCTGCATTAGCTCACGATATAGCTAAAAATAAAACTATCTATGAACTAAAAGATATTTTAGATAAAAATAATATAAAATTAACTTATGATGAAGAGAAAAATCAAGAACTTTGGCATAGTATGGTTGGACCAATTTTGGCGAAGGAAGTCTTCAAAATAGAAGATGAGGAAATTTTAAGTGCTATGAGATGGCACACAACTGGTAAAGAAAACATGAGTAAGCTAGATAAAGTTATTTATATGGCTGATATGATAGAACCAAACAGAAAATTTCCAGGTGTAGATATATTAAGAAGAGAGTGTTTTAAAGATTTAGATAATGGGATTCTTCAAGGATTGAATCATACTATTGAATACTTGCTAAATAAGGGCATTCCTATTGATATAAATAGTATCAAGGCAAGGAATTATTTATTACTTCATAAATAAATAGTAGAGAGGAATTAAATGATGGGGAATATCAGAGAAGATCTTCAAAATAGGGGAAAAAGAAGACCACTTACTAAAGAAGAAATGATAAAAAGAAGAAAAGCTATAGAAGCTAAAAGAAGAAAAAGAAGAAGAAAAAGAATATTTGTTTCTATAATTTCTATTATTTTAATAACTGTATTTGGTAGTGCTTTCTATGCTTATTCATTTATATCAGGATTAAAAACAAATAAATTAGGAAGTGGAAATCCACCAGCATCATCAAGTGATCCTATTAATATTTTAGTACTAGGTATGGATGTAGGAGATACAGATAATCAACAAAATAAATCTATTAGAAGAAGTGATACCATAATGGTATTTAACTATAATCCAAGTACTAAGAAGGTTCATTTAGTTTCTATACCAAGAGATACTCTAATTGAAGTTGATGCATATTTAGATACAGGTGAGTATCAAAGATATTGGAAAATAAATGCTGCCTATGCTTTAGGTGGTGAAGAAGAGGTTACAAAGCATGTAGAATCACTGCTTAATATAAGTATTAATTATATTGTGGAAATAGATTATAATGCTTTTAGAAGTATTGTTGATGCCCTTGGTGGTGTAGAGATGACAATAGAGCAAGATATGTTCTATGATGATGAAGCACAAGACCTTCATATAAACTTTAAAGCAGGGGAAACAGTACATTTAGATGGAAAAAAAGCAGAAGAGTTCTTTAGATGGAGACAAAATAATGATGGAACTGGACTTGCAAATGGTGATTTAGATAGAATAAAAAATCAACAATTATTTATAAGTAAGTTAGTAGATAAAGCCTTAAGTCCAAGTATAGTATTTAAGGTTCCTGATATATTAAATGCAATCAGCGAAAATGTAGATACAAATATTCCAGCTAAGAATTTAGTATCCTTAGGTATGAAAATGTTAAGATTAAAATCTACAGATATTATAATGACTACATTACAAGGTGATCCAGAAGATATTTATGGTCAGTCATTTTTAGTTGCTGAAAGAGAAGATAATATAGATTTAATACATGCATTAAATACAGCAAATTCATCAATAGCTAATAAAATAACTACTGTAGATAGAGCAAATTTAAAGCTACTAGTTTTAAATGGTACAAAAATAGATGGATTAGCATCCAATGCTAGAGATACACTTAAGTCATTAGGATATACTAATATAGAAGTAGGAAATAGTGATATTGCAGTATCTAAGAGTGTAATACAAACTGAAAATAAAGATTTAAAAGAATTACTAAAAAATGATATAGAAATAGAAAAGTTTGAAAAAATAAGTAAATCTGAATACAAAGATTATGATGCAGTAATAATAGTAGGTGAAGATTATAACTTATTCAACAATAGGTAGAAAGTCATAGATTTTCTACCTTTTTTCTAGGAGGAAAAAATGAGCAGTATAAAGAAAGTCGTTGATAAAGCTTATGATGGAAGAAAAATAAGAGAATATTTAAAGGAAGAATTAGGGCTTTCATCTAGGTTAATTAGAAGTGCTTCTGTTGATAAAAGAATTTTTGTAAATAACAAAGCAGTTAAAATGAATTACATATTAAATGCAAATGATAATATATTAATTGATTTAATGAAGGATGAAACACAAAATATAGATCCAGAAAATATTCCAATAGATGTAGTTTATGAAGATGAAGATATTATAGTTGTTAATAAAGGACCTAATATGGTTGTTCATCCTACTAAAAGACATCAAAGTGGAACTTTAGCTAATGCTTTAATGTATTATTTTAAAGAAAGTAATCAAAAATGTATAGTTAGACTTGTTAGCAGATTAGATATGGATACTTCAGGTCTAATTATTATAGGTAAAAATCAATATGCACATATGGAATTATCAAAAGAAATGACTTTAAATAATATAGAAAAAAGATATTTAGCTGTAGTACATGGACATATGGAGAATGCTGAAGGAACAATAGATTTACCTATTTATAGACCAGAAGAAGAGGGAACTATTAGAAGAGTTGTAGATGAAAGAGGCCAAAGAAGTATAACTCATTATAAAGTTGTAGAAAGATACAAAGATTCAGATTTAGTAGAATGTTTATTAGAAACGGGAAGAACACATCAAATAAGAGTACACTTAAGCCACTTAGGACATCCAATTTGGGGGGATACCCTATATGGAAAAAAAGATGATAATATAGTTATAAAAAGGCAAGCACTTCATGCTTATGGACTAGATTTTAAGTCACCAAGAACTAAGAAAGAATTAAGCTTAAGAGCAAAATTACCTAATGACATTGAAAATCTAATTGAATCTTTAAAGTAAAAAATAAGGAGATAAATCTTATATGACGTCGACGTAGAGAATGAATATAAGATTTATTTAGTTAATAAAATATTTAAAGGAAATTATAAAAACGATACCCTTGAGAATAACGTTTTTATAATTTCCTTCCTTTAGTTTGTAAGAGATAAACATTGTATGACGTCGACTTGGAGCGTATGCGACGGAGTAAGGAATATAATGTTTATCTCTTTTTTTATAGATTAAATTTTGAGCGTTTTTTTCTAAGTCTTCGTCTTTTTCTAGAAATAACAATGAAATTTCTGATTATAAGTAAAGCAAGTATTACAAGAACTGTGTAAAGTATATTTAAAGGTTTTTTTATAAATTCTAATATGCCTTCTTTAGTTTTAATTTTCGTATCATATTCTCTATTAGCTCCACTTATTAAATCTATAGTAGATACAGTTTCACCGTTTATATTAATTTTAGCTTTATATAAAATATCACCAGTTTTAATAGCTTGTTTACTAATATCGGTTTTATCATAATCTAAATAGTATATAGGATTATCTTCAGCTATTGATGTAGTATAATAAAAATCAGTTTTAGCTAATAAGGGTATTGTAATATCATCATTTATTTTATATGTATCTAATTCATCATTTGCACTTATTAGTTTTACTGTTTTAAAGTTATCAAATCCATAATCAAATAATTTTCCTATATTTGTGTAAAAATTATCTTTATCAGTAGCATTTATAAATGCTGCTACTAGCATTTGCTCATTCTTAACTGCTGCGGCAGTATATGCATGATTTGCCTCTGGAGTATATCCGTTTTTACCACAATATGTACTTGAATAATAATAAGCGCTATATTCATTTAAAAGTTGATTTCTATTAGTTGCCCATTTTTCACTACCATCTGAAAATGGTTGATTTACATATTTATAAGATTCAGTTTGCGAAAGTCTTACATATTCTTTGTTATGTGCAGCAGCTTTCATCATAAGGGCTAAGTCATAAGCTGTAGTTAAATGACCATCTTCATGTAATCCACTAGGGTTTTTAAAATTTGTATTTAAAGCACCTAACTCCTTTGCTTTAGCATTCATAAGTTTAGCAAATTCTTCATTAGATCCAGAAACATATTCAGCCAAGGCTTCAGCACAGTCATTTGCAGATTCTAATAAAAGACCATACATAAGCTCTTCAACTGTATAAACTTCGCCTTTTTGAATACCTAGTGCAGATCCATCTACTAAAGGAGGATTTTCTCCAATAGTTACTTTATCACTTAAATTTGTATTTTCAAGAACAACTAAAGCTGTCATTACTTTTGTTGTTGAAGCAGGCTCAAATTGTGTATTTTCATTTTTAGAATATAATATTTTGCCTGTTGTTCCATCCATTAGTATAGCACCTTCTGAATAAACAGGTGGTAATTCAGTGGCTTTTGTTTTAGTTATATGAATTGTATTAAATAAACTACCTATAACTAAAGTTGATACTAAAATTTTCTTTATTAATTTATTCATAATAATCTCCCAAATATACTTTTTAATATATACAAAATATTCTATCAAAAATAAAAGAATCATTCCATATTTTATTAACATTTAAATGAAAAATAGTTTAAATTTTAATAATAAGTTAATAATTAAGAGGAAGATTTATGATATAGGAGAGAATAATGGATAAGAAAATAAAAAATCTGTTAACTTTAAAAAATATAATTTTAATTACTTTAGGAATATTTTGCATTATAACATCCTTCTATTTATATGGTAGAAATAAATCAAAAGTATTTAAAGATGAGTATATGAATAATATTTTTGTTGAAGAAAATATTACTGAAGAAAGTATTTCTGTAAGTGGAGAAAATATAATTAATAACAATAATTCCAATAAGATATTTGTAGAGATAAAGGGAGAAGTATCTAAACCAGATGTATATGAAATTGATGAAGGAAGTATAATAAGAGATTTAATTGATAAAGCTGGAGGATTAACCCCTGAAGCTAATATTGATAATATCAATAGAGCAGAGAAACTTATAAATAATCAACTTATAGTAATACCAAATAAAAATGATGAGGTAATAACACAAAATAACAATACAGGGAATACTGCAAGCTCAGGAATTACAAAGGATGGAATGATAAATATTAATAAAGCAAGCTTATCAGAGCTTCAAGAAATTACAGGAATAGGAGAGGTTAAAGCTAAAAGTATTATAGATTATAGAGAAAAGAATGGTGGATTTAAATCCATAGAAGATATTAAAAATGTAGATGGTATAGGAAGTAAGACTTTTGAAAAAATAAAAGAACAAATATGTATTTAAAAATTTATAAAAATCTTATTTAAGAATGATAGATAAAATTTACTTGATAATAAAATGTATAAAAGTGAATATGATGTGCTTATGTGACAGTTAGGTGTCAAAGACTTTTAAAATGCGACCTTTAGTGTTATAATAAGATGAATTTAGGTAAAAATAATATATATTATATGGGTTTAAAATCCTAAGGGGGATCTTATGATAAAAAAATTTTTGATAGCAATTTTAAGTGGAGTGATGGTAACATCTTTAGTTTCATGTAGTCCTTCCAATAATGAAAAAGCTGATGAAAGTCAAATAGCTGCAAAGAGTTCAATAACTCAAGAGCAAGAAAACTCATTTATAGGTGAAGGAGAATGGGCAACAGATTATACAAGAGAAGAAGTTACAGCATTAAATGAAGAAATAACAGCAAGAATGGAAGAAGTATGTAACTTTTTAGGATTAGAATATATAAAAGAAGAAAAGATTAAAGAAGAAAATTCAGAAAGTGTTAATGATAAATATATATACTTTGATAATTTAAATCCAGAACCAAATAAAATAGAAAGTATGTATTATGGTTTTAAAACATATGGTTCAAATATGGCAAAAGGCAATTTAAATTTAAAAATAGGATTAAAATTAGATTTAGATCAAATAAAAAATGAAGAAAAATTCGATTTAAAAGAAACATCTATATCAAACTTCTCTGAAGCTATGACTAATGATATTGAAAGAGATTATACTGAGATAAATGAGAAGATAATTGACATAGTAAAAAATCAAAATTCAGATGGGACAATAGAAACTAACTTAAATGGGCTAGTTGAGACTATAACAATTAAGGATGAATTTTTATTATATAGATTAGATTCAAAAATGTATGATTTCAAAAAATAGTTTAAATTAGGAGGAATGAGGGTTTGGATAATAAAGAATTAAATAATGAAGAAATGGTAAATGAGGTTAAAGAAGAAGTAGTTGAAACTACTAATGAGGTAGAAACAGAGGTTTCTTTAGAAGAAGTAGCAGGAGAAATGTTTACAGAAACTAAGGAAGATAGTAAGGCTATGAAGTTTTTAAAGAAAGCTTTAGCTGGATTAGTAGATCAAATAATAGGTATTGCTGTATCATTGGTATTATTAATAGTTTTAGATTTTATATTAAAACTAGTTGGTTTTTATATTGCAGAAAGAGAACCAATGTTTTTAATAATGTACGTATTATTTAATATTTTCTATAGACCTATTTGTTCATTAACAAAGTTAAAGGATACTATAGGAACAAGAACAATCATAAAATAATTTCAATTAGGAGTTAAGATGAGAAAAGGAAGTACTGTACAAGTTAGAATAGATAAAACTGAATTTCCATCAATAGGGATTGGAAGCTTAGAAGGTAAGAAGATATATGTAAAAGGTGCTTTTCCAGGACAATTAGTAACTGGTAGAGTAAAGAAAAAAAGAGAAGGCTTTGCAGAATTAAAGTTAATGTCTGTGGATGAAAGAGCAGATTATGAAATAAATCCATCATGTGAGCATTTTGGAATTTGTGGAGGATGTACTTCACAAAATCTAACATATGAAAAACAATTAGAACTTTTAAGTGAAGAATTTAAAGCATTATTAGAAGAGGCTGGCTTACCAACTAATAACTATAAAGGTATAGTTGGTAGTAAAGAACAATGGGAATATAGAAACAAAATGGAATTTACCTTTGGTGATTTTGAAAAAGGTGGAGAATTAACACTTGGAATGCACATGAAGGGAAAATCCTTTGGAATTATAACAGTAGATAAATGTTTAATAGTAGACGAAGATTTCAGAACTGTAATTAAGGCTACAGTAGAATACTTTAGAACTCAAAACTTACCTTATTATAGAGTTATGAAAAGAGAAGGCTATTTAAGACATTTAGTTATAAGAAAAGCTATAAATACTGGTGAATTAATGGTTAATTTAGTTACAACAACTCAAATAGACTTTGATTTATCAGAGTACGTAGAAATATTAAAAAATCAAAACTACAAAGGTGAATTAGTATCAGTACTACATACAGAAAATAACTCATTTTCAGATGCAGTAGTACCAGAAAAAGTTAACCTACTATTTGGTAAAGACTATATAATGGAGGAACTTCTAGGACTTAAATTTAAAATATCACCTTTCTCATTCTTCCAAACTAACACTAAAGGGGCAGAAAGCCTTTATAGCATAGTTAGAGATTATATAGGAGAATCAAATAATAAAGTAGTATTTGATTTATACTGTGGAACAGGAACAATAGGGCAAATAGCAGCTTCAAATGCAAAAAAAGTAGTTGGAATTGAACTTATAGAAGAAGCAGTAGAAGCAGCAAAAGAAAATGCTAAACTTAACAATTTAGATAACTGCGAATTCCTAGCAGGAGACGTAGCAGAAATAATCAAAAACGTTAAAGATAAACCAAACACAATAATACTAGATCCACCAAGAAGTGGAGTACACCCAAAAGCTCTAGAATATGTAATTAAATTCAATGCTAAAGAAATAATTTACGTATCATGTAATCCAAAAACTTTAGTAGAAAACTTAAATACACTAATAGGAGCAGGCTACAAAATAGTAGAAAGCTGTGTTAAAGACATGTTCCCAAACACACCACACGCTGAGGCAATTGTTAAGCTGGCATTGAACGCTTAATGAATATGAGCGAATGCGAAATATGAATTTAGCGAGAAAGCCCGTATTCTGAAGCTTGTCTGAAGAATGTGTTCATTATAAAAGAAGCTGTTACAATTACCCATGCAAGGGATGTCCAAGAAAGATTGTAGTTTAAACTACAGTCTTTCTTGTTGTATTGTGTAATTTTTAATTAATAAATCTATGATTAACTACATAGATTTATTAATTAAAAATTTATTAGTTAGTTTATGAAAGCTTTGTAGATTCCTATTTATAAATATAGATATTTTTAAATAATTTTGAATATATTTAAAAAATATTCATAAATTACTTGTAATAAAGAATAAATTGTGTTATTATAAATAAGTAGCCAAGAGCTAACAAAAAAGTTTCAAATTTAGGTAAATAGTTTCTCAAGAGTTAGAGATTATATATCAGTTTAGAATCTTTAATTTCAGGAGGAATATTTATGACAGATAAGACAATAACATGTAGAGATTGCGGAAGCGAATTCATTTTTTCAGTAGGAGAACAAGAATTCTATAAGGAAAAAGGATTTGACAACGAGCCAACAAGATGCGTATCTTGTAGAAGAGCTAGAAAAGAACAAAATAGAAGATAATTTTAGATTATTACAGGTTGTAGTTTGAACTACAGCCTTTTTTGTTGTATAAAAAACCACTAGTTATACTAGTGGCAAAATGTTAAAGATTTATAATTGAAATTATAAAACTCTTTTATATATAATAGGTTCATCAAATCCAAAAGTCTTTTTTCCCTTTACTTCCATAGATTCAGAAACCTCTAAGCATTCCTTTGAAAAACGTTCAAATAAAGTAAACTTTAATACTGGTGAGAACATGCTTGTGCTACCACCTTCCCATACACCATTTTTTTCAACATATAGTGCAGGAGTAAACTTTTCTGATACTTTTAAATCATTAAAATCTATAGTAGATAAATTTTTATAAGTGAAAGAATTTTTGTCATAGCCATTAGGAATTTCATAAGAAGTTAATTTAATTCCTTCATCTTCTTCTGTAAATAAAAATAAATGTGGGGTAGCATGTGTGTTTTCACCAGATGTATAATAACTTTCTTCAACCATAAATATTCCATTAAAATCAGCAGGTAAATTTACTATTTTGTCATTACAAATTGTATTTACATGTTCAGCATAAGGAAATTCTTTATTATTATTTTTCATAGCTTCAAACTGCTCAGAGTTATTAAAACTTCCTACTAAAATATTCATAAATTCATTTAATTTTGTCATAATAAAACCTCCAACTATTAGTCAAAATTTATATTTATTTAATTATATTTTTATTTTCAGATAAAACTGCTTTTTTTATAAGTTTCATCAACTGATCTCTTTCATCATTAGTGAAAGATGATAAGACTAAATCATCCCATTCATCAAATAAGCTGTAACTTCTTTTAAATACTTCTTGACCTTTTGATGTAAGAGTAAGTATATTTGCTCTTTTATCATTTTCATTTTTAGTTTGTAAAATAAAATCACTTTCTATTAACTTAGATAAGGTTCTGTTAAGATGCCCGGCATCTAAATTTAATGCTTTTGAAATATCTTTAGGAGAACAACATTCATTTTTACCAATATAAATTATGATAAATACTTGCCCGTAAGTTACTCCTATTTCTGAAAGCTTTTCTGAACAAAAATCAGTAAAGTTCTTTCTAAGATATGATATATAAAATGATAAAGAATCTATCAACAAATTAATCCCTCCATTTACTTGATTAAGTCAAGTATAATACTATTAGTTGACTAAGTCAAATTATTTGCGCGAAATATTAACTAAATATAAATAAGTTTAAAAAATATTAATAAATTCCTTGTAATAAAGTTTAAATTGTGTTATTATAAATGAGTAGCAAGTTTGCTAACAAAAAAAGTTTCAAATTCAGGTAAATAGTTTCTCGAAAGTTAGAGATTATTATATCAATTTAGAATCTTTAATTTTAGGAGGAATATTTATTATGACAGATAAGACAATAACATGTAGAGATTGCGGAAGCGAATTCATTTTTTCAGTAGGAGAACAAGAATTCTACAAGGAAAAAGGATTTGACAATGAGCCAACAAGATGCATATCTTGTAGAAGAGCTAGAAAAGAACAAAATAGAAGATAATTTAGATTATTATAGGTTGTAGTTTAATAAACTACAACCTTTTTTAATTATAATGAATAGATATTTCAAATATAAAAGCCTAATCTAAATATTATAATTTAGTATCTAGAATAATTAGGTAAGAGAGAAGGAAAATTAATGAATTTAATTAACATAAAGGTAGACCATAAAGTATTTGGTGAAGGTGTTATTATAGAAAATGAAAATTCCTATGTAACTGTAAAGTTTAAAAATGATGAGAAAAAGTTTATGTATCCAAGTTCATTTGATGGATATTTAACAGTTCAAAGTATAAAGGCTGATGAGAGTATAAAAGAGGAAATAAGAGCTATTAAAAAGCTAGAAAAAGATGAAAAATTAAGATTAGCAGAAGTAGAAAGAAAAATTAAAGTTGAGAAACTTAATAATAGTAAAAAGGCTAAAGCCAAGGTATATCCAAGAGCTAATATTGCATTTAAGTGTACTTTTTCAGATGAAGGTTATTCAAATGAAAAAGAACTTACTAGTATTGTTCAAACTTTTAATAGAAATGGTGAATCTATGAAGTTAAATAAGGTAAAGAATAATAGTCTTTGTATAGTGACTACTCGTGAACCTAATACTGTGGAAAGAGAAAGATATATATTTGGAGTTTTTCTTGTTGATGAAAGTTATAATAGAGATAATAAGGATGAAGGATATGTTACTACAAACTCTAAGTATAGTATTAAGCTTTCTTTAGAAGAATCACATAAAATGCTATTTTGGAATTATCATACCAATGCTAATAAACCAGAGTTAGCTCTTTGGAGTTCAGGACTTCATAGATATTTTGAAGATGAGCAAGCAATTCAAATATTACAAGATATTGTAGCTTTAAAAAAAGGAACAGATGAAGAAGAACTATCAAAGGAATTTTTATTACACTTTGCAAAAATAAATAATATTAACATTAATACAGTAGCAGAAAAGAATGGGGTATTACAAAATATATTAATACCTAAGGTAGCTATTGATTGCAAGTAAGATACTGTTATATAAATCAAGATATAAAGCCTTTGAGAATCTAATTTTACTAGATTTCCTTAGGCTTTTTATGATTTCTAACATTCAGTTTGTAAGTGTTAAAATATCATTGCGAGGTAACTTGCTGATGTAAGGCGTAACTTAAATATGATACATTAACATTTTTTAGTATGAAATTTACTGAATTTAATATAAATAATAATATATAAATATAGAAAAAGATATTGACATAAAGTTAACTTTAGCCCTTATCATAGGAATAGAGATAAAATATGTTTATTAATTATTTAGTCAAGAAAGGAGTTCTGTATGAGTTATACCATAAAACAGTTTGCTGAAAAAATTGGAGTTACGGTTTCTACTTTACGGTATTATGATAAAGAAGGTCTTTTACCATTTGTTGATAAAAAGGAAAATGGTACTAGAGTTTTTAAAGATAAGGATTTTGAAGTATTGGCAATAATAGCTTGTATGAAAAAATCTGGATTACCAATAAAAGATATAAAGAAGTATATGGATTTATGTATAGAGGGAGATAATACTCTTAAAGAGCGTATGGAAATTTTCCTTGAAAGAAAGAAAACTGTTCAAAAGCAAATTGAAGAATTAAATAATATAATGGAAACTATTGATCATAAAATATGGTATTACGAGGAAGCAATTAAAGCTGGAACAGAAGATATACATAAAAAAGATAAAAATAATAATAAACAAATAGTATAAAAAGGGAGGAAATTAAATGTATTTAGAAAAAATAAATTCACCAGAGGATGTAAAGAAATTATCAATAGATGAAATGAAGGAGTTAAGCTTTGAAATTCGTAAGGCTTTACTTAATAGATTAAGTGAGAAGGGAGGTCATGTAGGACCTAACCTTGGAGTTGTAGAACTTACAATTGCATTACATTATGTATTTAATTCTCCAAAGGACAAAATGGTTTATGATATTTCTCATCAAAGCTATGTTCATAAAATTCTTACAGGAAGAAAAGAAGGGTTTACTAATTTAGAAAAATATAAAACAATTTCTGGTTACTCTAATCCAGATGAAAGTGAACATGACTTCTTTAAATTAGGCCATACATCTACTTCAATAAGTCTTGCTTGTGGTCTTGCTAAGGCTAGAGATTTAAAGGGAGATAAGGATAATATTATTGCTATTATTGGAGATGGTTCATTAAGTGGTGGAGAAGCATATGAAGGTTTAAATAATGCTGCAGAAGCTGGAACCAATATGATTATAATTGTAAATGATAATGAAATGTCTATTGCAGAAAATTATGGTGGGTTATATAAAAATCTTAGAGAGCTTAGAGAATCAGAAGGAAAGTGTGAATGTAATTTCTTTAAAGCAATGGGATTAGATTATTACTATATAAAAGATGGTCATAATCTTGATGAATTAATAAGTACATTAAGTAAAGTTAAAGACATAGATCATCCAGTAGTTGTTCATGTTCACACTATTAAAGGAAAAGGATTTGAAGTTGCAGAGAAGAATAAAGAACAATGGCACTGGGGTTCACCTTTTGAAATAGAAACAGGAAAACCAAGGGTAGCTAATACAAATACAAATACTTATAATAATTTAACCGGAGAATATCTTTTAAATGCTATGAAGGAAGATAAAAATGTAGTAGCTATTACAGCAGGAACTCCTACTGTAATTGGATTTAATAAAGAGAGAAGAGAAATTGCTGGAAAGCAATTTGTTGATGTTGGAATTGCAGAAGAACATGCAGTTGCTTTAGCTTCAGGAATAGCAGCTAATGGAGGAACCCCTGTTTATGGAGTAAATAGTACTTTCCTTCAAAGAACCTATGATCAGCTTTCACAGGATTTATGTATAAATAATAATCCAGCAACAATATTAGTATATTCAGCATCTGTTTATGGAATGAATGATGTAACACATATTGGATTATTTGATATAGGTCTAATGAGCAATATTCCTAATATGGTATATTTAGCACCAGCATTTAAGGAAGAATATTTTAAAATGCTTAATTGGGCTATGACTCAAAAAGAACATCCAGTAGCTATTCGTGTTCCTGCTATGGGAGTAATTGAAAGTGGAGTAGAAGATACTACAGATTATTCAATATTAAATAAATATCAAGTTACTAAAGAAGGAAAAGAAGTTGCAATAATTGCACTTGGAGATTTTTATCAGCTTGGTGAAAAGGTTGCTATGAAGCTTTCAAAGGAAAATAATATTGAAGCTACTTTAGTTAATCCAAAGTTTATTACAGGAATTGATGAAGAGTTACTAGAAAACTTAAAGAAAGAACATAAGCTTGTAATTACACTTGAAGATGGTATTTTAGAAGGTGGATTTGGTGAAAAAATTTCAAGATTCTATGGTCCATCTAATATAAAAGTTTTAAATTATGGTATCAAAAAGGAAATATTAGATCGTTATATTCCAGATGAGCTTATGAAAAAGAATAGACTTACAGATATTCAAATAGTAGAAGATATTATAAAAATTATAAAGTAGGAGTGATATAATGAATACTAATGATTTATTAGAATGTGCTAATAAGGGAGAAGTAATTATAGGAAATTCTAAGTTACATGAAGTTATGCATGAAGCAGCACAAGAAGCATTAAGATTAACCTTTGAACTTAATGGCAAGTATCATACTCCAGAAGAAATTAGAAAAATCTTTTCAATGATAATTGGTAAAGATGTGGATAATACATTTAATATGTTTCCACCTTTTTATACGGATTGTGGAAGAAATATATTTATAGGAAAAAATGTTTTTATTAATTCAGGATGCCGTTTCCAAGATCAAGGTGGAATTAAAATTGGAGATGGAGTTTTAATTGGACACAATGTAGTTTTAGCAACTATTAATCATGATATTGATCCTAGTAAAAGAAGTGATATGAAGCTTTCGCCAATAGTTATAGGAAATAATGTTTGGATAGGCTCAAATGCTACTGTATTACCAGGGGTAACAATTGGTGATGGTGCTATTATTGCAGCAGGTGCAGTTGTAACAAAAGATGTTCCAGAGAATGTTATTGTTGGTGGTGTACCTGCAAAGACTATTAAAAAAATAGATGCAAAATAAAAATAAAAATAAAAAGAACTATAATTCAATATGGAATATAGTTCTTTTTTGATTTCTTCAGTTAAAAATCTTTTTTTCTGATACATTTTAATGCCTCCTGTACCACATTTCTATAATATATTGAGAATTATTATTTTAGATTATATAATATAGATAAATTTGAAACAACTGTAACGAAAGTTTCATTAAATAATAAAATTAAATATATAAAAATATAAAGGAGAAAATTATGAAAAAGAAAAAAATATTTAAATATTCTATTTTAACTATAGTTATTCTTTTAGTAGTTAGTCTATCAGGAATTTTAATATGGACTAATAATACTTATAAACCATCTGAGGAACTATTAGAATTAGTACAGGAATCAGATTATATTAAAGAAGGAGATTTTTATGTCTTTGAACCAAAGGATAAATCAAATGGTAAAGGAATTGTAATGTATCCAGGTGCTTTAGTTGAACCTCTTAGCTATGGCTATATAGCAAATGAATTATCAAAACAAGGTTATTTAGTTGCTATACCAGATGTTAATTTGAATTTATCTATAACTGAAAATAATAAAGCAGAAGAATTTATATCAAATTATAGTAATAAAATTCAAGATTGGTATGTAGGTGGACACTCTATGGGTGGTGTTAGTGCAACTTATTTTGCAGAAGAAAACCAAGATATTATTGATGGAGTAATACTTTTAGGATCATATCCATCAAAATCAACAGATTTATCAGATAATGATCAAATAGTATTAAGTATATATGCTGAAAATGATGGATTAACAACATTAGATGATGTTGAAGAAAGTAAGAAAAACTTACCTAATGATGCTATTTTTGCAGAAATAAAAGGTGGAAATCATGCACAGTTTGGAATGTATGGAGAACAAAAAGGAGATAATAAAGCAGAAATATCAGCAAAAGATCAACAAGATGAAATAATAAAATTAATAGAAACATATATAAAATAGAGAAATTATCAAATCGACTGGCTTAGACTGGTCGATTTTTTTTGAAATTTTATTAAAAATTTTTCTCAATTTTCTTTTTATAAGGATATTTACTAATGAAAGGTTATTTTAAGTTGAATTTTAGGAGGATTTTAATATGCAATTTTCATTTTTAGGATATTCAGTTAAAAAGATTATGGAGCTAAATTTAGATGTTAAGGATATAACTATTCTTAGATATTTTGATGATTTTAGGAAAAGTGGAAAGATGAATTATGAAGAAATAGAAGGAGTTAAGTACTATTGGATTAGCTATCAAAATATAGAAAATGAACTTCCTTTCTTAGGTCTTGGAAAGAGAAGTATCATGATTAGAATGCTTAAACTTAGAGATTTAGGTATTTTATCTCATTACACTAAAAAAGAAGGGGGAACTTTTTCTTTTTATGCTTTAGGGGATAAGTATAAGGAATTATTAAGTTCTAATATAAATAATGAGTATGAAAATAATAATAGTAATATAGATAAAAACATAAATAATAATACTACAAAGAATAAATTTGAGAATTTAATGGATGAAAATATAATAAATGAAGAAATTAGTGATAAATATGATTTTTTAAATTCTACTGAAGATATTTTAAATAAGGAAGGAAAATATAATAATTATAATTTTGAAAGTCAATTAACTAAAAATAGTGTAGATAATAAAGTAGAGGCTGTTCTTAATAATGAAGAGGCTGTGGATGAATTATCAATTTTATATGCCAATAATCATAAAAAGGAAGAGGGGCTATTCAAAAATAGCAACAGAGGGTGTGCAAAGGAATGTACAACAAAGACTAATATACTAAATAACTCATCTACTATAGTAAATAATATATATAATAATATAAAGATTTCAGTATCTAGTATATTAAATTATTTAAATTCAAAGGTTGGTGTTATGTACAAGCCTAGTAATACTAAAACTATAAGTCTAATAAAAGCCAGATTAAGAGAAGGCTTTACTTTTGATGACTTTAAAAGTGTTATAGATAAAAAGTTTGAAGCTTGGAAAGGTACAAGTTTTGAGCAATACTTAACTCCATTTACCCTATTTGGAGATAAGTTTGAAATTTATTTGAATCAAAAAATAGTAAAAGTAGAAGATAAAAATAATAATTCTTATGGAGATAATAAACTCTATAGAAATAGTTATGGAAAGAGTAAAAGTTTAAGATTCCATAACTTTAAAGGTCGTGACTATGATTATGATGATTTAGAAAAGAAATTATTAGGTTG
>NZ_JACSQZ010000017.1 GCF_014836325.1 Clostridium gallinarum
AAGATAAATATATAAACATTAATTCCACCAGATGGTTGTAATCTGCTAGAAGTAACGTCATCATATATTATTTCATATTTACCTATTTTAATTAGATAATAATTTTCTTTGATTTTTATATCATAATCTAAATTAAATTCTTTAGCTATCTTCCATACTATAAATTTAGTGAACTTATAGCAAGTACATTTCTTAGATAAAAAATCTATTAATAATGAATCTAGATACATAAGTAATTAACCTTTCATATGTTATGTTATTTATCTTATAATCTTAAATTAAAGATTTGCTTTTTAATGAAAATGTGCTATCTATAGTTTATCAATATCCTTTCTTTTTAATGGAATACCATTAAAATCAGATCCACCAATATCTTTTTTTCTTTTTAATGGAAAAGAACCAAAAGTAAAATTATCAATAGATTCACCAATGTCTTTTCTTCTGTTACTCAAAGGAATATTATTTTTCTCTTTGTTAAATTCAGAGATATCTAATGTATTTTCTTCAATATTAAATTCACTTGTTTTTAAATTTTCTGTCATTTTAAAATCACATCCTATAAATTAATTTAGAATATTATAAACAAAAAAATATAATTAGTAAAATTTTAGGTTATTTTTAATTATTTTACATAGGATTATTAGTATTAAATGTGTTAATTTAACAAAAGTTAAAAGGTCATATTAAACTATATTTAACATATTTAGAAATGAAAAGGAGATAAAGATGCCTAAAAATGATACTTTAGAAATACAAAAGTTTATAAAAGATTTAGGAGAATACTTAGGATTCATATCTAAAGTTGAAGTGAATTTAGATAGAGACAATTATTATTCTTCAATATATGATGTTATATGGTTTTTAGATTTAAGTGAAAATTTTAATATAGAAGTTTTAAAGAAATATATATCCCCTGATGTAGTAGAAAATAAATTGAAATTAATTCCTATAGCTGCTTTTGAGATAGAGGGAGCAGCAACTAGTAGTAAGAATCAAATAGGAAATATAACTAACTTAACTTTTGGAAATGTATTAAATAAATTTATTATAGTCAATAATGAAGCCGCTATTCCAGAGAAAGACACTTATAGAAGAGGACTTAATATAACAAGATATTTTAATGAATGTTTAGGAAGTTCAAATTTAATATTTTTAGATTGGTGTCAAGTGAAAAATACATATGAGTGGTTAAAGATAAAAGAAGAAGATAAAAAGATAGAAGTTAATACTTCTTATACTAAAACAAGAAAAGGTAGTGGAGGAGAAAATAGATCTATACAAATATTTGACTATATTTTTAAAGATTTAAATTCAATTGGTTTAGAAATAAAACAAGACTATACATCAGATAAATTTAAAATGAAGTATTATTTAGAGGATTATATATCAAGAAAAATAGACATATTGGATGAGGAACTTGAATTTTATTTTAAAAGAAAAGCATATAAAGATCCAAATGAAAAAAATATTTTTGAATTAAATAGAATAAATAATAAGTATTATTTACCTAAATTAGATATAGTTTTAGGATTTAATCTTCCTAAAAGCTTTATAAAATGGATTAAAAGAATAGCTAAGAATATGGAAAATGATATTTTGAATAATGAATTAATATTTTCAATAAATAATAATAAAATCAAAGATGTTTTTATACCTTTAATATCTATAGAAATTGAAAGTGAAGTTAATAAACATTTAAATGGAGCAATAATTAATATGTGGAAAAATTCATATATGGGTATATTATTTTCTAAAAAGCAGGCATTAGGACATTTAGAGTATTTTAAAAATAATGGATGTAATAATATTTATTTTTGTGACTATGAAAATATTGAAAATTAATTGAATAATAAGAAAAATTAGAAAGGATATAAATATATGAAAATAGGATTGTTTTTACAAGATACTAGATTATCAATAGAAGAAATGAATAAAAACTTTGATAGAGTTTTGAAGAATGCTAAAAAAAATAATTTGGATTTACTTGTCTTTCCGGAGCATTTTTATTGTCCAGATGAATTAGAATTAGAAAATTTAAATTATCTTAATTATGGAGATGATAGTTCTAATGCTAATGAGATAGTAGATATATTAAGAAAATATGCAAAGAAAGCAAATTGTCCAATAATTATAAGTAGATCTGATTTTAATGGATTTATATATGGATTATTTATTTCTCCATTTGAGGAAGGAATAAAGTATTATGGAAAGCATATAGCAACACAGATATCTTCTTTTGATTTAGAGGATTACAAGGAAGTTGTAAATGACATATTCTATCCAGTAGAATATAAAGGATATAATATAGGAATTACAATATGTTATGATTCTAATAATCTACTTTTCAGTAAATGTTATGATGATGTTGATATATTAATAAATTTGACTGGTGGACATGTTGATTATAAAAAGTGGTATATATATCAAAGATCAAGAGCTTTAGAAAATAAATGTAATTATTTATGTACTATGGCATATTACAGAGAAAATGCAAAAATGATTCATATGTATTTGGTTTTGATGGATATGGTAAAAAATTAGATTTTATAAATATAAATAATTACTCTAATATAGAAAGAAATACTCCAAATGGACTGTATGTATTTGAAATAGATAAAAAGAGAAGTGATTTCGAAAAGTTTGATAAAAATAAAAGTGAAGTTGATGAATTTATAAATGGAGTAGAAACTGTAAGTAAAAACATAAGTGTAGAGTTAAGTATAGATGATATTGAAAAATTAATAAATAAGAAAAATAAAATTGAAGATGGGCTATATATAAAGAATATTAATGAAGATAATTTAATTATTGCTTATTTAGAAAATGATGAAATAGAAGATCCTTTAAATATTTTAAAATTATTATATAGTAAAAATTTGAAAGACATAAAAAATAAGAAATATTTAATATTAAATAAATGGAATTCTTTGGATTATAAATATTATGAAACAAAACTTTCAACAATTTTAAAATCAAGAGCAGCAGAAAATTTTTGTGCTGTAATATTATTAAGTAATATAAAAAATCAATGTATACAGGTAGGTTTAAATTAGAATGTACAATTAGTTAAATATGAAAATAATAAATACGGAATAGATTTAAAAAGAGCTACAGGACCAGAATCGTTTTGGAAAAATAATAAGACTATAGGAGTAAAAGCAAAATGGAGAAATGTATATGAAAGACTTTTAAATAGTATATTAATAATAAATGATAAAGGAAAAATTTTATAATTATTTAAAGTGGTATATATTGTTCAGTTATTAAAATAAATTTAGATTATAATCTATATAATTAATTAAATATAAGTATATTCCTAAAATAAATCATCATTGTATATAAAGGTATAATGGTGATTTATTATTATGTAAAAATCTAATATATACTTGTCGATAAATTGGAAAAAGTGTTGAAAATATTTCCTTTAATAATATTAATGTTATAATTATTTAGTATGAATATAATGTAAAATATGTTTAATTATTATAGTAATATAAAGTGTAATATTAGGGGATTAAGATAAGGAGATTTAATTATGAAAGATATAGTAAAATTAAATTATGCAGGAACTAAAAAAGTAAATGAAGGTAAGAATCCAAGAGTTTTATATGAACATCAAATAGAAGCTATTTCTAAATTAAATGAAATTAATAAGAGAGCTTCTTTTAGTTCTTTGTTAGTTTTACCAACTGGTGGGGGAAAGACAGCAACAGCAGTTTACTGGCTTTTAAAGGAAGCTGTAAATAATAAAAAGAAAATTTTATGGGTAGCCCATAGGCATTTATTATTAGAGCAAGCAGCAGAAACCTTTAAAAACAATGCATATTCTAATTTACTTTATAACATATCAGAATTTAGTTATAGAATAGTTTCTGGAAAGCATGATAGAGCAATACATATAAAACCATCTGATGATATTCTTATAATTAGTAAAGATAGTGCTATTAAGAATTTAGATTATATAAATAAATGGATAGGTAAAGATGAAGAAATATATTTAGTAATAGATGAAGCTCATCATTCAATTGCCAAGTCTTATAGAAAATTAATAGATAATATATATGATAAAGTGAAGAATGTTAAATTACTTGGTTTAACAGCAACACCTTTTAGAACGGCTGATAATGAGGAAGGTCTATTAGCTAAGATATATAAAGATGGAATAGTATTTAAAATAGATTTAAAGGATCTAATAAAGAAAGAAATATTATCTAGACCAAACTTTGAAGAGTGTGAAACGGAAATAAACTTTGGAGATAATCTAGGTCTAAAGGCTATTAAAAGTATTGAAAGTTTAGATACCCTTCCAGAAGATGTAGCACAAAAAATAGCAGAGAATAAAGAACGTAATAGATTAATAGTAAATAAGTATTTAGAAAAGAAGAATATATATGGACAAACTATTGTTTTTGCAGTAAATAGGGTACATGCCTTTGCTTTAAGAAAGTTATTTGAAGAATCAGGAGTAAAAGCAGAAGTAATAGTTTCAGGAACTTTTTTAGAATTTACAGGTGTTGATATATCTAATGAAGCCAATGAAGAAAATATAAGAAAATACAGAGATGGCGAAATTCAAGTACTTATAAATGTAAATATATTAACTGAAGGTATTGATTTGCCACAAACTAAAACTGTATTTTTAACCAGACCAACTATTTCTACTATATTAATGACTCAAATGATTGGTAGAGCATTAAGAGGAGAAAAAGCTGGTGGAACTAAGGAAGCACATGTAGTTAGCTTTATTGATGATTGGAAGGAGCGTATAGCTTGGGTAAATCCAGAGCTTACTCAAGAAAATAATGAGTTTGCAGATAATAATTATGATAATGAAAAGAAATTATTAAGGCTTATTTCAATAAAGAAGATAGAGGAATTTGCTATGTTAATGGATGAAACTGTTGATACTAGTGAGTTAGAAAAGATTGAATTTATGAAAAGAGTACCTTTAGGTATGTATGCCTTTACTTTTATTGATGATAATAGTATGGAGAAAAATCATCAGGTATTAGTTTATGATAGTACAAAAGATATGTATGAAGAATTTATAAATGATCTACCATTGATTTTTGAAGCTCATAACATTAATGAAGAATATATAGAAGATGATGTTATGAATAAATTATTAGATGAAGTAGAAAATACATATTTCAACGAAAATATGCTACCTAAATATGATAAAGAAGATATAAAGAATATACTTAAATACTATGCAGAAAAGGAATGTAAGCCTAAATTTATTACTTTTGAAGATGTAGATAGAGAATCTTTAAACTTAAAGACTATAGCTTTAAATATAATAGAAAAAGATATGAGACGTTCAGAAATAAATGATTATATTGAAGGTCTTTGGAATGATGAAAATCAGATAATAAAAATATACTTTAATAAGAAACTTTATTTTAAACAACAATTACAGAAGCAAATAGATATTTTAGAAAATCCAGAAGATTATCCTATTGAAGATTCAGACTTTATAGAAGAGACTAGAGAATTAGAAAAACTATCTATTAATGAAATAGAAAGAATATCTCCTAAAAAAGCAAAGGAAATAAAGGATAAGGTATATTATAAATTTACAAACAAAGATGGAACTTATTATTGTAAAGCTTGTGGCTATGAATCTAACTATAAAGGGTTATTTCAAATAGATCATATAAAACCTATGGCTAAAGGTGGACTTACTATTCTATCTAATTTACAACTTTTATGTAAAAATTGTAACAAGGTAAAAGGAGATAAGTATGAGTAAATATTTGTATACTCCTAAAGATATAGCAGTTTTCTTTGATTATAGTGATTTTAGAAAATCAGACGAAAAAATGGTAAGAGAAGATTTATGGGAAAATAGAGATATTGTTTTAGATCCTAAATACAGAAAAGATAAAAAGAAATTTATAAATGAAATATCAAAATATATGGTTATATTAAGCTTAAAAGAACACAAAAAAGAATTAGAGGAAATAAACACAATCTTTGAAGAACTAGGAAGTGAATATGAAATGAATCTATTAGAAAGAGAAGAATACTATGTAGAAGCTTTCTTTAGATTTATAAAGCTTAGATTAACATATATAGAAAACTATAATTTTGTAAGACTAAAACTAAGAACACTATTAAGAAACTTTGGTTATAAAAGAAGAAGTGAAAATATAGTTAATAACATAAAAAGAACAATGAAAGCTTTAAAATTGGAGTCTTATTTAAGAGATTATCAACCTTGTGATATAAATGAAATAGATATAGATGACACTTTAATAATAAGATTAAAAGAATAATATATGCAATAATTAAGGTTAATAAATATGGAGATGAAATTATTAAAATACTAAATTATAATGGTGATTAAAATATGGTATAATAATTAATAATAAAGTGAGAAATTTTAAGCTAGAAAGAAGGTGTATATTATGAAAAAAATAGCTTTAGGTCATAGTGACTTTAAAACATTGATAGATAATGATGATTATTTTGTGGATAAAAGCCTTTTAATAAAAGAATTACTTGAAGATAGATCTCAAATAGTTTTAATTCCAAGGCCAAGAAGGTTTGGTAAAACTCTTAATTTATCCATGGTAAGATACTTTGTTGAAAAATGTGATGAAGATAGAAGATATCTTTTTAACAACCTTCTTATAGAAAAAGAAGAAGAGATAATGAAAAAGCAAGGTATATATCCAACAATATATTTAACTTTTAAAGATGAAAAGCACGATAGCTTTGATGATTTTGAGATGAAGTTAAAAGTGTTTATGTCTGAAACATATAAAAGTCACTATTATTTGTATGAACATTTAAAATTTGATGATGATAAAGAGTTTTTTGATAAAACTATTAATAGAAAAATAACAAAGGCAGAAGTAGAAATAGCTTTAAGAAAATTGAGTAATTATCTTTATGACTATTATGGTGAAAAAGTTATTATTTTAATAGATGAATATGATACACCAATTCAATATAGTTATTTCTCAGGGATATATGATGAAACAATTAATTTTATGAGAAACTTTTTATCTAATACCTTAAAGGATAATATATATTTAGAAAAGGCAATGCTTACGGGTATACTAAGAGTAGCTAGAGAGTCTATATTTTCTGGACTTAATAATTTAGATGTTTATTCAGTGCTTAGAGAAGAGTATTCAAAACAATTTGGATTTACGGATGTAGAAATAGAAAATATATTAAATGATTTTAATATATTAGAGCAAAGAGAAGAATTTAAAAAATGGTACAATGGATATATTTTTGGAAACACAGTAATATATAATCCATGGTCGGTTTTATCTTATTTAAAGGATAAAGATGATTATTTTAAGCCATATTGGGTAAATACATCAGAAAATAAAATAATAAAAACTATCTTAGCTAAGGGGAGTGAGGATTTAAAAAAATCCTTTGAAGAACTGCTTAGAGGAAATACTATAGAAACTAAAATAGATGAAAATATAGTAATGGCTGATATAGAAAGAGATGAAAATAATATATGGAGTTTTTTATTAATGTCAGGCTATCTAAAGGTTGTAGGAAAGAGAAGAGAAGGAAAAGAATTTTACTATAGCTTAAAAATTCCTAATTTAGAAGTTGAATTAATGTATGAAAAAATTATCCGTGATTGGCAAAGTGAAAGTTATATAGCTTCAGAATATAATGAAATGCTTAAGGCACTTGTAAATTTTGATTTTAAAGTATTTAAGAAAATATTTGCAAGATATGTAAGAGAAAGTTTTAGCTATTTTGATGTAAGTGGTAAAATGCCAGAGAAAGTATATCATGCATTTACTTTAGGGCTTTTAGTATCATTAAATAGAACTCATCAAGTATTATCGAATAGAGAATCAGGTTATGGAAGATATGATGTAATGGTAATACCAAGAGATATTAGTAAGTTAGGAATTATAATAGAGTTTAAAAGGTATGATGAAGAAGATGAAGAAAGCTTAGAAGAATTAATAGAAGAAGCTAAAAATCAAATAGAAGATAAAAAGTATGAAACAGAACTTTTAGATAGAGGAATAAGTAAAATAAAGAAGTTAGTTATAGTATTCAAAGGAAAAGAAGTTTTCATAAATGATGTAAGTTAAAAACTAGTCCTTAATTAAATTAAGGGCTAGTTTTTATTATGTATATATTTAAATTTATATATAGACACAAAAATCTATATTTTAGATATTATATAATATAAGCTTTAATGAAATATTTTAATTAATAAGACCGAGGAGGAAAAGTTATTTATGAATAATAACAAAATAAATACTAATGATAATATAGCTGAAAATGCAGCTATGATAGGTCAATGTGCTGAGGTTAAGACTTTACAGCAATCTTTTACTGAACAAACTTCTGTAACTCCAAGTGTAATTGCACCAGGACCTGTAGTTGTTAAAATTCCAGTTGTAATAGCTGAGACTAATATAACAATACCAGTAGAGGCTACTATTAAATTAGATTATCCTGCTATAGAAATTAAGAGAATAAGAAAAAATGTATATTTAACTCAATCTAGAGTTATTCCATTTTCTCAAGATGGTCAATTTGGTACTGGAATACTATTTATAGCTGGATTTATAAGAAAGAATATAGAGTATGCAACTAAAACTTGTAGTAGATATGGATCTCATAATGTTTGTGGTAATATAAGACATTGTACAGTTGAAGTACCTTTCAATTTTACAACAAGGATTACTTTCCGTAGACCACCAATATTTGTTACAAATCAACCTCAACTTGAAGTAGAATTCTTCACAGATAAAAATAAGAGTTGCGATGCTTGTGCAGATCCTGTTATTGGACGTAATGTTTGTGATCAAAGCTTTTTCAATTCAGAATACTTTAACGAAAAACCTTTTACTGAATTAGTAAGAGCAGATATTGCAGAAGTTGATATTCATGCAGATCCTTATAGAGATTGTGAAAATCCAACAGAACAACTTTTCAATAAATTAACAGAAAAAATTGTAGTTAATTTAACATTGAAAGTGTTACAAAATCAACAAGTAAATGTTACAGCATTAGGATTATAAAAATTATAAATTTATGAAGTTAATTTAAAAATTATTCTATAAAGTGTCAATCACTTAAGTTAAAAGTTATATTTTCTAAGTTTATCCCTGACAATACTTAATACAAGTGTTGTCAGGGATTTTTAGCTATAAAATTATAATTATATTCTGCTTAGTACAGCAAATATGTAATATGTATATTATATATTAGATGATTAAATGAATATATTAAAAAATATCATAAAAAGGAGAGTGACATAAAATGGATAATGATAAGAATACAAATGAAAATATATCTATAGATGCTCCTTGTAAAACTATTGTTTCTCAAGTAGAATCTTTTACTAAACAAAATATTTTAAATATAAATGAAATTTCATCAGGATCTTTAATAGTTAAAATTCCAGTTGTCTTAGCAGATGTAAATATTATATTTAATTTGGAGTCTAATATTAAATTAGACAGATTAGCTAGTGAAATTAAAGAAGTTAAAAAAAATGTCTTTTTAACTCAATCTAATATTATTTCAGTTTCAGAATATGATGAACCTAATTCAGGAATATTATTTATAAAAGGTTTTATAAGAAATAATATTCAGTATATACCACAAAAATATAGTGTGCCTATAAGTAAAAATACTTATGGGAATTTAAGATATTGTATAGTTGAGACGCCTTTTGAATTTAATACAAATATTAATTTTATTAAAAAACCTATTTTTAATAAAAATTCTACTCAAGATGAATTAGATTTTTACAATTATAAAATTGATTATAATACTAAATTAGATAAAGTTATTGAACATAACATTTGCGATGAAAATATTTTATTTACAGAAATATTTAATGAAAACCCCTTTATTGAACTAATAAGAGCAGATATTCTTGAAGTCGATATTAATAAAAATTCAGTTTTAAAAGACATAAATAATACAGAAGAAATTGTTACTAATATTACTGAAAAATCAGTTGTAAATTTGACGTTAAAAGTCTTACAAAGACAAGAAGTGAAAATCAGTATATTATAATGAATGAATATCTATGTAATTTTTTAATTAAGTGTGTAACTCTAAGAAATAGATTTGCTCATGATTACTATAAAAGAGATATTGCAGAAAAAGATATTATTAAATTTTGCCACTCAGAAATAATATACTTAGATATATTTTTAGAATATTCTTCTGATTTAATAAAGTTAAATTACAAAATAAATAGTGAAAAATCTTAATATATAATTAATTTAAAGGCTTGAGTAAAAAACTAAGCCTTTTATTTTTTACTTAAAAGGCAATATAAAATTAGTTTAATTATAAATTTAATTTAATTTAAAATTTAATTAAATTAATATTGACAAAATAAAAGGTATTTTATATGATAAAAATATAAATGTAAAATATATCCTCACTAAGAAAAATTTCTTAGATAATAAAAATTAATTAATAATTATTATTGACATAATAAAAGAAAATTATTATTATATAATAAGAAAATATTGGGGATAAAAAAGTATAAATATAATTAAAAATAAGATAATATTTTATAAAAAAGATGTATTATTTGTATAAAAATTATTTAGTTATAAATAATTTGGTTTACTTTTTAATACTATTATGAGGAGGATAAATATGAACAAAAAGAAGATTGCTGCTGTAATTGTTGCTGCACTAACAATTAATGTTACAGCACCAAATATAAACGCTTTTGCTGCTGTGAATAATACACAATATTCTCAAGAAGTACAAGCTACTGAAACTAAGGTTTCAAGATTTGATATATATTATTCAAAATATAAAGATAATTATGATAAAGAATTTAAAATGGATAACTCCAATATAAAAAGTATAACTAGTACTGGCGGAAATTTAAGAAATACTGTATCTACTGATAATATAATAGATGGAAAGTTAGATACTTATTGGGAAACAGGTAAGCATACATCAAATGATTTTAAAAATGAATTAACATTTACTTTAGAAAAAGAAACTACATTAAATAGAATAGCATATAGATCCGCATGGAATACAGTTGGATTTGCTGAAGATTTTGAAATATTAGCATCTGAAACAGAGGATGGAGACGATTTTGAATTAGTAGCAGAAGCAACAGCAACTAAAACAGCTGATGTTGTAGAAATTAAATTTAATCCAACAAAATTTAAGAGAATTAAATTTAGATTTAAAAATAATGGAACTGCAACAGCATCAGAAATGATGTTCTATGAAGAAGATACGGTTTTAGATAAAGCAAATAGATTATTTACTGATAATTCAATGTCAAAAGTTTCAGATGAGTTTAATAATAAAGAAGCTATAGACAACCTAGAATTAGAATTAAAAGAACATCCATTATATGAAGAATATAAAGAAAATATTGAAAATGCAAGAAGTTTATTAAATCAAATAAAAATAGAATCTAGTGAAGCAACAGTTTCAAAGTTTGATACGTACTACTCGTCAAATAGAGAAGCGTATGATAAAGAATTTAAAATGGATAATTCAAATATACAAACTTTAACTAGTACAGGTGGCTCATTAAGAGACAGTGTATCTGTTAGCAAAATTATAGATGGAAAATTAGATACATATTGGGAAACTGGTAAGCATACGACAAATGATTTTAAAAATGAATTAATATTTACATTAAGAGATGAAACAGTTTTAAATAGAATAGCATACAGATCTGCATGGAATACAGTTGGGTTTGCAGAAAATTTCGAAATCTGGGCATCGAGCACAACTAAAGGAGATACATTCCAATTAGTAACAAGTGCTACAGCAAGCAAAACAGCAGATATGGTAGAAATTAAATTTAATCCAACGAAATTCAAGAGAATTAAATTTGTATTTAAAAATTCAGGTACAGCAACAGTATCAGAAATGATGTTCTACAAAGAAGATTCAGCTTCAGATAAAGTAAAGACAATATTTACAGATAACACATTTACTAAAGTAAGTGAAGAGTTTAATAGCTTAGAAAGTTTAAATACTTTTGAAGAAAGTGTTAAAAACCATCCATTATATAATGAATTTAAACAAATAATAGAAGATGCAAAAGCAGTAGTTTCAAGCAAAGAAATAGTAGCTACAGAAGCAACTATGAGACAAGCTTCATATGTAGCTAATGAAAAATATAATGATCTATATAGAATGTCTTATGAAAATATACAATCAATAAGCAATAATGGTGGACATTATGCAAGTCAAAAAATAGACTATGCTGTAGATGGAGATTTAACTAGCTACTGGGAAACTTCAAAAGGAAATAGTAATACTTTCAAGAATGAAGTTGAAGTTACATTTAAAAACTCAGTAAAATTAGACAGAATAGTATATGCACCAAGACAAAGTGACTTAAAAGGATTTGCAACAAAAGTTGAAATATATGCATCAACAACAAGTAAGGGTGATACATACCAATTAGTTGCAACAGGAGCATATAACAAGGTTTCAGGATTTGTAGAAGCTAAATTTAATGAAACAGAGTTTAAGAGAGTTAAATTTAAGTTTGTAAACTCAGATCAAAACTGGGCAAGCTTAAGTGAAATAATGTTCTATACAAAGGATGATGTACAAGATGCTGTAGATAGATTATTTACAGACAAGACTTTAAGCAAAGTAAGTGAAGAATTTAATACTATAGAAAAATTAAATGAACTTGAAGAAAAAGCTAAAACTCATCCTTTATATAGTCAACTTAAGGAATCAATCGAAAATGCTAAAATAGTATTAGAAAACAAGAAAATAGAAGCAACAGAAGCTACTATGAGAAAAGCTTCTTATGTTGAAAATGAAGATTATAATAACTTATTTAAAGTATCAAGAGATAAAATAGAATCAATTAGCAACAATGGCGGAAAGTATTGGGATCAAGTAATTGGAAATGCTATAGATGGTAACTTAAGCACTTACTGGGAAACAGCAACTGGAAATAGCAATACTTTCAAGAACGAAGTTGAAATTACATTTAAAGATACAATAAAATTAGATAGAGTAGTATATGCACCAAGACAAAGTGACTTAAAAGGATTTGCAACAAAAGTTGAAATATATGCATCAACAACAAGTAAGGGAGATACATATCAATTAGTTGCAACAGGAACATATAACAAGGTTTCAGGCTTTGTAGAAGCTAAATTTAATGAAACAGAATTTAAGAGAGTTAAATTCAAGTTTGTAAACTCAGATCAAAACTGGGCAAGCTTAAGTGAAATAATGTTCTATACAAAAGATGATGTGCAAGATGCTGTTGATAGATTATTTACAGACAATACTTTAAGCAAAGTAAGTGAAGAGTTTAATACTACAGAAAAATTAAATGCACTTGAAGAAAAAGCTAAAGAACATCCTTTATATAATGAATTAAAGGAATCAATCGACAATGCTAAAATAGTAGTAGAAAATAAAACAATAGAAGCTACAAAAGCAAATATGTCAAAAGTAGATTATAACGAAAATGATGATTATAACAAATTATATAGAATATCATCAGATAAAATAAAATCCATAAAAACTAATGGTGGACAATATGCAAGCCAAAAAATAGAAAATGCTATAGATGGTGATTTATCTACTTACTGGGAAACAGGAAGTTTAAATGGCGGTAGCTTTACAAATGAAGTTGAAGTTGAATTTAATGATATAGTAAAATTTGATAGAGTAGTTTATGGTTCAAGACAAAGTGATTTAAAAGGTTTTGCAACAGAAGTTGAAATATATGGAACTACAACAAGCAAAGGTGATACATATCAATTAATTGCAACAGGATCATATAACAAAGTTTCAGGACTTGTAGAAGCTAAATTTAATGAAACAGAATTTAAGAGAATTAAATTTAAATTCAAAAAGTCAGATCAAAACTCAGCAACATTAAATGAAATAATGTTCTATAAATCTGATGAAGTATGGAATTCTGTAGATTCATTATTTACAGATGGAACAATGAGTGCTATATCAGATAAGTTTAATGGCTTAAATGAAATAAGTGCTTTAGAAGAAACAGCAAAAACTCATCCATTATATGAAAGTAAATTTAAAGAAATAATAGATTTAGCTAAAGAAGTATTAAATAATCCAGTACAACAAGATGTAATGGAATTAGAAATGAGAGGAAACTCTGTAGCTGAAACTAATAATAGAAAAATGTGGGGATTCCAAGATTGGCAGGTAACAGGTATGTCAGCTGTAGCTGGAGATGTTATCACAGTATATGTTGATGTAGAAGATGGAGAACCAACTCCAACATTATTATATAGACAAGCGGCTACACAACATGGTGGCGCAACTACTTTCCAATTAAAGAAAGGTAAAAATGTAATAACTATACCAACAATAGATGCAACGTCAAATGGAATTTTATCTGGAACTATCCAAGGTGGAGAATTATTCTTTACAAACTATAGCAGTGATAGTCAAACAAGAGCACCAAAGGTAAGAATAGAAGGAGCTAAGAAATATCCTGTATTCGTACTTGGTAAATCAGATGAAAATGAAGTAATGAAAGAGTTAGAAGCTTATGTAGCTAAAATAAAAGAAAATCCTTCAACTACACCAAATGTATTTGCAGTTAGTGGAGAAAAATCATTAGGTTTAGTACAAGCTACTTATGCTTTAGATTGGTACACAAAAAATAATAAAACTCCTAAATACACAGCTGAAAGATGGGATCAAATAGTTAGAGAGGCAATGGGCTTCTGGGGATTTGATGGATCAAGTGAAATAAACTCAGATTATAACTTTAGAATAATGCCAATGATGAAAAATCTTACTGGTGGAGTATTTATGAATGCTCATGCTGGTATAATTGGAATAAGACCTGGTAACCAAAACTGTATAGTTGGAGCTGATGTAGGCTGGGGAACAATGCATGAACTTGGTCATAACTTTGATACAACTGGAAGAGCAATAGCTGAAGTTACAAATAATATTATGCCATTATTCTTTGGAGCAAAATACGAAGGTACTACAAGATTAACAAAATTTGATGTTTGGAGTAGAATTTATCCAAAGGTTGGATTAGATGATTATTCTAATAATGCATTATATAATGTAGATGATTCAACAGATTTAGCACAAATAACTCCATTATGGCAATTATACCTATATGACAATACTTTCTATGGTAAGTTTGAACAACAATTCAGAGCAAATAACTATGGAAATAAGACAAGAGAAGATATCTATAAGTCATGGGTTGTAGCAGCATCTGATGCAATGCAATTAGATTTAACTGAGTTCTTCGAAAGACATGGTATAAGATTAAGCGATGAAGCTAAAGCAGAAATATCAGCTAAATATGAAAAACCAGATAAGAAAATTTACTATATAAATGATAAAGCAATTAATTATACAGGTAATGGATTTACAGAAGATGTAAATGTATCAGTAAAAACAGTTGGTTCAAATGGAAATGTAAAACTTGTATTCTCAATAGATGAAGCTAATAAAAATAATCTATTAGGATATGAAATACGTAAAGATGGAAAATATATAGGATTTGCTTATAATGATAGCTTTGTTGATACAAGTTCTAACCTAGATGATGATGAAGTATATACTGTAACTCCATATGATATAAAATTAAATGCAATAGATGAAATAGAAGTTGGAGCTCTTCAGCCAACAATTTCAGTAAATCCAGTAATAACTATAGGATTAGGTGAAGAATTTAATGCTAAATCTTATATTGTAGCTAAGGATATGAAAGGAAATTCAATTGTAGATTCAGTAAAAGTAGAATCTAATGTTAACACATCTAGAACTGGAGAATATGAAGTAGTTTACTTTGTAGAAGGATCAGGTGGAATAGTATACAGTGCTAAAACTAAAGTTAATGTAGTAGCTAATAAAACATACTTAAGTGATATGACTGCAACATCAACAAAGAATGGTTGGGGAACAGTTAGAAAAGATAAGAGTATAAGTGGAGGAACAATATCTTTAAAAAGAGGAGAAGATACTGTTACTTATGCTAAGGGATTAGGTTTACATGCATATTCAGAATATGTATATGATCTAGAAGGAAAAGACTATGAATACTTTGAATCATATATAGGTGGAGATAGAAACTCAAATTCTAGCTTAACATCAATTGAATTTAAAGTTTATGTAGATGGTGTAGAAAAATATAATAGTGGAGTTATGACAAGAGATACAGATCAAAAGTACGTTAAAGTAGATGTTAAAGGTGCTAAAGAGTTAAAATTAGTAATAACAGATGCTGGTAACGGAACAGATGCTGACCATGGTGATTGGGCAGGTGCAAAATTATTCACTATGGAATCTAAACCAACAATAACTGGAGATAACTTAGTATACTCAATGGATGAAGAAGTAGATTTAATGAATGGATTAAAAGCTACTGACTTTGAAGATGGAGATATAACTAAAAATATTACAGTAAAATCTTCAGACTTTGTAAAAGGAAAATCAGGAGTATTTACAATTGTTTATACTGTAACTGATAGTGATGGATTAACTTCAGACTTTACAAGATTTGTGGCAGTTGTTGAAGATGAAGTTCAATTATCAAGTTTAAATTGGAACTCAGCAAGCATAGGATCAGGTAGCATAGGAAAAAATAAAGCTGTAAGCGGTAATGCAATAAGATTATTAGATGAAAATAATGAGGTTAAAACTTTCAAAACAGGTATAGGTACTCACTCATATTCACAAATTGTTTATAATTCAGAAGGATATGATGTATTTGACACATGGGTAGGTATAGATCAACAAGTTGCAGGAAATACTAGCTCAAGTGTTATATTCAAAGTATATGTTGATGGAGTATTAAAAGCTCAAACAGATGTTATGAAGTCAAATACACCAATGGAACGTTTAACAGTAGATGTTAGAAACTCAAAACAATTAAAACTTGTAGTTGAAACATCTACTAACGGAAACACTTGGGACCATGCAGACTGGGCAAATGCTAGATTCTTAAAAGTAGCTAATTATGATAGAACAGAATTAGTAAAAGCTTTAGAAGAAGCAAAAGCTTTAGATTTAACTGATTACACAGAAGAAACTATTAATGTATTAAAAGAAGCAATAGCTAAAGGTGAAGAAACATTAACTTCAAAAGATCAAACTGTAATAGATGAAGCTGTAAAAGCTATAAAAGATGCAGTAAGTGCTTTAACTAAAAAAACAGACTTTACAAGCCTTGAAGAAGCTATAAACCAAAATAGTGATTTAAATGAATTACATTACTTCAAAGATGCTATTACTTCACATAAAGCATTAATAGAAGAAGGTAAAAAAGTTTTAGCTAATGAAGAAGCTACACAAGAAGAAGTAGATGCTATATTAAATAAAATTAATGAATCATCTAAGAACTTAGTTATTAGAGAAAATAAAGTAGAGCTTGAAAAGAAAATTAACGAAGCTAAAGCAATAGAAAAAGGAAGCTATCAAGATGTAAGATGGAATAACTTCTTATATGGAATAGAGTATGCAAGTGCTATATACAATAATCAAGATGCAACAGATCAAGAAGTTAGTACAGCATTATTCATGCTTGATTACTTTAAGAGTGAATTAAAATAATTAATAATCTATAAATTAGTAAAAGAGATTACAATGATTAATTTGTAATCTCTTTTTCTTTATAAATATAACAACAAAAAAATATAAAATCTTATATAATAAATAAAAGGGGGAAAATAAATTATGACATTACAACAATTAAAATATATAGTAACAGTTGCAGATAGTGGAAGCATTAGTGGTGCTGCAAAAGAGCTATTTATTTCTCAACCAAGCTTAACTAATGCTATCAAGGAATTAGAAGAGGAAATGCAAATTACTATATTTAACAGAACTAATAAGGGGATTGTAGTATCAAATAAAGGTAATGAGTTTCTTGCTTATGCTAGACAAGTCCTTGAACAAGTTAACCTTTTAGAAGAAAAGTTTTTAAATATAAAAAAGCAAAGTCCTAGATTTTCAGTATCTACTCAGCATTATTCCTTTGCAGTAAATGCTTTTGTGGATGTTATTAGGGAATTTGGGGGAAATCATTACGATTTTACTTTAAGGGAAACTCAGACCTATGAAATTATTGAGGATGTAAGTAGGCTTAAAAGTGAAATAGGTATATTATATACTTCATCTAAAAATGAGGAAGTAATTATGAAAATTATTAAACAGAATGGGTTAGTTTTTGAAAAATTATTTATTGCAAAACCTCATGTATTCATTAGTTCAAAGCATCCACTTGCTAATAAGAAGGTACTTACTTTAGAAGAGTTAAATGATTATCCATACCTTTCCTTTGAGCAAGGAGATTATAATTCATTTTATTTCTCAGAAGAAATTCTAAGCACCTTGGATCGTAGTAAAAATATAAAGGTAAGTGATAGAGCAACTTTATTTAATCTTGCTGTTGGATTAAATGGATATACAGTAAGTTCTGGAGTTATAAGTAAAGAGCTTAATGGTGAGAATATAATAGCAAAGCCTCTTCTTGTAGATGAACATATGTGTATTGGAACTATAGTTCAAAAAAATATGTCTTTAAGTAGATATGGAAAAGCATATATGGAAGCATTAAAAAATCATTTAGGTGATTACATAAAGTAATTTAAATGTGTTGATATAATGGAAAATATATAATAGGAGTTTGATATAGTTTAAAGCTATAACAAACTCCTATTTTTTTGTATTTTTCAAGTAAGGAAAATTATTCTATACTAAATTTAATAAAAGTTTTAGAGAAAGAGGAGAGAGTTATATGAGTAAAAATGCACCATTTAAATATGATATAGTTGGAAGTTTTTTAAGACCTGATTATTTAAAGAAAGCTAGAAAAGATTATGCTGATGGAGTTATCAATAAGAATGAGTTAAAAATCATAGAAGATAAAGCAATTACAGAATTAATTGAAAAGCAAAAAGAAGTTGGATTAGTTTCAATTACAGATGGAGAATTTAGAAGAAGTTCATGGCATCTTGATTTTATGTGGGGATTTAATGGTATTGGACATCAAAAAACAAAAAATGGTATTCCATTCCATGGAGAGCCTGCTTTAATTGATGATACCTTTCTTACAGGAAAAATCTCTGTGGATTATCATTCCTTTGTAGATGATTTTAAGTTTGTAAAACAATTTGAAGATGAGAATACAGTTGCCCGTCAAACAATACCTGCACCAGCACAATTTTTATTTCAATTGATTACACCTGATAATATAGATAAAACTAGAGAAATTTATCCTGATGAAGAAGAACTTATTAATGATATAGCAAAAGGATATAAAAAGGTAATTAAAGATTTATATGAAGCTGGATGTAAAAATGTTCAATTTGATGATTGTACATGGGGAGTATGTGTAGATCCTAATGCTCTATTTATACTTGGAACTAACGATGAAGGGTTACAAGAAGTAATTGAAAAGTTAATTAGAGTAAATAATCTTGCAATTGAAGACAAGCCTAAAGATATGGTTATCAATACTCATATTTGTCGTGGTAATTTCCATTCAACATGGGCTTGTGAAGGAGCATATGATAGAGTAGCAAAAGATCTTTTTAGAAATGAAGATGTAAATGCTTTTTACTTAGAATTTGATGATGAGCGTTCAGGTGGATTTGAATCACTAAAATATGTAAGTGATGATAAGAAAGTTGTATTAGGTCTTATAACTACAAAATCACCTATACTTGAAAATAAGGAAAATATAATAAATCGTATAAAAGAAGCTTCAAAGTATATTCCACTTGAAAGATTATGTCTAAGCCCTCAGTGTGGATTTGCATCGACAGAAGAAGGGAATAAGCTTACTGAAGAAGAGCAGTGGGCAAAATTAAAATTAGTAAAAGAAATAGCTAATGAAATTTGGGAATAATAGATAAGTTAATATAGCTAAATATATAATTTAAAGAGTAGTATTCAAATACTACTCTTATTTACTCTTTAAAAAAGTTATAAAATATTATCATACAAATAACTTTTTATACTTTACATTATTCTATTTTAAATCATTAAGAGTTCATAAATACAATTAACAGATGAACTTTTTTATTAAAAATGTTAATATATATTTGGAATAAGAATAGATGGAGGGATTTATGAAAAAGAGATATTTACTATTAGGAGTATTATGTGTTTATACTTGTATGCTAACATTAACTTCATGTACTAACAATACTATAGGTATTAGTAATAATATAATTGTAAATGAAGAGTTAAGTCAAAGATATAAAATTGATGAAGCGGTTGAAAAGGTTGTAGAAGTAGGATATGAAGGTTTAGAAAAGTTTTTAGATGAAGAGGCTTTAGATAAAAAGTTACAAGGAACAGTATTAGTTGCTGAAGGGGACAAGATTGTTTTTGCAAAAGCATATGGGTATGCTGATTATGAAAATAATATAGAAAATACACTAACTACACGTTTTGCAATTGCATCAAATACAAAACAGTTTACAGCAGCTGTTATAATGCAATTAGTAGAACAAAATAAAATAGATATTAATGAAACTATAGATAAATATTTTCCAGATTACAAATACGCTAATAAAATTACAGTGAAAAATTTATTGCAAATGAGATCAGGTATTCCAGATTATCTTAATGAAGTGGAAACATTCATGTTAGATGAAGATACTAAAAGTCTTTTAAAAGAATATGAAGATAATGTTTATTATGATAAATATGTTGAAGATGATAGATGGTCTAAAGAATTAATATTAAAGAATATGTATTTAACAGATTTACTTTTTGAACCAAATGAAGAATATGATTATTGTAATACTAATTATTATTTACTTGGTTTAATTATAGAAGAAGCTTCTGGGATGTCTTTTGAAGATTATTTAAATGAATATATATTTAAACCAGCTGAAATGAATAGTAGCAGTTTAGTACCATTAAATTTTGATGCTAAAGGATATGGAAGCAGTGAATCAGGAATAGTTGTAGCTAATCCAGAATTTACTTATGCTGCTGGGGCTATTTATTCAAATATTTATGATATCTTCCGTTGGTGTAGATCTTTACATACTGGAGAGATTATATCAAAAGAATCTTATAATGAAATGACAACACCAGTTGATGATTATGGATATGGACTTTTTATTAAAGAAAATCTTATAAGCCATAGTGGTTTTATAGATGGATTTACCTCAAATACTGAATATGATATAGAAAAAGATCGTACTATAATAGTCTTAGAAAATATTGGACCAGAAAATGATGTTTTAGATGCAAAATATCATACAAGTTTAATAAGAGAATATTTAAATTAATAACACCATGTCAAGTAGACTGAAATAATATAAAATTACATCACTAAGGTATAGCTCTTATATTCAATAGGAGCCATGCCTTTTAATTTTTTTAAGACTTAGTTTTTTAGCTAAGTCTTTTTAATTATTTATAAGTAATTAAATTGTAGATATGAATAATAAAATATCGAAATTCTCCAATTAATTTTAAGTTTAGTATAAAAATTAGTTAAAATCATTGTAAAAAACAATATAAAATGGTATAAAATATAAGAGGGAGATATTATATATAAGGAGGCATATTTTATGTTAAGTGAAAGATTATTAAAGGCATTAAAGGATCAAGTTAATTTTGAATTTTATTCTTCTTATACATATCTTGCAATGGCTGGATATTGTGAATCAATAGATTTAGCTGGTTTTGCGAACTTTTTTAGAGTTCAAGCAAAAGAAGAATTAGATCATGCTATGAAAATATATGATTATATATATCAAAAAAATGGATCAGTTGTCTTAGAACAAATAGATAAGCCAAAAGCAGAATATGATGGAATAATTGATGTATTTGAAAAGGGCTATGAACATGAGCAATTAGTTACTAAGAAGATTTATGAATTAACAGATATTGCTTATGAGGAAAGAGAACATTCAACTATTAGTTTATTAAAGTGGTTTATAGATGAGCAAGTTGAAGAAGAAAATAGTTTTAGCTCATTAGTAAAGAGAGTCAGAAGAATTGAAGATAATCCTGCTGGACTTTATTTAATGGACGATGAATTAGCTGCAAGGGTTTATACATCAAATACAAGCAAATAATTACATAAAAAGGAGTCAATATTTGACTTCTTTTTATATGTATTTTAATATTAAAATACTATTTAAATATATCTTAAGGAGGTAATCTATGAATAACAATATAATACTTATAATTGGAGCTATACTTATAGTAGGAATTATACTTTCATTAGTGAAAAAAGTTTTTAAATTAGCTATTGTTATAGCTATAGTAGGTGTACTTTTATCTGGAAATTTTGCAGTAGGAAAAATAATAGAAGAGAAAGTTAAAAATATCAATATTTCAAGTATAGAGGAGATAAAGTCTGAGATTCCAAATTTCTTAAATAAATTTGTTAATGTAGAAAAAAGTGGTGATACAACAAAGGTAAATATAGATTTATTTTTATATGAAAAAACAATAGAAATAAAATAATTTGTTTTACAGTAAAATAGAATCTATAAAATTTAATAATATTAACAAATTATTAAAAAATATGTTGTATTTAATCGAAAAAAATGATATATTTTATAAAAATACTTTTAATTTAGTTCAGAGAAACTAAGAAGGGAGATAATATTATGTCAAAAAATTCTGAGAATGAAATTCTAATGGTTGATGTTACCGAAAAAGTTCCTATGAAGAGAGCTATTCCTTTAAGTATCCAACATTTATTTGCAATGTTTGGATCATCGGTTTTAGTTCCAATATTATTTAATATTGATCCAACAACTGTATTATTTTTCAATGGTATAGGAACATTGCTTTATGCATTTATAACAAAGAAAAGAATACCAGCATACTTAGGATCAAGTTTTGCTTTTCTAGCACCAACTTTCTTATTATTTAGTGAAGGTTATAATTTCCAAACTGTACAAAGTGGATTTGTAATTTCTGGTCTAGTTTTTTCAATTGTTGCAATTATTGTAGGTTATACTGGGACAGGCTGGATAAACAAATTATTTCCACCAGCAGCAATGGGAGCTATAGTTACTATAATAGGATTAGAACTTGCTACTACAGCAGCTGATATGGCAGGATTTCCTGTTGGAGGATCAAATTCTCCAGAGCTAAATCCAACTTGGGTTATAGTTTCTACAGTAACTCTTTTAGCAGTAATATTAAGTAGTGTCTTATTAAGAGGCTTTTTAAAAGTAATTCCTATATTAATAGGAGTTGTTGTTGGTTACATAACAGCTTGTTTTATGGGGCTTGTAGATTTTACATCTATAGCTAATGCGGGATTTTTTACATTACCACAAATAAAATTAGCACATTTTGATATTACAGCAATCATAACTATACTTCCAGCAACCTTTGTAGTAATAGCAGAACACATAGGACATTTAAAGGTTACTAGTAGTATAGTAGGTAAGGATTTATCTAAAGATCCTGGTCTTCATAGATCACTTTTAGGTGATGGCTTATCAACTATGATTTCTGGTATGTTTGGGTCAGTGCCAACTACTACTTATGGTGAAAATATAGGTGTTATGGCATTAACAAAAGTATACAGTGTATATGTAATATGTGGTGCAGGAATATTTTCAATAATATTAGGGTTTTCTGGTAAGCTTTCAGCTATAATAAGCACAATACCTACTCCTGTAATAGGTGGAGTTAGTATATTATTATTTGGTACAATTGCTACATCAGGACTTAGAACATTTATTGAAGAAAAAGTAGATTTCTCAAAATCAAGAAATTTAATACTTACATCAGTTATATTTATGGTAGGCTTAAGTGGTATAAAATTAAGTATAGGTGTTGTTGAGTTATCTGGAATGGGACTTGCAACTGTAGTTGGAATAGTATTAAATTTAGCATTTATAGTATTTGATAAGCTTGGAATTATGAATGAAGAAGTTTAAAATTAATATTATCAATTAGTTAAAACCTACATAATAGATTTTAAGATCTATTATGTAGGTTTTTGTATTTATATAAGTATTTTTATACATAATATTATTAATAAATTAAAAGGTGGAGATAAAATGTATAAATGTAGATATTGTAAAAAAGAGTTAAATGAAAATAGATTTGAAAACAAAGTAGGAGTATTTTGCAGTGAAGAGCACTATACAAAATACTTAGATAGTTTAAGCAATGAAGAATACATAGAACTTCAAAATAAATTTTGTGTTTGTAGTGATGAGTAATTAAAAATCTTTAAATGATGAATTTTATATAATAATGTAGTAATATATAATGGTAATATAGAATTTAATAATAGAAGGTGATTAAATGAAAGTTAAAGGAATTTTACTTACTATTATATCTGCAATAATTTTTGGCTTTACACCAGCTTTAGCTAGTATAACTTATGGTCTTGGTAATAATTCCTTATCAATGACTTTTTATAGAAATTTCTTTGCTATTCCTTTTTTATTTTTAATACTAAAATATAAAAAGATTCCATTAAAAATAAATATTAAAGAAGTTAAAGATATTTTTATTTTAAGTCTAATAGGCGTCGTACTTACAACAGCTTTACTTTATAGTTCTTATTCATACATTGGGATAGGAGCTGCAACAACATTACATTTTTTATATCCAATGTTTGTTGCTTTAGCGTGTATGTTTATTTTTAAAGAACAACTAGGAAGAGGAAAAATAATTTCTTTAATATTAGCGTTAGTTGGAGTAGCATTTTTTATGGATCTCAAAAGTAATGGAAATATGATTGGTGCTATAATGGCTTTAATATCTGGACTAACTTATGGATTTTATATATTATGGATTGATAAAAGAAATTTAATAAAAATGAATCCATATAAGTTATCTTTTTATGTAGTTACTTTTTCCTCTGTAGAAATGTTAATAGGTAATATTTTTGGAGGATATATAAAACTTAATCTACCTATAAAGGCTTATATATTAATTATATTTTGTTCAGTATTAGCTTCAGTAGTAGGAATAGTTTTATTTCAAATGGGTATTTCTATTATAGGCTCTACATCTGCAGCAATATTTTCTTTGTTTGAGCCAATTACTAGTGTAGTAACTGGAGTTATAATTTTTGATGAAAATATTAATTTGCAAAAGCTTTTAGGCTGTATAATTATTTTTATATCAATTACATATTTAGCAGTAAATAAAGGAGAAAAGAATACAGAAGTTGTAGAATAAAAAAGTGCGTATTTACGTACTTTTTTATTATTTAGGAAATTATATCTATAGACAAATTGTAGATAGCTTTATAAGAGTAGTAAAATTCGTAGTGTAAGAATTAGCACCTTAATAATTTCCTTCCTTCAGTTTACAAAGAGATAAACATTGTATGACGGTGACTTGGAGAGCATGCGACGGAAAAAGGAATATAATGTTTATCTATTTTTTTATTCTATATATTTAAAATTATATTGAAAAGTTAATTTAGTACAATTAAACTTATAATAAAGTATATAAAAGAACAGGAGAAAGATTTGGATAGAAAATTAATTGAAAAAATAATAGGTAAAAAGAATTATGTAGATTTAAATGATGAAATATATATTTTAAGAAATCTTACTTTAGAAATGAGAAAGAATATCATATTCAAAATTGGATTTAGTAAGGACTTAATTATTGATATAAATAATAAGACAAGGAAATCTAAAGAGATAATAAATAATATAATATATGGCTTAGAAAATGATAAATTTACTTTAGGATATACTAATAGTAAAATGTATTTACTAAAATATTTAAAAGATATTAATTTTAATTTAACTGGAATTTTATCTTCATTAAGTGAATTAAATTATGAAAATTTAATTAAAAATACTAATAGTCTAATAGATCTTTTATTGCTATTTTAGTTTAATTAGGAAAATTAAGTGATGTTATTTTTCACTTATAATAAAATTATATATAAATAATTTTCATATAAAGATAAAATATGGTATATTTATTATAACGTTAATTTGTATAGGAGGAGTATAAGATGGAGTTAAAAAATAAAATAGATGAGTTAAAGAACTATCTAGGTCAATATGAGAAGTTAGTACAAGCCCTAGGATTAGTTTACTGGGATATGAGAACTAACCTTCCAAGTAAAGCTGGAGAATCAAGATCTAAGGTAGTAGAGTATTTATCAGGTGAAGGCTTTAAATTAATTACTAGTGATAAAGTTTCTGAATTTATTACTGATTTAAAACCATATGTAAATGAAATGTCTTTAATTGAAAAAAGAATGCTTGAAGAACTAGAAAGAAACTATAATGAAACCAAAAAAATACCAGAAGAAAAGTATGTTGCTTATGTAGGTCTTTGTAGTAATTCAGAATTAGCTTGGGAAAAAGCTAAGGATGCAAAGGATTTTGAAATTTTTAAACCATATTTAGAAAAAGTAGTTGAATTCCAGAAGGAATTTATAGAGTATTGGGGTTATGATAAAGATAAATATGATACTTTATTAGATAAATATGAATTAGGTCTTACTACTGAAAAATTAGATAATATATTTTTAGAATTAAGAGATGGAATAATAGAAGTATTAAATAAGATTAAGGAAAGTAAGAAAACTTTAAATCGCGACTTTTTATATGGAAAATTTGATGCTGATAAGCAAAAAGAGTTATCTTTATATATATTAGATAAAATAGGTTTTGATATGGAAGCTGGTCGTTTAGATGTTAGTGTACATCCATTTACAACTAACTTTGGAAATAAAGATGTAAGATTAACTACTAATTATCATGAAGATGAATTTACTTCAGCATTATTTAGTACAATTCATGAAGGTGGACACGGTATTTATGAACAAAATATTAGTGATGAATTAGAATCTACAGGGTTACAAGGAGGGGCTTCTATGGCAATCCATGAATCTCAATCTAGATTCTATGAAAATATATTAGGAAGAAGTAAGGAGTTTTGCTCATATTTATTATCTGTAGCTAAGGATTATTTTGAGGATTTTAAAAATGTAACTTTAGATGAATTCTACGAAGCTATGAACTATGTTGAACCCTCATTAATAAGAACTGAAGCTGATGAATTAACTTATGGTCTTCACGTTATTATAAGATATGAAATAGAAAAGGAATTAATTAATGGAAGAATTTCTGTAGATAATCTTAAAGATTTATGGAATAAGAAGTATAAAGAATATTTAGGAGTTGAGCCTAGAGATGATTCAGAAGGTATTCTTCAAGATATGCATTGGTCAGATGGTTCCTTTGGATATTTTCCAAGCTATGCTTTAGGTAATCTATATGGAGCCCAAATGTTTAATACATTACTAAAAGAAAAACCAGATGTAATGGAAAAAGTCAAAAAAGGAAATCTTACTGAAATTACAAAATGGTTAAATGAAAAGGTTCATGTTCACGGAGCAATTTATACTCCAGAAGAGCTAATAAAACAAATTACTGGAGAAGGACTTAATCCTAAATACTTTATAGATTACTTAAAGAATAAGTATTATAAAATTTATGATGTAGAGTAAAACGTAAGATACTGCAAATAAGCTTCTTTTATTGCAGTATCTTTTTATATATATAAATAATGATATAATATTTATAAATATTATATTTATGGAGTATTTAAATGGGAAAGTTTAAGGATATATATATTAAATATTTAAATATGAATCAAGATTTAAGAAATATAATTAAGGGCTATTCTAATGAGGTTATTTATAATGAAAATAATAAAAAATTATTAATATCTCAATACATATTAATGTCTAAAAAATATATATATGAAATTAAAGCTATTGATGGAACAGCTCATCTTTGGACATGGAGCGATTTTAAAGATGAAGCAAAGGGGAAGATATTAAGTTATAAAACAGAAGGAAATATAATTTTAAGTCAACTCATGGAATTTGAAAAAGAGTTAGATTTAGATATATTAAATAAATATGGCTTAGAAATTATAAATAGATTAAATTAAATTGGGAGAATACATATGAATGAAACAATAAGCACAATAATATAAACTTAAATGTTTAAGTTCAAAGTTTAAGTTTATATTATTTTCTGGGAAATAATGTAAAATAATTCCTTTGGAAATGGTTTAATTTTTTACTTTACTGTCAATACTCTTAACTAATAAGGAGGTTTGATTAAGTGAAGAAAAGTAAAATTTTATTATTTCTTATATTAGGTATTTTTATATTCCTTATTTGTAATGATATGAGTGTTTTTGATACTTTTACTATATCTCCTAAATCAGAAGAAATAAGTTATGATATAAATATTAAAGATTTGATTGATTATATTAACAGCTTAGAATTAACAGAGGATAAGGTTAATGAAATTACAGAGGATAGTAAAATAATTATTGGAGATATTAAAGGGAAAACAGCTTTTAGTGATTATAAAATTAAAGAAATATTGAAGATTTATAAACATTTCAACAATATTGCAAATAACTTGAATTTAAAAATAGATTTTAGTATCAAAAGTGGTGATTTTACTCTTAAAGAAAAGAAAAATGGAAATGAAATCTTTACGGGAAATGTAAGTGAAGTGAAAAAATACTTTAAATATATTAAAGATAATACCGCTATCTCTTCTTTAGATGCATTTTCAAATATTGATAATGAAAATTTAATCAATAATATAGTTGATAAAGTACTATATAAAGAAAGTAATATAGTAATATCTGATAGTGAGAAATATACAAATGAAAATTATTTAAATCAAAATAGTCTTAATGAAGAAGGATTAGTTAAAAATGAAGTCAGTAGTATAAACAATTCTTCAAAAAATACTAAGAGCTTTTTTGTTCAAACTATAATATTAGTAGCTTTATTTTTCATTATAATAATAGCATATATAAAAATTAGATAGTTAAGTATAACTTATATATTAATTTCATGAAAAACTAAAATCAGCTAGCTTTATTTTTAATAAAACTAGCTGATTTTCTGTTTATAGAATTATATTTTTATATTAACTACTTCATCTATACAATTTAAAAATTGTTTTAAATATGGTTGATTGCTTTCAGTTTAGATTTAACCATTAACAAAACTGTTTCTATAGAATCTATTTTAGTATATTAAAGTAATTACCTTCAATAATAAGATCAGCTATTTTAAATACATTATCTAAATGATTCTTTTCATCCTCATCTTTAGGAGTACCTTTAATTTCTCCATTATTCAATATAGTTGAGTCTCTATTGGTATTAACTAAAATACGTCCCATAGAACTATTTTGGAATTTTTCTTTATCTATTCCTAATAAATATGAAATAGTAGGTAAGAAGTCAACTTGTCCACCGGCATTAGAAATTGTTTTTCCTTCTATATCTTTGTTATAAATAATAAAAGGTATTTCTTTATCATTATCCTGCCACCAATCTCCTTCAAGTGGAGCATCAACTATTAAGTCTTCATAAAATTTATGTACTCCACAATGATCTCCATATATCATTATAACTGTATTATCAAGTTGTCCATTTTTATCTAACTCTTCTAAAAATAATTTTATAGCTTCATCTGTATATCTAATACTTTGAAAATAAGCTCCTAACATATTTTCGTCTAAATCAGAAGGTAAATTTAGTAACTTTTTATCCTCTGGAATTTCAAATGGACCGTGGCTAGTTAATGTAACTACAAAAGCATAAAATGGATCTTTTTCATCTTTTAATTTATTAGCAACTTGTTTTAAATAAGATTCGTCTGATAATCCAAGCCCTATTACTTCATCTAAGTTAAATTCGTTTATATCCCAAATTTTATCAGTTTCAAAAGACTTATGAGGTTCTGCCCAGTTCCAATTTCCAGGAAGTTCTGCATGGGTAGAAATTGTTGTATAACCTTCTTCATTTAAAAGTTGTTGTAAGCTATTATATTTAGTCCAGGGATATGTTGGAAAAGTACTATTGTTCCTAACTGGGAAAATAGATGTATTAACCATTAAATCAGCATCTGAACTAGTACCAGAGTTGTTTTGTTCATAAATATTATCAAAGTATAAACTGTTTGATAGTAATTTATTTAATGTAGGTGTTATTTCTTGTCCATTAACTTTTTGATTAATAACGAAGTTTTCTAATGATTCAACTTGTATTGCAATTAAATTTTTTCCCTTTAAATATCCAGCATATTCATTATCTTTAAGATCTTCTTTATTATTTTCAAACCACTCTTCAACTTCAGATATTTCTTCAGAAGTTAATTCTTTACTAGCTCCAGTATAATATGATAAATCAAAGGCATGATAGCCTAAGGGACTCATATCACTATAGGTTTGGAATGGAGCCCATGATAGTCTTAAAAATGATATATTAGGTACTAAGCCTTTAATATCTATGTAATAGTGGGAAAGATAGATTATAAATCCACTTAATATAGCTATAGATAAAGTTTTTATTAATCTTAATGTAAACTTTGATGTATCTTTAAAATTTTTAACTTTATTAAATTTAAATAATATATAAAATGCTATAAAGTCAATAAAGAAAAATAAGTCTACAACTCTAAAATTTAGTAAATTTCTCTCTGTAGGATTAAATATTTCAGGATGTAGTATATGTCTTATTGATAAAAATGTTCCATTAGCTCTGTAATACCATATATCAAATAAAAATAATAGAGTTATTATAATATCTATAGTTAAAACTGCTCGTATTTTTCCTTTATATCTAAATAAATATATTATACTAGATAATAGAGTTATAATTAATATGTGTGCACCAATTGCCGGAACTCCAAAATACATTGTTGCAAAATCAATACTTGATGAATTGGTAGTTCTTAACATAGAAAGTAATAGCATTGATTTTCCTTGTATAATTAAAACTAACGAAACAAAAAGCCAATTATTATATATGAGCTTTTTAAAAAAATCTTTCATTTTATTTCCTCCAAAAGTAAAGTTTTATCTTAATTATTTTATATTAAATAATTAAGTATTTCTATAAGAATATTATAAGTAAGTAAAAATTAATAATTTTAATAAATATGGAAAAATATTCTTGATTATAATAGGATTGTGTTATATAATAATTTTAATTTAATAATATCTTATTAAGAGCGGTGGAGGGACTGGCCCTAAGAAACCCAGCAACCTATTTATTATATAAATGTGGTGCTAATTCCAACAGATTATCTGAGAAATAAGAGAAATAATATAAAATTTAATAATTTTGTATATAAGAATTCTTTCTATTTTGAGGGAATTCTTTTTTTATATTTAAAAAGGGGGATTTTATTATGAACGAAAAAAAATTAAGCTTTGAAACTATATCAGTAAGAGGTTATAGTGGAGGGGATAAAGTAACTGGATCAATAAGCTATCCGATTTATCAAAGTTCAACATTTAAACATCCTGAGTTAAATAAAAGTACAGGATATGATTACTCAAGAACTAATAATCCAACAAGAGAGGAAGTTGAAAGAACATTAAGCCTATTAGAAAATGGTATAGGGGCAGTTGCATTTTCTACTGGAGTAGCAGCTATATCAGCATGCATTCATTTATTTAAACCAAATGATCATATTATAATTTCCGAAGACTTATATGGAGGAACATTTAGGCTATTTAAAGATATTTATAGTATTTTTGGTATAAAGGCTTCTTTTGTAGATACTTCAAATTTAAATGGAATCAAAGAATCTATTAATGAAAATACTAAAGCTATCTTTATAGAAACTCCATCTAATCCTTTAATGAGAGTTAGTGATATAAAAGAAATTTCAACTATATGTAAAGTATCAAATTTAATACTTATTGTGGATAACACATTTTTAACACCTTATTTACAAAGACCTCTTTCTCTTGGAGCAGATATAGTTATTCATAGTGGAACTAAATTCTTAGGTGGACATAATGATGTTTTGGCAGGTTTTGTAGTAACAAATAATGATACTATATTAAGTAAAATAAGGTTAATTCAAAATTCCATAGGGGCAACTTTATCTTCCTTTGATTCATGGTTAATTTTAAGAGGAATAAAAACTTTGCATATTAGAGTTGAAAAAGCTCAAGAAAACGCAATTATAATAGCAAAATATCTTGAATCAAACCCCAATATTGAAAAGGTTTATTACGTAGGTTTAGATAATCATATAGGATATAATATAAATTCAAAACAAGCTACTGGATATGGATCTATGATATCTTTTAGAGTTAAAGATAAAAAATTAATTCCTTATATATTAAAAAATCTAAAAGTTATTTCCTTTGCTGAAAGTTTAGGTGGAGTGGAAAGTTTAATTACTTATCCGTTTACTCAAACTCATTCTGAAATTCCAAAGGAATTAAGGGACAAGTTAGGTGTAGACGAAAAATTACTTAGATTATCTGTAGGAATAGAAAATATAAAGGATTTATTAGATGACTTAAAGAGAGTATTGGAGGATTAATATGAAATTTGGAACTAAATTATTACATGGTGAAAAAACTATAGATAAGAATAATGGTGCAGTTACTTTACCAATATATCAAAGTTCAACCTTTCATCAATTTGATATAGATAATTTTGGAGAATTTGATTATGCAAGGTCTGGTAATCCTACTAGAAATATATTAGAAGAGGAATTTTCAAAATTAGAATGTGCAGAATATGCTTTTGCATTTTCTTCAGGTATAGCAGCAATTTCATCAGTGCTAAGTATATTTTCATCAGGAGATCATTTAATAGTAGCTGAAGATGTGTATGGAGGTACTTATAGAGCTATAACAAAAATTTTCAATAGATTTAATATTGAATTTACTTTTGTAAACACAGAAGATATTTCTAATATAAAAAAATTAATAAAAACTAATACTAAAGCAATATACCTAGAAACACCATCTAATCCATTATTAAAAATAACAGATCTTAAAGGTTGCATAAAATTGGCTAAAGAAAATGATTTATTAACAATAGTGGATAATACTTTTATGTCACCATACTTACAAAATCCTCTAAATCTTGGAGCTGATATTGTAATTCATAGTGCAACAAAATTTATAGCTGGACATAGTGATGTTATAGCAGGATTAGCAGCTACAAATAGTAAAGAAATTGCAAGTGAAATATATAAAATACAAAATGGGTTTGGGGCTATATTATCGCCTCAGGATTGTTACTTAGTATCTAGAGGATTAAAGACATTAAAAGTAAGGATGGATGAATCAGAGAGGAATGCAATTAAACTTGCTAACTGGCTAGAAAAGCAAGATATAGTTGATAAAGTTTATTATCCTGGACTTATTTATCATAAAGGATATAAAATTCATAAGGAACAGTCTTTTGGACCTGGTGCAGTATTATCATTTAAATTTAAAAATATAGAGCAAACAAAATACTTTTTAAATAATGTAAAAAATGTTGTAGTTGCTGTAAGCTTAGGAGCTGTTGAAACTATTGTTTCATATCCAGTTAAAATGAGCCATGCTGCAATACCTAAAAATGAAAGAGAAAAACTTGGTATTACAGATACTTTAATTAGAGTTTCACTTGGAATAGAGGATATAGAAGATATTATTGAAGGATTTAAAGTAGGATTTATAAATTAGAAATTAATAACTGTTATTCCTAGGGATTGACAATATAAATTAAAAGATATAATATTATGGTTAATATATTAGTTGTATAAAATTATATTTAATAAATACATTATAAAGGTGATTTAATGATAAAATACAATAATTTAAAATTAGAAAATCAGTTATGTTTTTCTTTATATGCTTTATCTAGAGAAATAATTAAGTTATATAAACCAATATTAGATGAGCTAAATTTAACATATACTCAGTATTTAGTAATGTTAGTTTTATGGGAAGAAGGAAAATCAACTGTTAAGAATTTAGGTAATAGACTTCACTTAGATTCTGGAACTCTGACTCCGCTATTAAAAAAACTTGAAGTTGCTGGATTTATTAATAGATATAGATCTATTGAAGATGATAGAGTTGTTATAGCAGAACTAACTGAAAAAGGTGAAAATCTACAAGATAAGGCAAAAGATATTCCTACGAAAATTTTATGTAGTATGAATACTGATAATAATAAAGTTATAAAACTAAAAAAAGATTTAGATGATATTTTGTTGAATTTAGAATCATAAATTTTAAGGTGTTAGGAAATTAAATATATTTTTAACGCCTTATTTTTTATTTAGAATTACTTTAACAAAATATTAAAAGTATTTAATATTGCAGAATATAGTATAGTAGAGTACTATATTATTGTTCATGTTAAAAATGGAGTGAGATTATGGAAGAAAGATTACAAAAATATATGGCAAGATGCGGCGTAGCATCTAGAAGAAAGTGCGAAGAAATTATATTAAGTGGTAAAGTATCAGTTAATGGAAAAGTAGTAAATGAACTTGGTATTAAGGTAAATTCAGAAGTTGATAAAGTTTATTATGAAGGAAATATAATTACACCAGAAGAAAATAAATTGTATATAATGCTTAATAAGCCAGAAGGTTACATAACATCTGTGAAGGATGAAAAAGGAAGAAAAACTATTTTAGATTTAGTTAATGTAGATGAAAGAATTTATCCAATTGGTAGATTAGATTATGATAGTTCAGGATTAATACTATTAACTAACGATGGTGATATATATAATAAGATAATTCATCCTAGAGTAGAGATAGACAAGAAATATATAGTGTTATGTAAGGGAGAATTTACAAAGGAAGAATTAAGGAAGTTTGAAGAGGGAATTGATATCGGTGGATATATTACTGCTAAGTCTAAAATTAAAGTGATAGATAAAGAGATAGATAGAAAAACAAATGGTATTAATACTTTAGTTGAAATATGTATTCATGAAGGTAAAAATAGACAAATAAGAAGAATGTGTGAAGCTTTAGGCCATGAAGTAATATCATTAAATAGAATTTCTGTAGGTGATATTAAACTAGGATATTTAAAAAAAGGTGAATGGAGAAATTTAACTAAATCTGAATTGGATTATATAAATTCATTATAGGAGAAAAGTATGTATAGATATGTTGGAAATATAAGTGATTTATCTCATTACATAATTAAAGATTTTGTTTTAAATAAAGAAGTTGCAATAGATGCAACTTTAGGAAATGGATATGATACTGACTTTTTATCTTCATTATTTAAAAAAGTTTATACTTTTGATATTCAAAAAGAGGCTTGTGACAATTACAGTGCTAATAAAAAAGATAATGTTGAAGTAATAAATGATTCTCATCATTTATTTAAAAAGTATATAAATGAAAAAGTTGATTGTATAATGTATAATCTCGGCTTTTTACCTGGAGGAGATAAAAGTATTACAACTTTACATAAAACATCTTTAAAAAGTATTAAAGAAGGATTAGAAATACTTAAAAATGGCGGTATAATGACAATTTGTATTTATAGAGGTCATTCTGAAGGTAAAATTGAAGAATCTTGCATTTTAGAATATCTTAAGACTTTACCTAAAAATCAGTTTGGAGTAATGGTTCAAACTTATCTAAACAGGCAAGAAATCTCGCCTTTATTAGTAGTTATAGAGAAAAAGTAAAATTGACAACTTATAAAATATATATAAGTTTTTATTCTAATTATATAATAAAATGAAATAATTATTGATGATTTATTCAAAAAATGATACTATATAATTAATAATTGTTAGTTTAAATGAAAAGAAGGGATACAGATGGATAATAATCTTAATGATAACTCAAAAGACTTAATGCGATTAATACAAGCAAGATTCCCAAGATTAAGTAAGGGACAAAAGTTAATTGCAGAATATATTTTAAAAAGTTATGATAAAGCTGCATTTATGACAGCAGCAAAGCTTGGAGTCTCAGTAGGAGTTTCAGAATCTACAGTTGTTAGATTTGCAAATGAGCTAGGCTTTTCTGGTTATCCTAAACTTCAAAAGGCATTACAAGAGTTAATTAAAAACAAGCTTACAACAGTTCAAAGATTAGAATTATCAAATGATTATGTAAGTGAGGGTTACGCTCTAAAAGGTGTTCTTAAAGCTGATATGGAAAATATAAGAGCAACTCTTGAGAAAATAAATTATAATACTTTTGAAGAAGTAGTTAATAAGATATTTGAAGCTAAAAGAATATATATTATAGGATTAAGAAGTTCTACTGCTTTAGCAGAATTTTTAGGATTTTACTTAAATATAATTTTACAAAATGTAAAAACAGTAGGTTATGGAATCTCAGATATATTTGAGCAAATGATTAATCTTGAGGAAGGGGATTTAGTTATAGGAATAGGATTTCCAAGATACGCCTCAAGAACAATAGATGCTTTAGCTTTTGCCCAAGATAGAGGTGCGGATGTAGTTGCTATAACAGATAGCTTATTATCTCCACTAGCAGCTAAAGCTGATTATTCATTAATAGCTCAAAGTAACATGGCTTCCTTTGTAGATTCATTAGTAGCTCCTTTATCTGTTATTAATGCATTAATAATAGCTGTTGGAATGAGAGAAAAAGCAAGTATTACAAGTACTTTTAATAACCTTGAATCAATTTGGAGAGAGTATAATGTATACTCTTATAATAATAGAAATGTTGGTGAAGACTAATTAAATAGTATTTATGTATTATAAATTAAAAACGGCTTATATGTCGTTTTTTTTATTTTAAAAATCATTTTTATATTATTTAAATATCTGATTACTTTATTTAGTTTTTAATTTATAAAAGTTGAATTAGAATCTTTTAAATGATATATTTATCTAAGATAATTAATGCATTGGAGGAATAGAATGAAAAAAGTTATAGTTATAGGAGCAGGACCTGCAGGAATGATGGCAGCAATAACAGCAGCTAAAAATAATTATAAAGTAACATTACTTGAAAGTAATGAAAAAATAGGAAAAAAGTTATTTATTACAGGCAAGGGGAGATGTAATGTAACAAATAGCAAAGATATTTCGGAATTCTTTGACTATATTCCTGGAAATCCTCATTTTTTATATAGTGCATTATATTCTTATACAAATGAAGACACTATTAATTTTTTTGAGTCTCAAGGGATAAAGCTTAAAAGTGAAAGAGGTGGAAGAGTATTTCCATTGTCAGATAAATCTTCTGATATTATAAAAGGACTACAAAAAGAATTAATAAATAATAATGTTGAAATCAAGTTAAATAGTAAGGTTACTAATTTAAAGTTTAGTAATGGAAATATAGAAGAAGTTCAAATAAATAATAATTACTATATTAAGGGAGACTATTTTATTATAGCTACAGGTGGAGTTTCTTATCCTTTAACCGGTTCAACTGGAGATGGTCTTAAATTTTCTAAATCTTTAGGTCATACCATAGTAAGCTTAAAACCATCACTTGTTCCTATTGAAATTAAAGATTCATGGATTAAAGATTTATTAGGATTAAATCTTAAAAATATTGAAATAACTTTATTAAAAGATGGAGCGAAAAAACCATTATATAAAGACCAAGGAGAAATTCTATTTACAAGCTATGGAGCTTCAGGCCCATTAATATTAAAAGCTTCTAGGTATATAGAAAAAGGTATAAACTATTATTTAAATCTAGATTTAAAACCAGCGTTGTCTTATGATGAACTTGATAAAAGAATCCAAAAAGATTTTAAAAAATATATAAATAAGGATTTTAAAAACTCTTTAGATGATTTACTTCCTAAAAAAATAATACCAATTATAATTAGTCTTTCTTGTATTGACGAAAATAAAAAGGTTAATGAAATTACAAAGGAAGAAAGAAAATTTTTAGTCAACCTAATTAAGAGTATTAAAATGAATATAAAAGGATTAAGACCAATAGAAGAAGCAATTGTTACATCAGGAGGGGTTAATACTTTAGAAATTGACCCATCAACTATGAAATCTAAATTAATAAGTAATTTATCCTTTGCAGGAGAAGTAATTGATGTAGATGCTTTTACAGGAGGATATAATGTTCAAATTGCATTATCTACTGGTTATTTAGCTGGAAGTAATATATAAAATAACTTGTTAAAAATTTATAATAATAATATAATTTATATGAAAATGTTTTTCAAAGATGAAAGGTGGAATATTATTTTGAAAATATCAGTTGCTATAGATGGACCAGCAGGAGCAGGAAAAAGTACAATTGCAAAGTTAGTTGCTAAGAATTTTAACTTAATGTATATAAATACAGGTGCAATGTATAGAGCTGTAGCATTAGTTGCTAAGGAAAATAATATAGATGATACAAATATTCAAGAATTAAGCAATTTAATTGATTCATTAAATATGAAGTTTATAAATGATGATTTATATCTTAATGATGAAAATATTCAAGATAAAATTACTATGCCAGAAATTAGTTCAATAGTATCTAAATATGCATCTATTAAAGAAGTAAGAAGTAAATTAGTTGATTTACAAAGAGAAATGTCAAAAAAATATGATGTTATAATGGATGGTAGAGATATTGGAACTGTGGTATTAAAAGATTCTAAGTTTAAGTTTTTCTTAACAGCAACTCCAGAAGCAAGAGCTGAAAGAAGATATAAAGAGTTAAAAAATAGGGGGTTATCAGTAGATTATTCTACTATCTTAGAAGATATAATTAAAAGGGATTATATAGATAGCAATAGAGAAGTTGACCCACTAAGGAAAGCAGAAGATGCTATTGAAATAGACACTACAAATTTATCAATAGATGAGGTTGTAGAAAAGATATCCCTAAGTATAAAAAATAACAAATAATTTCTTAGGAGAATTGATATGAATAAAGTTATATTAGCAGAAAATGCTGGATTTTGTTTTGGTGTACAAAGAGCTGTAGAAGAAGCTCTTAAAGTAAAAAAACAATATGATAAAAAGATTTATACATTAGGTCCATTAATACATAATAATGATGTTGTTATGTATTTAGAAGAAAATAATATATATGCTATTGAATATAGCGAAATTGATAAATTAAATGAAGGTGATGTAATTTTAATAAGATCTCATGGAGTATCTAAAGAAGTTACTGAAAATCTTGAGAAACGTGGACTTATAGTTGTAAATGCAACTTGTCCTTATGTAACAAATATACACAAAAAGGTTAATAAGTATTCGGATTTAGGTTACAATATTGTTATCTTAGGTGATGACAAGCATCCAGAAGTAGTAGGAATAAATGGTTGGTGCAATAATAATGCTGTAATAACTAAGGATGGTACATTTGATAAGAAATTATCTAAAAAAATATGCGTTGTATCACAAACTACAGAAAAAGAAGAAACTTGGAAAAAGACAGTAAGTAATTTATCTTCACTTTCAAAAGAATTGTTAGCTTTTAATACTATTTGTTCTGCTACAGAAGTAAGACAAAAAAGTGCTAATGAGTTATCTAAAACTGTAGATACTATGATTGTAATTGGAGGAAGGAATAGTTCTAATACAACTAAGCTTTATCAAATAGCAAAGACAAATTGCCCAAATACAATTCATATTGAAAATTCTAAAGAACTTACTAAAGAGTTCATAGAAGAAAATAAAGGTAAAACTGTTGGGATTACTGCAGGTGCATCTACTCCCGACTGGATAATAAAAGAAGTAATTGATATTATGGAGGGAAAAAGCTAAATGGAAGATCAATTAAAACTAATGGAAGAAATGGATAGAAGATTTAGAATTGGTGATGAAATTAAAGGTGAAGTTTTATCACTTGGAAGAGATGAGGTTATTATATCTTTAGTAGGTTATAAGTCAGATGGAGTAATCCCATTTAAAGAATTAACATCTGAAGAAAATTTAGAATCTTGTCTTGAAAATATTAAAGTTGGAGATGAAATAACTGCTAAAGTTATAAAATTAAAAAATGAAGATGGAAATGTAGTTCTTTCAAGACTTGAATATGAAAAGAAAGAAACTTTAAAAGAATTAGAAGAAAAATTTAATAGCCAAGAAATATTTAAAGTTAATGTAAAAGATTTTATTGAAAAAGGACTTATTTGCTATTATAAAGGTGTAAGAGTTTTTGTTCCATCATCTCAAGTAGATATTAGATTTTCAAATGATAGAAGAAACTTAATTGGATCTGAATTAGAAATCAAACTAATAGATTTTGCGCTAGGAAATCCTGTGAAAATAGTTGGATCTAGAAGAGTTATTCTTGAAGAAGAAAAGAGAAAAGTAGAGGATGCAGCTTGGGAAAATATAAAGGTTGGAGATATTGTTAAAGCTGAAATTAAAAGATTTACTAATTTTGGAGCTTTTGCTGATTTAAATGGTGTTGATGGATTAATTCACCTATCACAAATATCATGGAATCATGTTAAATCTGCTGAAAGTGTTCTTAAAAAAGGCCAAATTGTAGATGTTAAAATAATTGAAGCTGACAGAGAAAATAATAGAATTTCATTAAGTATAAAAGCTTTAACTCCAGAACCATGGAGCAATATTGAAGAAAAATATCCTGAAGGTTCTGCTGTTTTAGGAAAAGTTGTTAGAATTAATGATTTTGGTGCTTTTGTAGAATTAGAACCTGGTGTTGATGGCTTAGTTCATATTTCAAAAATATCTAATGAAAGAATTAATAATCCAGCCGATGTCTTAAATATCGGAGAAGAAGTAAAGGCTATAATTCTTTCAGTAGATGCTGAAAACAAAAAAATTGCTCTTAGCATAAGAGATGCTGAATAATGTATAAAGAAAACACACACATGGAAAAATATGTGTGTGTTTTCTTTAATAATGTTAAATTTTTATACACTTTATTCTCTTGACCAATATATTATATAACAATTATACTATATTTTATAAAGAGAGTTAAAGGGGTTTTATGGTAATGCTGGAGAAATTAACATTAAATAATATTGATGTATTTAAAGAAATTTACTTTAAAAATTTTAATGAAATTAGCTATAATAAAGATTTTTTTAAGTGTTATGATAATCAGAATTTCTTAATTAAGTTTTTATATAGAAAGTTTATTAGATTAATAAAGATTAATGGTATTTATATAGGATATATATGGTTTGATAGTACAGATGAAGAATATACTAAGGTATGGGCTCTTTATATAGATAATAATTATATATCCTTGATAAATGAAAGAACATTATCATATTTTAACAATAATATTTTATCTTACGAAGAAATAGATAATACTCAAAAATCATTATTATTATCTAAGTTGGGTTTTCAAAAAAATAATTATACTTTTCTATTAAAAATGGATATTAGTAAGTATATTAACAAATATATTAATGAAGATATTTTAACTGTAATGAAAGATCAAGTATATGAGAAAACTAACCCAAAAAACAAAATAAAGTTTTCAGTAAGAAAATTAGAAGCTGGAAAAGACGAAGTATTGAGATGTCATTTGCAAAATGATATTTTTGCTCAAGTTAATAGAAGACCTCTTAATTTAGATGATATTTTTGCTGATACTGCTCAAGATTATTATTTAGATAATCTTTGCTTTTTTGGAATGGTAAATAATGAATATATAGGTTATGGACAGATAATTTTTAATAGGAATATGTATACCATAGTTAACTTTGGAATAATATCAAAATATAGAGGGCTTGGATTAAGTAAACTTCTATTGAATGAAATAATTATGGAAGCTAAAAATTATGGGATAAATGATTTATATATAAGAGTTGATTATGATAACATAAAAGCTATTAATTTATATAAGGGAATTGGATTTAAAGATTTAAATAAAATAGCATTATGGGAAAGAAAATATAAAGTGTATTAAGTAAATTACTCCTTGTTAGTTAAACAGGGAGTAACTATAAATTTAATGTATTTTAATATAGTGTAAAATAGAATATAAAAAATCATATAATATCTATTTTTATTATAGGTATTTAAAAAAGTTAATATTTTTATTATAATATTAATGAAGAAATATATTTCTAAGAAGGAGAATACTATGAAGGAAGAAATTAAGGAATTAAAATACTATATTGAAACATGGGGATGTCAAATGAATGAGGAAGACTCTGAAAAGCTATCCGGTATGCTTAAGAGTATAGGTTATACTAAAACAGAAATTCTTGAAGAAGCTGGAATTATTATATATAATACTTGCTGTGTTAGAGAAAATGCAGAAAATAAAGTATTTGGTAACTTAGGAGAATTAAAACATTTAAAAAAGAAAAATCCAGATTTAATTATTGCTGTTTGTGGTTGTATGATGCAACAAGAAGGAATGGCAGATAAGATACTTAATAAATTCCCACATGTTAACATAATATTTGGTACACATAATGCATATAAATTCCCAGAGTATTTAAATAGAGTAAGAACTGAAGGTGTTCAAGTTAAGGAAATATTTAATAAAGAAACTGAAATTATAGAAGGTGTACCTATAGATAGGGAAAGTGCTGTTAAAGCTTTTGTTACAATTATGTATGGATGTAATAACTTCTGCACTTACTGTATAGTACCATATGTAAGAGGAAGAGAAAGAAGTAGAAAGTCTGAAGATATAATAAATGAAATTAAAGATTTAGTATCAAAAGGATATAAAGAAGTAACTCTTTTAGGACAAAATGTTAACTCTTATGGAAAAGGATTAGAAGAAGATATTGATTTTGCTAAGCTTTTAAGAAAAATTAATGAAGTTGAAGGTTTAGAAAGAATTAGATTCATGACTCCTCATCCAAAGGACTTAACTAAAGATGTTATAATGGCTATAAAAGAATGTGATAAGCTATGTGAGCAAGTTCATCTTCCAGTTCAAAGTGGATCTAATAGAGTATTAAAGAAAATGAACAGACATTACACTAAAGAGTCTTACTTAGAATTAGTTGAACTTATTAAGAAAGAAATTCCAGGAGTATCTATAACTACTGATATAATAGTTGGATTCCCTGGAGAAACTGAAGAAGATTTCTTAGATACATTAGATTTAGTAAATAAAGTACAATATGATTCTGCATTTACTTTTATTTATTCAAGAAGAAATAATACACCAGCCGATATGATGTTAAATCAAGTTTCAGATGATGATAAACATCACAGATTTGATAGATTAATAAAAGCTGTAAATGATAGTGTTATAAGAAAAAATAAAGAATTTGAAGGAAAAGTAGTTGAAGTTTTAGTTGAAGGTCCAAGTAAGAATGATGAAAGTAAATTTACTGGAAGAACTAGAAATGGAAAGTTAGTTAACTTTTCTGGTGAAAATATAAAAGCTGGTGATTTAGTAAATGTTAAAATAGTGAGAGCTCAACCATTTTCTCTTGTAGGTGAAGTAGAATAGCTTTTAATTAACTATTTAGCAAAAATAAAATAAATTTTATATTAAAATCTATTGAATAAATCTTATTTTATTATTATAATAGTAAAAAAGTAATATTTGTAAAGATTATGATAAGGAAGAGTAGTTTAACTAAACATTAAAGAGAGCTAGGTATAGGTGAGAGTCTAGTATGGTATGTTAAATGAAAGCAGCCTTTGAATCTCGTATTGAAAAATAAGATTTATCTTAATTAGGTATTGACGGTTTTCTCCCGTTAAAGAGACATGAATATTTAATATATTCATACTGAGTGAGTAATTTATTACTTATTAGGGTGGTACCGCGGAAGTTAAGTCCTTCGTCCCTTTATATGGGGATGAGGGGCTTTTTTATTTTTAAATTTAACATAGGAGGTCTATATGGAATGGATGATATTTTAGAGGTTTTAGAAAAGAATAGTAGGTACAAGGATGAAGAAATAGCCACAATGACTGGTAAGACTGTTGAAGAAGTTAGGGAAGCTATAAGAGATTATGAAGAAAAAAACATAATAGCAGGATATACAACTTTAATTAATTGGGAAAATACAGGAAAAGAAACCGTAACTGCTTTAATTGAAGTCAAAATAACTCCACAAAGAGGTGTAGGATTTGATAAGGTTGCTGAGAGAATTTATAAATTTAATGAAGTAAAGGCGTGTTATTTAATGTCTTCAGGTGGATTTGATTTAACTGTAATAGTAGAAGGAAAAACAATGAAGGAAGTTGCTCTATTTGTTTCAGAAAAATTAGCTGTTCAAGAGTATGTAACAGGAACTGCAACACACTTTGTATTAAAAAAATATAAGGATCATGGAAGAATTTTTAAAGAAAAGAAAAATGAAAGTAGGGAGGCTATATTTATATGATTCTAGAAAATATGATTTTAGAAAATGTAAGAAATATGCCACCTTCAGGTATAAGAAAATATTTTGACTTAATTAATGAAATGGAAGACGTTATATCACTCGGAGTAGGGGAACCTGATTTTGTTACTCCTTGGAATGTGATTGAAGCTGGAATATATTCTTTAGAAAAGGGACATACTCATTATTCATCGAATGCAGGCTTTATAGAATTAAGAAAAGAAATATCAAATTATCTAAATAGAAGATTTAATTTGAAATATAATCCTAATGATGAAATATTAGTTACAGTCGGGGGAAGCGAGGGCATAGATTTAGCTTTAAGAGCTATTGTCGGTCCTGGTGATGAGGTTATTATACCTGAGCCAAGCTTTGTTGCTTATAAAGGATGTGCAACGTTCTGTGGGGCAACACCTGTAACAATAAATTTGAGGCAAGAAGATGAATTTAAACTTACAGCAAAACTATTGGAAGAAGCAATAACACCTAAAACTAAAGTAGTCATAATTCCATTTCCTAATAATCCTACTGGAGCAATTATGACTAAGGAAGAATTAAAAGAGATAGTTGATGTTTTAAAAGATAGAAATATTATAATTTTATCTGATGAAATATACGCTGAACTTTCTTATGATAAAAATCATTATTCCATAGCTAGCTTTGAAGAAGTTAAAGATAAAACTTTAGTTATTAATGGTTTCTCGAAAGCTTATGCTATGACTGGTTGGAGATTAGGATATGTTTGTGGACATCCTGTTTTAATTGATGCCTTAAAAAAAATACATCAGTATGCAATAATGTGTTCACCGACTACAGCACAATATGCAGCAATAGAAGCTCTTAAAAATGGTGATGATAGTGTAAGTGAAATGGCAAGAGAATATAATAGAAGAAGAAGAATTTTAGTAAATGGATTTAGAGAAATGGGATTAGAATGTTTTGAACCATTAGGTGCTTTGTATGTATTTCCATGTATTAAATCTACTGGCTTAACTTCTGATGAATTTTGTGAGAAGTTACTAATGGAAGAAAAGGTATTAGCTGTACCTGGAAATGCTTTTGGTGAATGTGGAGAAGGATATATTAGAGCCTGTTATGCCTCTTCTACTGAAGATTTAATTGAAGCTGTTAAAAGAATAAAAAGATTTGTAAAAAAGCACAAAATTGGTTAATAGCTTATAATAATAAAGAGTTAATACTTTAGAAAAAAATTGAAAAAAATTTTTTGAAATATTATTGCCATATTATTAATTTAAGAATATAATGGTAAAAAGTAGTTTTTGAACAACGGCGTTCAATAGATGTATTTCTATTGTGCGCTTTTTTTTATTAAAAAAGGGGGAGTTTACAATGATAAAATATTCAAAGGAAAACATTTTAAATTTAGTAGAAGAAAATGGTGTTAAATTTATAAGATTGCAATTTACTGATATATTTGGGGCTTTAAAGAATGTTGCAATCACCGATAAGCAATTAAAAAAAGCTTTAAGCAATGAAATAATGTTTGATGGATCTTCAATATCAGGATTTGTAAGAATTGAAGAATCTGATATGTATTTAAGACCAAATTTAGATAGCTTTGTTATTTTTCCTTGGAGACCTCAACAAGGAAAAGTTGCTAGATTAATTTGTGATATTTATAGACCAGAAGGAACTCCCTTCGAAGGAGATCCAAGAAATATATTAAAAAGAGTTTTAAAAGAGGCAGAGGATTTAGGGTATTCTATGAATGTAGGACCTGAGTGTGAATTTTTCTTATTAAGCACAGATGAATATGGACAACCTTTATTAAAAACTCAAGATAATGCTGGATACTTTGATTTAAGTCCTGTTGATGCAGGTGAAAATATTAGAAGAGATATTGCATTAGTATTAGAAGATATGGGGTTTGAAATTGAAGCTTCTCATCATGAAGTTGCAGCTGGACAAAATGAAATAGATTTTAAATATGAGAATGCTTTAACAACAGCTGACAATATAATGACTTTTAAACTAGTTGTAAAATCGATAGCTCAAAGACATGGAGTTTATGCTACTTTTATGCCAAAACCATTCTTCGGAATAAATGGCTCAGGAATGCATATAAATATGTCTTTAAGTAAAGATGGAAAAAATGCATTTGTAGATGAAAATGATATATTAGGATTAAGTAAAACTGCATATAGTTTTATAGCTGGTTTAATTAAAAATATAAAAGGAATATCAGCTATAACAAATCCATTAGTTAATTCATATAAAAGATTAGTTCCTGGATATGAAGCTCCTGTTTATATAGCATGGTCTGCTAAAAATAGAAGTCCTTTAATTAGAGTTCCAGCTACAAGGGGAAATGGAACAAGAGTTGAACTTAGATGCCCAGATCCAAGTGCAAATCCATATTTAGTTTTAGCATGTTTACTAGCTGCTGGATTAGATGGTATAAAAAATAATTTAGTTCCACCTGAAAGTGTAGAAAAGAATATATTTAAAATGACCCTTGAAGAAAGAGAAAGTGAATCGATTGATAGTTTACCTGGAAGTTTAGAGGAGGCTATAAAATATATGGAAGAAAGTGAATTAGTAAAGAGAACTTTAGGGGAACACACTTTTAATAATTATATTAAAGCTAAAAAAGCTGAATGGGATGATTATAGAAGTAAAGTTCATAAATGGGAAATAGATAATTATTTAAATCAATTCTAACTTTACTTGTAAGGGAGCAATTAAGATGGCAATAGATGTTATTATTGCACTAAATAATGAAGACATAGCTCAAAAGATAAAAATTATTGTAGTATCAAATGGATTTAATGTAGTAACGATGTGCACCTACGGTAGTGAACTTATAAGAGCCATAAAGCAATTTTCTCCCTCTATAGTCATTAGTGGATATAAGTTTAAGGATATGAACTTGATTAATATTTATGAAAGTGTTAGAGATGGATGTGGCTTTCTTGCTATAGTAAATGAACCATATAAATCATTTATTCAAGAAGCCACAGATATATACTGCATATCAAGTCCAGTTAATGCTTCTTTGTTAATAAATTCACTAGAGATTATATATCAAAGTGAAAAACGCGTAAAAAAACTAAAAGAAAAGGTCTTATCATTAGAAAGTAAAATTAATGATAGAATTCTTATAGAAAAAGCTAAAGGTATAATAATGAATAAATTTCTGTTGTCAGAAGAGGAAGCTTATAAATATATACAAAAAAGTTGTATGAATCATGGTATTAAAATTATAGATTTTTCAAAAAAACTAATAAATGAAAAAGAGAGCTTATTTTAATAAGTTGTATTAGCAACTCATTAAAATGCATTCTTTATAGAATTTAAAGAGTATCTCTATTTTTATGAAGGGGGAATATTTATGCATAATGATATAGGACTATATAGAAGCTCTTTTGAACATGATGCTTGTGGAATTGGAGCCATAGTAAATATAGATGGAATAAGAACTCATAAATCTATAGAAGATGCTCTTAATATATTAATTAATTTAGAGCATAGGGGTGGAACTGGAGCAGATGGAAAAACAGGAGATGGTTCTGGAATACTATTTCAAATACCACATAGATTTTTTAAGGAAGAAGCACAAAAATTAGGAGTTATTCTTCCTAAAGAAGGAAATTATGCTGTAGGAATGTTTTTCTTACCAGAAAATAATATAGAAAAACAACTTTGTGTAAATATATTTAAAAAGTTATGCAAAGAAGAAGAATTAAAAATTTTAGCTTGGAGAGCAGTTCCTATTAATAAATCAGTTTTAGGTGATTTTGCTACTAAATCAATACCTTGTTTTAAGCAAGTAATTATAGAAAGACCATCCAATATTTCTGATATAAAAGATTTTGAAAGAAAGTTATATGTAATAAGAAGGAGGTTTGAAAAGGAGTTACTTACTGAAAAAGCATATATAGCTTCCCTTTCTTCTAAGACTATAGTATATAAGGGCTTATTATTAGCTAGTCAACTAAAAAATTTCTATATAGATTTATCTAATGCTATGGTGGAGTCAGCAATAACTATGGTACATTCAAGATATAGCACAAATACAGTTCCTAGTTGGAAAAGAGCTCATCCTAATAGATATATTATTCATAACGGAGAAATTAACACTTTAAGAGGAAATATTAATAGTTTGATGGCTATGGAAGGAAATTTATATTCAAATGTTTTTAAAAATCAATTAAAAAAGGTATTACCTATAATTAATACTGAAGGATCTGATTCTGCAATTTTAGATAATACTTTAGAATTTTTAATTATGAATGGAAAAAGTATTGAAGAAGCAATTATGATTTTAATTCCTGAACCATTTGAAAAAAATCCTTATATATCAAAAGAGGAAAAGGCTTATTTTGAATATAATTCAACTTTAATGGATCCTTGGGATGGTCCTGCTGCTATAGTTTTTACTGATGGAAATGTAATGGGAGCAACCTTAGATAGAAATGGATTAAGACCTGCGCGATATTATATAACTAAAGATAATAATTTAATATTATCTTCTGAAGTTGGTGCTTTAGATATAAAAAATGATGAGATAACATATAAAGGAAGACTAACACCTGGCAAAATATTATTAGTTGATACTATTAATAAAAAACTTAAAAGTAATGAAGAGGTAAAAAAAGAGTATTACCTAAAAAATGATTATTTATTATGGATTAAAGAAAATATTTTAAATATAGAAAACTTACCTTTGCAGTCAAATCTTAAAAATAATAACTTAGATAAAAATAAATTACTTCAAATATTTAATTACTCATATGAAGATCTTAAAAATACTATATTACCAATGTGTGAAACTGGAGAAGAACCATTAAGTTCAATGGGAATAGATACTCCATTAGCAATATTATCAAAAGAAGCTCAACTACTTTTTAATTATTTTAAGCAGTTATTTGCTCAAGTTACTAATCCCCCGATAGATGCTATTCGAGAAGAAATTGTTATTTCAACAACAACTTATATAGGATCCACTGGAAACATTTTAGGTAAATTAAATGAAAATAAACCTAAAATTAAATTAAATTCACCAATTATAACAAATGAAGATTTAGAAAGAATAAGAAGTATAAAAAATTCTAATTTTAAAGTAAAAACTATATTTATTTCTTATGGAAAAATAAATGATGAATATGATTTAGAATTTGCAATTGATTCTATTTGCGTAGAAGTTGAACTAGCAATTAGCAATGGATTTAATCTTATTATATTAAGTGATAGAAATGTTACTGAAAAAATAATACCTATTCCATCACTATTAGCAGTATCAGCTGTTAATCATTATTTAATTAAGAAAGGATTAAGAAAAAAAATAGATTTAATTCTTGAAAGTGGAGAACCAAGAGAAGTTCATCATTTTTCAACTTTAATAGGTTTTGGAGCATCAGCAATAAACCCTTATTTAGCATATGAATCAGTTAATAAGTTAATTGATGATAATTTATTAAAAAACAGTTATGAGGAATCAATAAAGAAATATAACAAGGCTATATTAAAAGGATTAGTTAAGATAATTTCTAAAATGGGAATTTCGACAATTCAATCTTATAGAGGGTCTCAAATCTTTGAAGCTGTTGGAATAAATACTCACGTTATAAATAAATATTTTACTAATACTATAAGTAGAATCGAAGGAATATCACTAAAAGAAATTCAAGACGAGGTTTTAAAAAGATATAGAAGCATTAACGAAATATCATTAGATTCTATTGGAAGAGATAGATATAGATCAAATAAAGAAGAGCATCTGTATAATCCATTAAGCATATATAAATTGCAACAAGCAACTAAAAATGAAAATTATGAAACTTTCAAAGAGTTTACTGAATTAATAGATAATGATGAAAGTTTTATTACTTTAAGGAGTTTATTAGATTTTAAATTTTTAAGTGATCCTATTCCTATGGAAGAAGTAGAAAGTGTTGGATCTATAGTGAAGAGATTTAAAACTGGAGCAATGTCATATGGATCAATTTCAAAGGAAGCTCATGAAACTTTAGCAATTGCAATGAATAGAATTGGTGGTAAATCTAATACTGGTGAAGGTGGCGAAGAAAGAGAGAGATTTATACTTAGCTCTAATGGAGATTCAAAAAAATCTGCTATAAAACAAATAGCCTCAGGAAGATTTGGAGTAACATCTGAGTATTTAGTAAATGCTACTGAATTACAGATAAAAATGGCACAAGGTGCAAAACCAGGTGAAGGAGGACAACTTCCAGGAAGTAAGGTTTATCCATGGATAGCTAAGACTAGAGGCGCTATACCAGGAGTAGGATTAATATCTCCACCACCACACCATGATATATATTCTATTGAGGATTTAGCTCAACTTATTTATGACTTAAAACAATCAAATGAGGAAGCAGATATATCTGTAAAATTAGTTTCAGAAGCCGGAGTAGGAACTATTGCTACTGGAGTTGCAAAAGCAGGCACTAATGTTATCTTAATATCTGGTCATGATGGTGGCACTGGTGCATCACCTAAAACATCAATTCAAAATGCTGGTTTACCTTGGGAAATTGGTCTTGCTGAAGCACATCAAACGTTAATATTAAATAATTTAAGGGATAGGGTAAGACTTGAAGTAGATGGAAAATTAATGACAGGTAGGGATGTAGCTATTGCAGCTTTACTTGGGGCTGAGGAGTTTGGTTTTGCTACAGCACCATTAGTGTCATTAGGTTGTGTAATGATGAGAGTATGTAATCTAGATACATGCCCAGTTGGAATTGCAACTCAAAATAAAGAACTTAGAAAAAGATTTAATGGTAAACCTGAATATGTAATTAACTTTATGTATTTTATAGCACAGAATTTAAGAGAATATATGGCTAAATTAGGTTTTAGAACTTTAGATGAAATGATAGGAAGATTTGATAGGTTAAAAGAAAAAGAAAATAAAAAAGGATTTAAAAGAAGTAAAGTTGACTTGTCAGCAATATTAATTAATGATTCAAGATTTTTTACATTAAAAAATAAATTTAATAAAGATTATATTAAAGAAAAAGATAAAACACTAGATAGATCTCTTATAATTCCTATGGTTGATAAGTATTTTGAAATTAATGAAAATTTATCTATTAATATTGATATTAATAATACAGATAGAGCTTTAGGAACTCTTCTAGGATCTAAGATTACAGAAAAATTTGGATATAATAAATTAGATGAGGATTCAATTATTTTAAATTGTACTGGTTCTGGTGGAGAAAGTATAGGTGCTTTTATTCCAAAAGGTATAACTATTAATATTTATGGTGATTGTAATGATTATCTAGGTAAAGGATTATCTGGTGGAAAAATAGTTGTTAAGAAACCTGAAAATTGTTTTTTTAAATCTCAAGATAATATAATAATTGGAAATGTTGCATTATATGGATCAACATCGGGGAAAGTGTTTATTAATGGAATTGCAGGTGAAAGATTTGCAGTTAGAAATTCTGGAGCAATTGCAGTAGTTGAAGGTGTCGGTGATCATGGTTGTGAATATATGACAGGAGGTACTATTTTAATATTAGGTGATTTTGGATTAAATTTTGCAGCTGGTATGAGTGGTGGAGTTGCATATGTTTTAGATAAAAATGAGAATCTAAAACATAATTTAAATAAAGAGCTAGTTGAAATTGAAACTCTAAATAATGAAGATATAAACATTATTAAAGAATTGCTAACTGAGCATGTAGAATTAACTAATTCTTCTTATGGAAATGAAATATTAAAAAGCTTTGATAATTATATAAAATACTTCAAAAAAGTAGTTCCAACAGATTATAAAAATATCATAAGCTTGATAAATAAAAATAAAGATAAAGGACTATCTGAAGATGAAGCTATATTAGCTACATTTTATGAAAGGAGTGGGATTAAATGGGAAAAGCAACAGGGTTTTTAGAGTTTGAAAGAAAGTCAGGTGATGATAAAACTCCAAAAGAAAGAGTAGAAAATTTTAATGAATTTCACAACTTACTTTCTAAAGAAGAGCAGATTAATCAAGGTGCAAGATGTATGGATTGTGGAGTTCCATTTTGTCAATCTGGAATAACAATTAAAGGAATGGTTTCAGGATGTCCTTTAAATAATTTAATCCCTGAATTTAATGATTTACTATATAAAGATAATTTAATTTTAGCTTTAGATAGATTATTAAAAACTAATCCCTTTCCTGAGTTTACTGGAAGAGTTTGTCCTGCTCCTTGTGAATCAGCATGTACAGTTTCTATGAATTCTTCAGCTGTTACAATTAAAGAAAATGAAAGATTTATAATTGATTTTGCATTTGAAAATCAATATATTAAATCAAATCCACCAAAAAAGAGAAAAGACAAAACAATTGCAGTTATAGGCTCTGGACCAGCAGGACTTTCATGTAGTTATTATTTAAACCAATATGGTTATAAAGTTGATGTATTTGAAAGAGAAGATAGAATTGGTGGCTTACTTACTTATGGTATACCAAATATGAAGTTAGATAAAGCTATTGTTAATAGAAGAATCAACTTTTTAAAGGAAGAAGGAATTAATTTTTATACAAATTCTGATGTTTGTATAAATGAAAGTTTAAAAACAAAAGTTTTTACAGAATATGACGCAATAGTTCTTGCTACAGGAGCTAGTAAGCCTAGAGATTTAAATATTAATGGTAGGAATTCAAAAGGTATTTATTTTGCAGTTGATTTTTTAAAAGAAAACACTAGAAATTTATTAAATAAATATGAAAATAATATTAATTGTAAAGATAAGAGAGTATTAATTATAGGTGGTGGAGATACTGGAACAGATTGTGTAGCTACATCTATAAGGCAAGGATGTAAATCAGTTTTACAAATAGAAATAACAAAGCCTCTTCCTAAGGATAGATTATATGATAATCCATGGCCTGAATGGAGAAAATCTTTAAAAGTAGATTATGGACAAGAAGAAGCAATAGATTTATTTGGAGAGGATCCTAGAAGATATTGTACAAGCGTTAAAGAGTTTTTATATGATGCTTCTGAGAAAGTTACAGGAGCAAAATTAGTAAAAGTAAATTGGTTTAAAGATAATTTAGGAAACTTAAAATTTAGAGAAGTTGAAAATACTGAAGAGATAATAGATGTAGATATAGTTTTATTAGCAATGGGTTTCGTGGGTACAGAAGATTACATTTCTAACTTCTTTAAAGTAGATTTAGATAATAGAAATAATATAGAAGCTGACTATAATAATTTTAAAACTAATAGAGAAAAGATTTTTTCTTGTGGAGATGCAAGAAGAGGACAATCTTTAGTTGTTTGGGCAATAAAAGAAGGGTTAGATGCTGCAAAAAGCATTAATGAATATTTAAATTTAAAATAAAATCTTATTTATTAGAGGAGGTTTATTTTATGACAAACTCATTAATAAAAACTGAAATTCAAATTAAAGAAATTAAAGATTTTTTTGAAAAGGCTTTAGCAAGTAAATTAAACTTAACAAGAGTGTCAGCACCTTTATTTCTTAAATGTAATACAGGGCTTAATGATAATTTAAATGGAACTGAAAGACCTGTTAAATTTGAAATATTAGCAGATAAAATTGAAGCAGAGGTTGTTCAGTCTTTAGCCAAGTGGAAAAGATGGAGTTTAAAAAGATATGGATTTAATCCATATACAGGACTTTATACTGATATGAATGCGATAAGAAGAGATGAAGAATTAGATAATATTCATTCAATTTATGTTGACCAGTGGGATTGGGAAAAGATAATCTTTAAGTCAGATAGAAATAAAGAATATTTAAAGAAAACTGTTAAAGATATTTATGAAGTTTTTAGGGAAACAGAACAATTCGTAAATAGTAATTTAAATCCAATTTCTTTTAAATTACCTGAAAATATATATTTTATTACAACTCAGGAATTAGAAGATTTATATCCTGAATTAAGTCCAAAAGAAAGAGAAAATGAAATATGCAAGGATAAAGGTGCAGTATTTTTAATGGAAGTTGGTGATTTACTAAAATCAGGAATTAAACATGATGGAAGAAGTCCAGATTATGATGATTGGCATCTTAATGGAGATATTTTAGTATGGTATCCTGTGCTTAATATAGCCTATGAACTATCATCTATGGGTATAAGAGTTGATAAGGAAACTTTAGAAAAACAATTAGGCAAAAGTAATTGTAAAAATAGAACAAATTTAGAGTTTCATCAAGAAATTTTAAAAGAAAGACTTCCATATACTATAGGTGGAGGTATTGGACAATCTCGTATTTGTATGTACTTCCTTAATAAACTTCATATAGGAGAGGTTCAAAGTTCTATATGGGATGAAAAAAATAAGAAATTTTCTTTTAAAAACAATATAGATTTTCTATAGAAAAAATTACTTTCTTTATTTATTAGAAAACTTCATATAATAATAATGTGAGTATCTATAAAAGGAGGAGCAAAAGATGTTTAAAAATTTAACTTTACTTTTAATGATTTCAACAAGTGCAATAACCTCTTCTATTAATATATGTAAATCTGATGATGTTAGATATAAAAATAATGCATATAGAGTCTTTAATAACTATTCTATATGCATAAGTAAAGAAGATAAATTTGATGACTTTTGGACTCCTAAAAATGAAAGTTATTTAAATAAAGTTCAAAATCAAAAAGTAAAGGCTTTAAAAGAAAAAATTCAAAATGGAGAAAATTTAACAATTACAGAAAAAAATGATTTGAAATTAATTAAATCAGAAGTTATTAAAATTAAATTGGGTGAAGAGAAGTTTAAAGAATTAGAAAAATTGATTGAAAAAAGAGAAGGTGATGTAGAACTCACTTTACCAGAGAGACAAAGATTATATGAATTAAATAAAGAAGCAAGAAATTAATAATTTTATCTAGATATTCATAGTTTGTAGAAGCATTAATTTATTTAATGCTTTTTTCTTTTAAAAAATATTGGTAATTTTTAATAAGAAATGATAAAATTATTAAGGCGTATATTAAAATTATATATATGCTTAATATTTGTGTTGGAAGGAATGTTTATTATGGAAAGATATAAAGAAGAGTTTATTGAATTTATGGTTGAAAGTAATGTTTTAAGATTTGGAGATTTTGTTACTAAAAGCGGAAGAAAAACTCCATTTTTTATAAATACCGGAAATTATACTACTGGAGAACAATTAAAGAAATTAGGGGAATTTTACGCAAAGGCAATTAATAAACATTTTGGAAAAGACTTTGATGTTTTATTTGGACCAGCTTATAAAGGTATTCCTTTAACAGTTACAACAGCTATTTCTCTTAATAATTTATATAATATAGATGTAGAATATTGTTCGAACAGAAAAGAAGTAAAAGATCACGGTGAAGGTGGAATACTTTTAGGTGGTAGCTTAAAAGATTCATCAAGAGTTGTTATAGTTGAGGATGTTATGACTGCAGGAACATCAATTTACGAAACTGCACCTATATTAAAAGCTCAAGGAAATGTAGATATTAAAGGTCTTATAATTTCTGTTGATAGAATGGAAAAAGGTAAAACTGATAGATCAGCTCAAGAAGAAATTAAAGAAGTATTTGGAATTACTACATATTCAATAGTTACTATGAAAGAAGTTGTAGAATATCTACATAATAGAGAATTAAATGGAAAAATATATATAGATGATGAAATGAAAGCAGCTATAGAAGCGTATTATGATATATATGGTGTAACATATAATAGATAATGATAAAGGCTAGTATTTTATGGTACTAGCCTTTTTTGTTTAATTGTATAAACTTTAAAACTTCAAATACTAGAGCAACAAGTTCATTTTCTTTGAATCCATTAAAAAAGTGAGAACCTGATGACAGTGATAGTAGTTTTGATTTTTTATTTTTTAGAGAATTGTATAAAGTTAAAGCATTTTTATATGGTACAATTTCATCTTTTTCACTATGTATTATAAGTGTATTTGGAGATGAATCTGAAATATAATTAATAGGACTATAATTATTAATTATATTTTTAGATTTAATTAATTTTTCTATTTCGTTTTTATATTCTTCTTCAATTGAAGATGTATCTAATGTTGATAAATCAGTTGGCCCAAAAACATCTATTACATAATTAACCTTTGATGAATAAGTAGATAAATCTGAATCGCCTATAAATTCATTATCATTAGAATAAGATGCCATCAGAGCTAAGTGGGCACCAGAGGAAATTCCTAATATTCCAATATTATCAGTGTCAAAGTTATATTTATTCTTATTTTTATAAATCCATCTTATTGAATCTTTTACGTCCTTAATTGGATTTTCTATTGGAGTATCTTCTTTTAAAAGTTCATATGAAACACTAATAATTGAAAATCCACTTTCATTAAATGATTTTATTATTGGTACTAACCCTATTGGAATACCATTATCTCCATATATCCAGCTTCCACCATGTACATATAAAATAACAGGAGATGGCTTATTAGAAACTGTTGATTTATATATATCTAAAAATACCTCTTTAGAATCTGTATCCTTATAGACTACCCCCTGTATATCTATATCATCAGTAACATTATAATCAGTAAGCTCTGCAAGAGTTTCTATTGAAGAGTTATTATCTTTTAATTGCTCATAAACTCTATATATTATCAGTAAAGAATCACTAAAATAAAGAATTATGCTACAGGTAGTTAATACTAAAGAGATCAAAAATATAGTAATAATTCTAGAAATTTTCTTCAAATTATCAACTCCTTATATTTAATATTTATATTATTGACATAAATAC